>JADJPA010000001.1:2597500-2897500 GCA_016713505.1 Candidatus Competibacteraceae bacterium | reverse complement strand
TACGTTTGTACGATTTGGCCGTTGGCGTCGATTCGCCCGCCTTAATTGGTGGGCGCGGATTGAAACAGCTAACGATACCTGAATGACTTAAAGTCACCTGATTCGCCCGCCTTAATTGGTGGGCGCGGATTGAAACAGCTCCGACAGCTCCCGCTCCAGCGCCCGCAAATGATTCGCCCGCCTTAATTGGTGGGCGCGGATTGAAACCGTAAAACTCGATGACAGCTTGCGTTTTCATGCTCGATTCGCCCGCCTTAATTGGTGGGCGCGGATTGAAACTTCGGCTTTGGTTTGGCCGCGCCGGTGTCTTCCGGATTCGCCCGCCTTAATTGGTGGGCGCGGATTGAAACAATGTGTGAAAGACAAGACTCCTGTTCTTAAAACGATTCGCCCGCCTTAATTGGTGGGCGCGGATTGAAACTAATAGCCCTTCTCAACTAGCATCGAGACCTATCGATTCGCCCGCCTTAATTGGTGGGCGCGGATTGAAACAAATTAGACATTGCAGGAGTCATCGAAGCAACTCGATTCGCCCGCCTTAATTGGTGGGCGCGGATTGAAACTTTTACAAAACAGCCACTAACACTGAAACAGCAGGGATTCGCCCGCCTTAATTGGTGGGCGCGGATTGAAACATCAAAAATACTACAAGATTACTATGAAATTGTACGATTCGCCCGCCTTAATTGGTGGGCGCGGATTGAAACATACGAAAAGCTAAGAGATCATGAACCGATGGCTCTGATTCGCCCGCCTTAATTGGTGGGCGCGGATTGAAACTTGTGGGCTAAGATCACGCAATCACAAGAATACACGATTCGCCCGCCTTAATTGGTGGGCGCGGATTGAAACATTCATGACTTTCATCCACCGCTATAGTCTCAGTGATTCGCCCGCCTTAATTGGTGGGCGCGGATTGAAACCGCGAAGTGCCTGCAATCACTCAGATGATTAGGGGATTCGCCCGCCTTAATTGGTGGGCGCGGATTGAAACCTCTACGCCTTCGTGTACTTGAAGCAGATTTCCTTGATTCGCCCGCCTTAATTGGTGGGCGCGGATTGAAACTTCCTAAATCATTGGTGGTGTAATGTTCACAATGGATTCGCCCGCCTTAATTGGTGGGCGCGGATTGAAACAAGGGCAGCGCGGATGCTGGGCGCCTCTGGCAAATGATTCGCCCGCCTTAATTGGTGGGCGCGGATTGAAACACGAGGCACTTGAAGAACTGTCAAGAGTGGAATCCGATTCGCCCGCCTTAATTGGTGGGCGCGGATTGAAACAATGTTCATGCCTAGTGACTCACATGAAAACAGGATTCGCCCGCCTTAATTGGTGGGCGCGGATTGAAACATTCTCGTCAAGCGCCTCTTTCATGTCTTGCAACGATTCGCCCGCCTTAATTGGTGGGCGCGGATTGAAACAATACTCAGGTTGCTGTTTCAGGAGTTCTCGCAGACGATTCGCCCGCCTTAATTGGTGGGCGCGGATTGAAACTAGTTTTTGCTCTACATTACCTAGAGGCTGGCTAGATTCGCCCGCCTTAATTGGTGGGCGCGGATTGAAACGTAGATTCCATTAAGCTTGTAAAGAGTGATAAGAAAGATTCGCCCGCCTTAATTGGTGGGCGCGGATTGAAACAATACTCAGGTGAATACTCTCCTATATCTCTGAGGATTCGCCCGCCTTAATTGGTGGGCGCGGATTGAAACAATAATATGCACTTTGTATGGAAGTATACATCGAGATTCGCCCGCCTTAATTGGTGGGCGCGGATTGAAACCAGAAAGCCATGTCCTTCAGGGCATGGTAGTTCATGATTCGCCCGCCTTAATTGGTGGGCGCGGATTGAAACTTTATATCTACGACAAGATTTCGTAAATTTCGACGATTCGCCCGCCTTAATTGGTGGGCGCGGATTGAAACTCGCTGTATCCGGCGCGAATAGCAGCCTGCGTACCGATTCGCCCGCCTTAATTGGTGGGCGCGGATTGAAACTTGATGTAGTCGATGTTGGTTCCCGGCCGGATGCCGATTCGCCCGCCTTAATTGGTGGGCGCGGATTGAAACGGCACTCTGAACACGGGCAGCGCGGCACCAGAAAGGATTCGCCCGCCTTAATTGGTGGGCGCGGATTGAAACCAGAAACCTGGGAGATAGATAAAGCCGAGATTCGAGATTCGCCCGCCTTAATTGGTGGGCGCGGATTGAAACTCCTGTCCGGCGATCAGGCGCTTGGCGTACTCTGATTCGCCCGCCTTAATTGGTGGGCGCGGATTGAAACTTGGGTCGAGCGCAGCATCAACATCGCACCGAACGATTCGCCCGCCTTAATTGGTGGGCGCGGATTGAAACGATATGGCCCGAATGGATAAGCAGCCCTAATTGCGATTCGCCCGCCTTAATTGGTGGGCGCGGATTGAAACCCTCGCGCGAAGAGGATCGGACAGCGCTTGCGCCGATTCGCCCGCCTTAATTGGTGGGCGCGGATTGAAACATCAAGCTGGCCAACCCGACCTACGCGCCGATCTGATTCGCCCGCCTTAATTGGTGGGCGCGGATTGAAACAACTTGTTTGGCGTGTTCTGAGTAGGCGGTCGAGGATTCGCCCGCCTTAATTGGTGGGCGCGGATTGAAACAAGAACGCCGGAGCGTGATCCCGCGACCCGCAAGATTCGCCCGCCTTAATTGGTGGGCGCGGATTGAAACTCCGTGGCCTTCGGCATCGACGGCGTGACCGACGCGATTCGCCCGCCTTAATTGGTGGGCGCGGATTGAAACAAAGCGGACATCTTCCAAAAGAGCGCTCACAGCAGGATTCGCCCGCCTTAATTGGTGGGCGCGGATTGAAACCTTGTACGCCGACGACACACTCAGGGCGGATGACGATTCGCCCGCCTTAATTGGTGGGCGCGGATTGAAACACATCAGCGGCGCGACCCTGCGCTACAACACGTTGGATTCGCCCGCCTTAATTGGTGGGCGCGGATTGAAACCAGGAGCAAGCCGCCCACGCCGCCCACGAGCGCATGATTCGCCCGCCTTAATTGGTGGGCGCGGATTGAAACGATCATGCCGAAATCTGCTCCTGCAGCCGGTAGCCGATTCGCCCGCCTTAATTGGTGGGCGCGGATTGAAACAAGGGCAGCGCGGATGCTGGGCGCCTCTGGCAAATGATTCGCCCGCCTTAATTGGTGGGCGCGGATTGAAACCTGTGTGAACTGCACGGAAACCGCCACCGGCTGGGATTCGCCCGCCTTAATTGGTGGGCGCGGATTGAAACAAAAAGTGTTGTTGTCTGTGCGACGGGGGTTAATCGATTCGCCCGCCTTAATTGGCGGGTGCGGATTGAAACAGTCTTCTTCCAGGTAACTCAGCCGTGCCGTTTCCGGGATTCACCCGCCTTAATTGGCGGGTGCGGATTGAAACTTGAACCGGTGGGTCGGGCTGTGTTTGGGGGTACGATTCACCCGCTTTAATTGACGGGTGCGGATTGAAACCGCAGCTTGACCGAGGTGTTGAAGAGCCCCCCGATGCACCCGCCTTATAGCTAATCACGTAATTACCGGTAGCTTCTAATCAAGCTAAATGACCCCTGGCAAAGCCGGGGGCTTATAGGGTGAGCGCTTAAAAGGCGCTGTTACCCCGTGAGCCGCCCAAGGCGGCCAGAGGCCTCTCAACCGCATCTGGTCGTAACGTTCATCCGCCTGCTCCTGTTGGCAGATGTAGGCTCTCACCACCGCCTCATCCAGACCGACCGTCGAGACAAAATACCCCCGCGCCTAGAGCACTTCGCCGGTGAAGTCGCTCCCAACCTCCAAACTGGCGCGATCAGGATCGCGCTCTTGCCCTTGAGGTAGCCCACCACGTTCGAGACCGCGTATTTCGGCGGCACACTCAGGCACATGTGCACATGATCCGGCATCAGATGCCTCTCCCGATCCGTGGCCTCCTCGTGTGCCGCTCGCTCGTGAAAAATCACCCCTAGGTGTCGGCGCAGTCCCTCGAAAATCTTCCGCTTGCGCCGCTTAGGGATAAACATGACGCGATACTTACAATCCCACCGGGTATGACTCAGACTTTCATACTCTTTCATCGTGAACTCTCATCTCTTGGTCGAGATTTCAGGTTCACCATGACCGCCGTATAGGTCAAACCTCTGGGAGTCCCCCGGCATAGCTGGGGGCTTATCTCATGTGAGTTAGATTTTTATTACACTCTGAAAAACCATGGAGCCGGCTTTGAGAATGCCAGCGTCAATGGCCTTCATCGGGACTCGCTGAAACAATTGCAACAAACCTCAGCGCCTTAGAAATCGTACTGAAATTTTACGAGCCTAGCTTTACAAGCAGCGAATGTATCTGACCGCGACTCACGGGTTGGCGTCGTTGGACGAACATGATTTTAGCGTCCGGCTTCACCGTGCCGCTCCCAACAATTCGGGCAGCCGATGTTGCGCCCCTACCCAGTTTATCCATAACCGATTAGCGCTTAGAGAAAACCGTATGGCTGGCCCCTTCAGTGTTCCTTCCCCGAGCGCTCGGATTAACCCGGCGCTCACTCTCCAATGGATTCTCAATAACGTCCCGTGCTTCAGCGGAGCCGTTCCGGTCGAATGGACCCGAGCCGTATACCGCGAGGCCAGCCGGCAAAACATTAACCTGCTGATCCTCCGAGTCGCTTTGAGCATGGCGAACAAACACGGTTATGCGTTCGCCGAGGAGCCGGTACACGCCACCAAACCCGGCGATATCGGCGGTCAATGGCAAGCCAGGAAAGCGGAATTTATCGCGGTTGCGTCTTCGGAAAATTACTTGAGCGCCCATCAGTTGTTTCAAATCTGGCAAAACGCTTGGATGGAGCAAAGGGCGCGGGCAGGCATCGACGAGGATAGAATCCGCCGCCAAATTCACAGCGTAAATCCAGCGGTCTACGCCGATAACATGGATCGCTTCGAGCACGGCAGGCGCGATGCGCTAGGCCCGGTCTATCAAGAAGCGGCCGACCGGCTGGACACCACCAACGCCATGCTCTCCACGGTGACCGACGTGCTCAATTGGCTCGAAGCCCGTGAAGCGATGGGAGATCGTTGCACGTTACAGCAAGTTGATGCAAAAGCGATCGAGATTCTAAAAGGTTGGGAAATGTTCGAAACCTGGTTCATGCCGGTGATCTTTGCCGTCTTGGGGATGGCGAGCATGAGGGGCGCGGGCGGTTCGCGAGGAGGGCAAACACCGCCTACCCCCACGGCCCAAAGCTATTTACCGCCCGAGCCGGTTCCAGACCCATCGATTCCGGCTCATTTAAGACGGGTCATCCAAGGCGATTATCCCGCCGTCCGCCTCGGCAGAGTCGGCCAGCCGGGCAATCTCTTTGCGCGGGTGGAAAGCACGGGGGAGGGAGTGACCTATCGGGTTTCCATGATCGTCCTGCGCGGAGAAGGCAGCGCGGCCGAAATTCAATTGGCCCGCTCCACCCACCGGGCGATGATCCGCCGCGCCGCCGAAATGGCGCGGCGGGCCGGAGCGTCCACCTTTAAATTGGTGGGCGAGCAAGCCAATCCAAATTTCGTCAGACACGCCAACGAGCTCGCTGAAAAAATGGGCGTCCCAAAATCGGGAAAGGCCACCAGCAAAATCACCGGCGCGTATAGCGACTACGCAGTGACTCTGCGCGTCGATTTGGTGCTGAAGCCAACCAGCTCCCCGGCTGCTCCACCCTCCCCTAGACCATCAAGACCTTCTTCTCCTCCACCCTTTATTCCACCCGAAAAAAAACGCTCGCTCCCGCAAAAATAAAACGCTCCTACTGATTCACCAACCGCATCATCTCCTCGGTATAGCGCAAACCCGCCGCCGCATCCGGCGGGAAAATCGCGTCGATTTCGGCCAATTCCGCCGCCGTGAGCGCCACCTCGACCCCGGCCGCATTTTCTTCCAGATAGCGCCGCCGCTTGGTACCGGGTATCGGAATGATGTCGTCACCTTGCGCCAGCACCCAAGCCAGCGCTAGCTGCGAAGGCTGGCAACCCTTGCGCTGGGCGAGTAGCTGGATCTTTTCGACCAGCGCCAGATTCCGGGTAAAGTTCTCACCTTGAAAGCGCGGGCTGAAACGGCGGTAATCGTCCTCGTCGAAATCCTCCGGCTTTCGGATGGCGCCGGTCAGAAAGCCGCGCCCCAGCGGACTGTAGGCGACGAAGCCCACCCCCAGTCGACGACAGGCTGCCAGCACATCCGTTTCCGGGTCGCGGCTCCACAGCGAATATTCGGTTTGCACGGCGCTGATCGGATGCACCGCGCAGGCGCGTTCCAGCGTGGCAGCCCCCGCCTCCGACAGCCCGAGGTAACGAACCTTACCCGCTTTCACCAACTCGGCCATCGCCCCGACGGTTTCCTCAATCGGGGTGGCCGGATCGACCCGATGTTGGTAGTACAGGTCGATGACTTCCACGCCCAAGCGCCGCAGGCTGCCTTCGCACGAGGCGCGAACATAGTCAGGACGGCCGTTGATGCCGCGCTTGTTGGGGTCGTTGGGGTCGCGCACGATGCCGAACTTGGTCGCCAAAAATACTTGGTCGCGTTTGCCCCGGATCGCTTGGCCGACTAATTCTTCATTGGTGTACGGACCGTACATGTCGGCCGTATCGAGCAAGGTGATTCCCACTTCCAACGCACGATGGATCGTGGCGATGGATTCGGCGTCATCGCGCCCGCCGTAGAAATCGCTCATGCCCATGCAACCCAAGCCGATGGCGGAAACCTCAGGGCCTTGCCGGCCGAGACGACGAGTTTTCATGTCAAATCTCCCGTAACAAACGATGGACGGCCGCCGCCGGTAACCCCGATGTCGGCCATAAGGTCGCTTCGGTTCCAAAGCGAACCGCGACGCTGAGCGCTTCCGCCATCGGCCGACCTCGAACCAAGGCGTGCAGCAATCCGGCGGCGAAAGCATCGCCCGCGCCGGTGGTATCGACCGGCCGGACGCCGGGGGCCGAGGCCCTCAGCGTCTCGCTTTCACCATACGCCACAGCACCCGCCGCGCCGGCGGTGATGATCGTCCAGCGCGCCAAGCCGTTGGAAATCGTGTTCCCCAAGACTTGAGGGGAGCGCAGGGCGTCCGGCTCCAAATCGGACCGCGAGGCGATTACCACATGCGCCGGTCGCGCGTCCGGTTCGATGGGCGGCGCGTGAGCGACGATCAAGGTAGTATCCGCCTTCGCCGCCAGCAGCGCGGTCAGATCGCGGCGGCGGCTGCGCGCGTAAACCGCATCGGCGGGTAAATCCAGCAACTGCGATGAAGGCTCAGCTTCCTCACAGCGAGCGACGTTGATGACCGTCCGTTCGCCGCGTGGATCGACCAACAGCAAGGATCGGGTGCTCGGTTGTTCCAAGCGCGCCACCGACGCCGTATTCACTCCCGCGCCGGCGAGTTCGGCGATCAGAGCGTCGCCAATAGCATCCTGCCCGACGGCGGCGAGCAAAAGGACCTCGTGGCCCGCCGCCGCCAAGGCCACCGCCGTGTTCGCGCCGCCGCCGCCGAGCCGCGCCTTGCCCGTCACGCCGTTCAAATGCGCGCCGGGCCGCAGCGGTTCGGTCAGTTCGATCACCTCATCGCGCGCCGCCGAACCGATCACCAGGATCGTAGCCAGTTTGATAGCTCCCCAAAATCGCGCGGTCGTGAGTTTTGCCCCGTCGTTTCGGTAACTTGCTAGAATTCCGCCGTCGGACTCTCCTTTATCCTTTCGGCAAGTTTCTCATGATCTGGTACAAAAATAGCTCGGGAACCGGCCGCGACCGCTACCACCACGGCAATTTGCGCGAAGCGCTGATCGAGGCCGCCCTGGATTTGATCGCCGAACGCGGTCCCGCCGGCTTTACTTTCGCCGAAGTCGCCCGCGCGGTCGGCGTCAGCCCGGCCGCGCCTTACCGGCATTTTCGCGACCGCAATGCGTTGTTAATCGAGATGGCGCTGCGCGGCTTCCAGCAGTTCGAGGCCGAGCTGGTCCAGGCGTGGGACGAGGGTCGGCCGGAACCGCTGCGCGCTCTCATCAACTGCGGGCGAGCGTATCTGGCTTTTGCCCGCCAGCAGCCGGCCTACTATGCGGCGATGTTCGAAACCTGCCCGCAACCCGACACCGGTAGCGAACTGGCTCAAACCAGCGAGCGGGCGTTGGCCTTGCTGCGCCTCGCGGCGGAAAGCCTGTGCGCCAACCAACCCAAGCACCAGCGCCCGCCCGCCCGCATGATGGCCTTGCATCTTTGGTCCTTGTGCCACGGCGTCGCCTCGCTGTTCCTCAACGCCGGCGAAGGCACGCCGCAACGGTTGTCGATGCCGCCGGAAGATTTGCTGGAAGCCGGCATTCTAGTCTATGTGCGGGGTTTGGGTTTCGGCGGCGGCGACCCCATTCCGCCCAAGCCTTAACTGACAAATTTGCTTGACAGCGCTTGTTACCGCGCCTACGATTGTTAATGTGATTAACATTAACTTGGAGGGGCCATGATTCTTGCGGCGAAACCCGATTCTCTCGAAGCGAAACCCAACGGTATGGACAAGGCGGTTTGGATCGGCTTGATCGTTCTGGGTTTCATGATCTGGTGGCCTTTCGGTCTGGCCATGCTGGCTTACCTACTTTGGAGCGGAAAAATGAGATGCTGTCATTCCGATCGCGTCGACCACTCGCATCATCACGGTTTTCGGATATTTTTCAACACTATGGGCAAGGGTTGCTGCTCCCCGCGCCGTTCCGAATCGACCGGCAACTCGGCCTTCGACGACTATCGCAAGGAAACCTTGCGCCGGCTTGAGGAAGACCAGCGCGAGTTCATGGAATTTCTGGAGCGGCTCCGCCGCGCACGGGATCGGTCCGAGTTCGATGAGTTCATGGCGGAACGGAACCGTCGCTCGAACGCTGACGAGACGCCCGCCGCAAGTTAAACCGTCACGTCTTTCCCGATCATTGGCAACAACCGCCCCTCACGCCTGCGCGGGTGAGGGGCGGTTGTTGGGCGCGCTCGAAACGCTCGCCATCCCATTAGGCTCCGTCAAGGGATCAGCGTTCCCGCTCGCGGCTCTGGCGGCGAAATAATAAAGTTCAGTTACAATCGGGGCCGTGCGCTCTTGCACACAACCAGCGCGGCTCCGCGGGCGGCGGCGGGAATAGACGATGAAAACCAGTGTGACAGCAAGCTGAAGGAATTGGCGCGCCCGGCGAGACTTGAACTCACGACCTTCGGCTCCGGAGGCCGACGCTCTATCCAACTGAGCTACGGGCGCAGGGGGAAAGGGCGATTAAGATACTCGGATTATCAGGGCGCGTCCAGTCTGGCGCCGGGTGACTGATGCGCCGGCTGGGTCGCATGGCCAGAGCGCGTTCGCGGCTTGCCCGCCGGCCGAGGCTCGGGATATTGGTTTCCAGCACCAGCCAAATACCGTTATAATTAACATGTTTAGCCTTATTCAAACCACAACATAACAAACTGACCCCAAATCCCCTTCAACGGTGCTTCCGCGCAAGCTGCATGATGGATCGAGCCAGGGAGCGATCAAGACGTAGGACCACTGCGCGCCGGGGATGCTCGGGTCGGATAAACGCATTCTAATGAGGTGAAAATGTGAGCCAGCAAGCCGATAAGTCCGTAATGACCACGACCGTTACCTTGATTTCAGGATTGGTGTTGTTGGCGGTCGTGCTGTTCATGGCCGCCGCTCTCATTAGCGTCGTCGGTAACGTTGCGCCGGATGATAACTCGCGCAAGCAGGCTGCCATCCTCGAACGGATCAAGCCGGTGGCGCGAGTTTCCTTCGAACAGCCCAAGCCCGCTATTGCGGTACAGCTCTCCGCCGATCAGATCTATAACAAAGTCTGCGCCGCCTGCCATGCCACCGGCACGCTGGGCGCCCCCAAGGTCGATTCCAAAGACCAGTGGGAGCCTCGTCTGGCGCAAGGATTGGATACCCTGGTTTCCCACAGCGTCAGCGGTATCCGGGCCATGCCCGCCAAGGGCGGCGATCCCTCGCTGACTGAAGCCAATCTCAAAGACGCCATCATTTATATGCTGGAGAAGGCGGGCCTTAAGACTGGAGCTGCTCCTTCCGCGCCAGCCGCCGCCGCGCCCGCGCCAACGTCCCAACCCGCAACAACCGCCGCGCCAGCCGCCAAGCCGGTTCCGGCAACCTCGGCAACGGCGGTTCCACCACCTCCGGTTCAAGTACCCAAAGCGATTCCACCGGCCTTTATACAGCCTGTGCCAAGCGCGAAACCAACAGCATCGGCCAGCGCCGCGTCAACTGCTGAAACGGCGCGGAAAGAGCCGGCTTCGGTGGTCCCGCCGCCGCCCGTTGAGGTTTCCAAGGCGGCGCCCCCAGCTTTTGTCCAGCCCGCGCCAACTCCCTCCAAATAGCCAGCGCCTTTCAGTTAGCGCGCTGCAAAGGCCATCCGTCGGGTGGCCTTCCGTTTTTTAGGCGACCCGTCATGCGTCCCGAGCTGCGTCCCACTGAATCGCCACCTTCCACTTCACAACGCCGAGACTGGACCAACATTCGGGCTCTGCTGCCGTATCTTTGGGAGTATCGCGGTCGGGTGCTGCTCGCTCTCGGCGCGTTGATCGTCGCCAAGATCGCCAACATCGGCGTGCCGCTGACCCTCAAGCAAATCGTCGACAGCCTGGACCCCCAACATCAGGCCGTGGTCATGCTGCCGTTTTCCCTGCTGCTGGCTTACGGCGCGCTGAAAATGGGTAACGCTTTGTTCAGCGAACTGCGTGATGTGCTGTTCACGCGGGTCCGCTATCGCGCCATGCGCCGCTTGACGTTGCGCACCCTCGAACACCTGCACGCGCTGTCGCTGCGCTTTCACCTGGAACGTAAAACCGGCGCGATCAGCCGCGACTTGGAACGGGGCGCGCGCAGTCTGAGCACGCTGTTGAATTATCTAGCCTTCAGCATCTTGCCGGTGGTGGTGGAATTTCTGCTGGCGGCGGCGCTGCTGCTGGGCCGTTACCCGACCGTGTTCACGCTGGTCATCTTCGGCAGCGTCGCCGCTTACGTCGCCTTCACCCTGGCGATCACCAACTGGCGGATGGAGCATCGCCACGCAATGAACCGCTTGGAATCGCAGGCCGGCAACGAGGCCGTGGACAGCCTGATCAATTACGAAACCGTCAAATATTTCGGCAATGAAGGCTGGGAGTTGCAACGCTGCGATGCGACGCTCACCCAATGGGAAAACAGCGCCGTGTTGAGCCAGACCTCGATGTCGGTGCTGAATTTCGGTCAGGGCGCGATCATCGCCACCGGCGCGACTTTGATCATGCTGTTTGCCGCCGGTCAGGTGGCCGCTGGCCGGATGACGCTGGGCGATCTGGTGCTGGTCAACGCCCTGTTGCTGCAACTGTTCATCCCGCTGAATTTTCTCGGCATCGTCTACCGCCAGATCAAGTACGCGCTGGTCGATATGGACGATTTGATCCGCTTGTTAGCCCGGATTCCGGAAATTCGCGATGCTCCCGACGCCATCGAACTGGCGGTCACGCGCGGCGAATTACGCTTCGAGAAAGTCAATTTCGCCTATCAGCCCGACCGGCAAATCCTGTTCGAAGTCAGCTTCACCGTACCGCCCGGTCGCAAGCTGGCGGTGGTCGGCGCCAGCGGAGCCGGCAAATCGACGCTGGCGCGGCTGTTGTTCCGATTTTACGATGTGAGCGACGGCCGCGTGCTGATCGATGGTCAGGATATCCGCACCGCGACCCAGCACAGCTTGCGCGCCGCCATCGGCATCGTGCCGCAAGATACCGTCCTGTTTAACGACACGCTGTATTACAACCTCGCCTACGCCCGGCCCGACGCCAGCCGCGAGGAAATCGCCGCGGCGGCCCGGATGGCGCAACTGCACGATTTCATCAAGGCGCTGCCGGCGGGTTACGACACGCTGGTCGGCGAGCGCGGGCTGAAACTGTCGGGCGGCGAAAAGCAACGGGTCGCCATCGCCCGAGCGATTCTCAAACGGCCGCGCATTCTGATTTTCGACGAGGCGACCTCGGCGCTGGACAGCAATTCCGAGCAGGCCATCTTGCAGGCTTTACGGGCGGTGGCGGCCGAACACACGACCCTGGTGATCGCGCACCGCTTGTCCACCATCGTCGATGCCGACCAGATTCTGGTGCTCGATCGTGGCCGGGTACGGGAACAGGGTACGCACCGCGAGCTGTTGCAACAGAACGGGCTGTATACCCAGATGTGGGCCTTGCAGCAGCAGGAACGAGAAGCGCAGGAAGAAGAACGGCTGCGGGGATTGCTCTGAGATTACGGATCGTCCCAACCGTCCGCGCCGAATTCCAGCAGCGCCCGCTCCGTTTCGCTCAACACCACCAGCAAGCCGGCCCGCTGGCGCTCCAGCCAAGCAAAGTGTCGGCGCTGCTCGGCGCGGGCGTCCTCATCGTCGTTCGCCGGCTCGTCGAGCGCGGCGGTCACTTCGGCAAAGGCATCCTCCAGTTCATCCAAATCGTTCAGTAAGTCCCGCCGCCGGCTTCGCAGGTCATGAAATGTCGTCATGGTTCTTTCTCCCAACGCCGTCAATCCGGAACGGGCAGCCCCCGATAACCGCCCGCGATATTCACCGCCATAAAGATCGCCACGCCCACATAAAATAGCCGGGGCAGCCATTCGGCCAGCGTATCCCATTGCCGCTCCAACTCCGCATCCCACCGGCGGAGTTGGTGGGCGATGACCTGATCGAGCCGCCCCGCCGCTTCGCCGCTGGCGAACAGCGCCACCGCGCCGGGATCGTCCACCACACCGTAACGCTGCAAGGTCTCGGCCAGCGCCGACCGACCGTCGGCCAGCGCCGCCGCCGCGCCCGCGAAACGGGAGCGCAGCAGCGGATCGGCGACGCTCTTTCCGGCCAGGGGCAACGCTTCTAGCACCGGCACCCCGGATTCCAGCAACAGCAGCAGGCTGAAAACGCCATCGCGCCGCTGCTGGCGCGCCAGCAACTTACCGAGTACGGGTATGGCTAACAGGAATCGCGCCCCGCTGGTACCGGTTTCGCGAAGCTGTTGCTGGCGGTAGGCGAGCACCAGTAAATACAAGCCGCCGTACAGCAACAGCGGCGGTCCGAGCGCCCGCCACAAATAGCCACCCAGTCCGATAGCGCCTTGGAACAGCGCCGGAAAGGGGGCCACGAAGGTCGCCAGCGTCAGAATCAGAAAGGGCAACAGCAGCCGCGACTTCAGGCGGGCAAACAGCTTGGCGCGACTGGTGTAATGCTCGTTCAAGCGCCGGTATAAAGATTCCAGCCGTCCGCCCGTGGCCGCCGCCCTTACCAGCCGAACCTCCCACGGCAGCAGCACACCGCTATCTCGGCCCGCGCTCGCCAAATCCGCACCCTTGGCGAGCGCGGCGGCGGCCTGCGCCAAGGCGTGCCGGGCGTCGGCCGGCAAATCGCGTCCGATCGTGGCGAACGCTTGCGCCGGAGAAATTCCAGCGTGCTCCATCGTCGCCAGTTGCGAGAAGAACTGGGATCGTTGGCGGGCGGTCAGCGGCATCGGCGCGCGATCTTTCCGATCATTCCGGTGGCTCTTTCGCCGCCAACGGCAACAGCTCACACAATCCTCCGAGCGGAATTTCCACCCAGTCCGGGCGGTTGTCCAACTCGTAGCGCAATTCGTAACACGCTTTTTCCAGGGAGAACGCTTTCAACAGCATGGCGGCTTGGGCGGAATCGATGTTAAATCCGGCGCTGTCGCGGGTGGCCTCGGCATAACCGTTCAGAAAGGCGGCCCGCGTCTGCCGCTGCCAGTCTTCAAGATACGGCGCAAGCGCTGGCGAATCGGTGGCGACCTGCCGCAGAGCAGCGTGCGCGGCGTAATTGAAGGAGCGTAACATCCCGACCACATCGCGCAGCGGCGAATGCTTGCCGCGTCGTTCCTCCAGCGTCCGCGACGGTTCGCCTTCGAAATCAATGATGATGACGTCATCCTTGGCGACCAGCACTTGCGCCAAATGGTAGTCGCCGTGATAGCGAATCTTGACCGCTTCTGGATCGGCTTGGCCGATTCGTTCCAGGCATCCCAGCAGGGCGCCGCGCACCTCCAGCACGCGTTCGGCCAGCGGTTGCGCCGCCTCCGACAGCGCCGCTCGGCCTTGTGCCAAGCGTTCGAAGGTGGCGACGGCTTCGCCGCGGATCCGGCTCAACCAGTCGGCCAGATCGTCGGTGCTAATGGGTTCGGGGTCGAACGCCGCATCGCCGGTGGTTTGGGCCAAAGCCCGATGCAGTTCGCCGGTGCGCTTGCCCAGCGTGGTCGCAAAGATCCGATACAGCGCGTGCACCTCCTCACCGGCTTGCCGGACCGTCTCCGGCTGTTGCAAGCAATCGTCCAGGAAGCGTTTCAGATAATCCTGGGTGTAAGCCCAAGCATCGCCCTGATTGGCGACGAAGCCCTGCAACTGGATCAGCGTGGTCCGGTCGCCGTTATCGCCTTCATATTCGAGCGCGCCCGCCAATGGCGCGATGTTCGGAAACCCGATTTCGGTCAGAAACCGGCCCATCTCCAGTTCGGGATTGATACCGAACTGAACCCGACGATAGCCTTTCATCAACAAGCGGTCGCCGATGGCGATACTGGTGTTGCTGCTGTCCAGCGCCAGCCGCTTGGCCGGCAACGCTTCAGGCGCCTCACCAGCCAGTTCGGCAAAAATCCGGGTGGCGGAAAAACGCAACCGACCCTCGCCCATCGGAATCCGCGCGCCGGACGCCATCAGGCCGACCAGCATCTGACAGAATTGTTCGTTGGCGAACGCATCGTACAGCACGCCTATCCTGGCTCGGACTCGAACTTTAGATAAGGCATAGGGCAATAGCGGCCGGATTTTCTCCTCGGTGTCATCTCCCCAAGCCAGCGCCAGCGGCAGCGCGTAATCTTGTGGTTCCGACCGACCCTCCAGCCAGACCCGAATGCGCGCCAACAGCCATTCATTCCGGTCGGGCCAGATGTCGTGGCGCTCGAACTCCACCTTTTCAATCCGTCCGCCCTTGCCGGCAAACCAGCGCTGGGCGGGCAGAAACCCCGGCAAAATTTGGTCGACCAGCCGCTCGTGCAGGTCGCTCGCCATCTCGCGCCGCCTCGGCTCGACCAGATCGGGAAAAAAGCTGTTCCAACTCTGGAACAGCACCAGCACCGGCAACTCCAGCCCCGGTCGCTTGTCTTCGTGCCACGCCGGCGGCGCGGTCTGGCTCAAGCGGAACCAATAAAAACCGTAGCGGTGCAAGGTCAGCAGATACGGGGCGTCGTTGATCGGTGGAAAGGCGGTTTGCCCCAGCATTTCCACCGGCACCAATCCCTTGAAGCGGCGCAGATCGAGCTCCACCGGTTGTGCCGAGCGGGACAGGTTGGCCACGCACAGCACGATTTCGCTGCCATACTCCCGGATATAGGCCAGAATCTTGCGGTTGCCCGGCAGCAGCATCTCCAACTGCCCGCGCCCGAACGCTTGGCTGGAGCGGCGCACCGCGATCAGCCGCTTCATCCAGTTCAACAGCGAGGCCGGTTCGCGCTGTTGCGCCTCGACGTTGACCGCTTCATAGCCGTAGATCGGGTCCATGATCGGCGGCAGGTACAAGCGCTGCGGGTCGGCCTTGGAAAAGCCGGCGTTGCGGTCGGGGCTCCACTGCATCGGCGTGCGTACCCCGTTGCGGTCGCCCAGATAGATGTTGTCGCCCATGCCGATCTCGTCGCCGTAGTAAATGATCGGGGTGCCGGGCATCGACAGCAGCAGGCTGTTCATCAGCTTGATCTTGCTGGAATCGTTGTCCATCAGCGGGGCCAACCGACGGCGGATACCGACGTTGACCCGCATCCTCGGATCGGCGGCGTAAGTCCGATACATGTAATCCCGCTCCCGGTCGGTGACCATTTCCAAGGTCAGCTCGTCGTGGTTGCGCAGGAATACCGCCCACTGGCAGTTGTCGGGAATATCTGGGGTCTGTTCGAGGATTTCGACGATGGGATGGCGGTCTTCCTGGGCGATGGCCATGTACATGCGCGGCATCAGCGGGAAATGGTAGGCCATGTGGCATTCGTCGCCGTCGCCGAAATAATCGCGCACGTCCTCCGGCCATTGGTTGGCCTCGGCCAGAAACAGCCGGCTGCGGTAACGGGCCTCCACCACCGCCCGCATCTGTTTGATGACGGTGTGGGTTTCGGGCAGGTTTTCGTTGAGGGTGCCTTCGCGCACGCACAGATAAGGGATGGCGTCGAGGCGCAGGCCGTCCACGCCGAGATCGAGCCAGAAGCGCATGATCTTGATGACGGCTTTCACCACCGCCGGATTGTTGTGGTTCAAATCCGGCTGGTGCGAAAAGAAGCGATGCCAGTAATACTGTTGCGCCACCGGGTCCCAGAACCAGTTGGAGGTTTCGGTATCGGTGAAGATGATGCGGGTTTCCGGGAACTTCTTGTCGTCGTCGTTCCAGACGTAGAACGACCGCTCGCGGGAACCGGGCGGCGCGCGGCGCGCGGCCTGAAACCAGGGATGTTGGTCGGAGGTGTGGTTGATGACCAGTTCGGTGATGACCTTCAGGCTCCGCGCGTGCGCCTCGTTGACGAACGCGCGGAAATCCGCCAGCGTGCCGTAATCGGGATGGATGTCCTGATAATCGCGGATGTCGTAGCCGTCATCGCGCAGCGGCGAGGGATAGAACGGCATCAGCCACAAAGTATCCACCCCCAAATCCTGCAAATAATCGAGCCGTTGAATCAAACCGCGAAAATCGCCCATGCCGTCCTGGCTGCTATCGCCGAAGGCCTTGACGTGCAACTGATAAACGACGGCATCCTTGTACCAGAGCGGATCGTCCACACCGGGCCAACGATTGCGATTGCGGCTCATATCAGTCTCCTAAATTCTTGAAGTTATCGAGCGCGTTTCGGTTAAAACAACCTTCACGAGGATGGAGGCGTTAGAACAGCGCAAGGAATCGCGGCCAAGCCAGCGGCCAAGGCGGTCAACAGTGCGATCAGAGCGGCGGGATCGGGCAAGCGCGCGGTCGCTTCCGCCGGCGGCTCCGGTCCGATGCCGAGCGCGATGCCGCCCAGTTCGGCGGCGACCGCCAGCGCCGATGCGTCGTTGCTGGAATCGCCGGCATAGAGCACCGTCGCCGGCTCCGCGCCGTCGTGAGCGTGGATGGCGCGCAATGCCGTGCCCTTGTTCCGCCCGTGGGCCGGCCCCACTTCCAAGGAGAGCGGCCCTTCGAAGATCTGCAAATCATCGGCATGAGGGTCGAGCAACGCCAGCGTGTCCGCCCGCATCGCGTCCGCGCGATCCGTCGCGACCTGGCGATAGTGAACGGTAAAACCGAACGGTTTTTTTTCCATCCATGCGCCCGGATAGCGGGTCAACCGCGCTTCGAGCGCGGTGCTTAGCCCCTCCAGCATCAAGCGATTTCTTGGAGTCTCGACCGGAAGGTGGCGCACTCCGGCCAGTTCCAGTTCCAACCCGGTGGAACCGCCATAATGCAAGTCCGGCAGATCGACCATGCCGGCGACATCGCTCAGCCCCCGACCGCTGAGCACGGCGACTGTGACGCGCGGCAGCGCGGCCAGCCGCGCCAGAACGCCGCGCACGGCGGGATCGAGCTGTGCCAGCTCGGGATACGCCGCAAACGGCACCAACGTCCCGTCATAGTCGAACACCAACACCAGTCTCTCGCCACGCCGGCTGTCGGAAACCAACCGCTCTAAAATAACCGCGGCATCGCTTGACGCGTTCTGCTCGTTCATGCACTCCACTCCCAAAGCCGCCGTCGCTGAACACCCTGTCTTGAATTTAAGTCTAGATTAGGAATCGCTCAGCGTTTTGAGCCGCTTGAGTTCGGCGAGCGCCTGTTCCGGCGCAAGCGCATCGGGATCGAGTTCGGCCAAGGCGGCAACCACCGGCGCCGCGGAGTCCGCGAACAACGCCAGTTGCGGCGAGGCGGCCGGTCGCCCCGGTAATTCCCGCCGCAACATCTGCCGCTCCAGCAGCCGCAAGCGCTGGCGGGCTTGCTGGATCACCGCCGGCGGCACTCCGGCCAAGGCCGCGACTTGCAGGCCGTAGCTGCGACTGGCCGGGCCGTCTTGCACGCGATGCCGGAACACGATGGTCTCGCCGTGTTCGACCGCATCCAGATGAACGTTGGCGATGCCGGACTGCTCGTCCGGCAGGCGGGTCAGTTCGAAGTAATGGGTGGCGAACAGCGTGAAGGCGCGCACCGTGGCCGCCAGATGCGCCGCGCAAGCCCACGCCAGCGCCAGGCCGTCGAAGGTGCTGGTGCCACGGCCGATCTCGTCGATCAACACCAGACTGTGCGGGGTCGCGTTATGGAGGATGTTGGCGGCCTCGCTCATTTCCACCATGAAGGTCGAGCGGCCCGAAGCCAGATCGTCGGAAGCGCCGATCCGGGTAAAAATGCGGTCGATGGGGCCGAGCACCGCCCGTTCGGCCGGGACGAAACTGCCGATATGCGCCAGCAAGACGATCAGCGCGGTCTGGCGCATGAAGGTGGATTTACCGCCCAGGTTGGGACCGGTGACGACCAGCATCCGCCGCCGCGCGGGTTCGAGCCGCAAATCGTTCGGAACGAACGGCTCCTCCAACACCTGCTCCACGACCGGATGCCGGCCGGCGGCGATCTCAAGGCCCGGTTCGGCGACCAGTTCCGGCGGGTTCCAGCGCAGTTCGGCCGCGCGTTCCGCAAGATCGGCCAACACGTCCAATTCCGCCAGCGCGGCGGCGCTGGCTTGGAGAGCGGACAAACGGACGATCAACTGTTCCAGCAACGCATCGTACAGCAGCTTTTCCCGCGCCAGCGCTTGTTCCTGCGCGTGCAGCGCCTTGTGCTCGAAGGCTTGCAATTCCGGGATGATGTAGCGCTCCGCACCCTTGAGGGTCTGGCGGCGGAGGTAATCGGCGGGAACCGCCCGCGACTGGGCGCGGGTCACTTCGATATAGTATCCGTGGACCCGATTGAACCCGACCTTGAGATTGTTGATGCCGGTGCGCTGGCGCTCGCGCGCTTCCAGCTCCACCAAATACTGATCGGCCTTGTCGCTGAAATTGCGCAGTTCGTCGAGTTCGGCGTCGTAGCCCGGCGCGATCACCCCGCCATCCCGCAGCACTTGCGGCGGATTGGTGACGATAGCCCGACGCAATAGCTCGCACATCTCTGGATGCGCGCCGGCGCGGCGGGCGATTTCCGTTAACAGACCGGCATTCAACAAGCTGAGAAATTGTTGGATGCCGGGCAAGCGGTTTAAGGTATCGGCCAGGGCGATCAAGTCGCGCGGCCGGGCCGATTTCAACGCCACCCGCGCCAGAACCCGCTCCGCATCGCCAGTGCCGCGCAGCAGACCGCGCAGGTAGTCATAGCCGCCATTGTCCAACAGTTGCCGCACGCTCTCCCGCCGTTGGCCGAGCGTGCGCGAGTCGCGCAAAGGCCGGTGCAGCCACCGACGCAACAGCCGCCCGCCCATCGGCGTCACGCAACGGTCCAGAACGCCGATCAGCGTATGCTCGTGCCGTCCGCTCAGGCTCTGTTCCAGCTCTAGGTTACGGCGGCTGGCGGCGTCCACGATCACGCTGTCCTCGTATCGCTCCACCCGCAAGCCGGTCAGATGCGGCAAGGCGTTGCGCTGGGTGTCCTTGACGTATTGCAAGAGACAACCGGCGGCGGCGATGGCCACCGGTTGGTCGGCGCAACCGAAACCTTCCAGATCGCGCACGCCGAACTGCGCACACAGGGTACGGCGGGCGCTGTCCGCATCGAAATGCCAAGGCGCTTGGCGGCGCAGGCCAGGGTGGCTCCGCCAGGATTCAGGCGGGTTGCAATCTTCAGCGATCAGCAATTCCGCCGGCTGAAGCCGCTCTAGTTCGTTGTGCAACGCCGCCTCACCACGCAGTTGCATGATGGTGAACCGACCGCCGCTCAACGCCAGGCTGGCGAGGCCGTAAGTTCCCTTGCTCTCGTGCAACGCCACCAGCAGGCTGTCGTGGCGCTCGTCCAACAACGCCTCATCGGTCAAGGTACCGGGCGTGACAATACGCACCACCTGCCGCTCCACCGGCCCTTTACTGGTGGCGGGATCACCCAATTGCTCGCAAATCGCCACCGACAGACCGAGTTTGACCAGTTTGGCGAGGTAGTTTTCGACCGCGTGAAACGGTACGCCCGCCATCGGAATCGGTTCACCGGCGGACTGGCCGCGCGCGGTCAGCGTGATGTTGAGCAGTTCGGCGGCCCGTCGGGCGTCATCGTAAAACAGTTCGTAAAAATCTCCCATCCGATAAAACAGCAGCAGCTCGGGATGCTGGGCCTTAATGCGCAGGTATTGCCGCATCATGGGCGTATGTTTTTCAAAAGCGTCAGCCGCTGGATCGTTCGGTTCGCTTTTTTCAGTATCGACAGTCATTTAAGCCTCTTGCGCCGAGCCTGTCAGACGCATGTCAAAGTCCGTTGCGCGGATGCCTCGTAACTAATAACATACCAATCGTTGATGTGGAGCCGCGCGCGATCACTCGTGATGCCTGAAAAATCTGTAAAATTTTGGTTTTCGATAGAAGCCGACCAGCACACATCAACAGCCTGAGCGGCTTTAGCCTGATGGCGTAGGTGCCGCGCCAGGCATTCGTTGAGCCGTTACCAAAACGATTTTTAATAAAGGCAAAACTTAAGGCTCGCTCAAAGTTCCAAGTCTGCGGAACAGCCTTGAAACCCCCTACAAACCCAATCCTTATAGGAGCATATCGATGATGAATTCTCGTTTGTTGCTGGTCCCCTCCCTATTGGCTCTGACACTCGCTCTGGGGGCCTGCGAAGACAGACAACAAACCGCCGCCAAGGCTGACGCGGCCGCCGCCAAGGCTGACGTGAAAGCCAGCGAAGCCTCTCAGAAAGCCAGCGAAGCCTCTCAGAAAGCCAGCGAAGCGGTGAGTAAAGCCGGCGAAGCCGCCGGCGCGGCAGCGAGCGCCGCCGGCGCGGCAGCGAGCGCCGCCGGCGCCAAAACTGTCGAAGTGACCAAGGAAGCCGCCGCCGCCACCAAGGAAGCCGCCGCTAACGCCGCCGCCGCCACCAAGGAAGCCGCCCACGACGCCGCCCAGGCGACCAAGGAAGCCGCCGCTAACGCCGCCGCCGCCACCAAGGAAGCCGCTGCCGCGACCGCCGCCGCCACCAAGGAAGCCGCCCACGACGCCGCTGTCGTGACTAAGGAAGCCGCTTCCACGGCGGTCGAGGCGACTAAAGCCGCCGGGGCCGCCGCCAAAGAGGAGATTAAAGAAGGCGCCAGGGAAATCAAGCGCGAGGTCAACCAGCCCAGCACCAAACCCGCCAACTAATCCCGTTTGAAGCGGCCATGGCTCGCCCCAAAGAATCTCTATTTATAGAGACCCCTCTTTGGGGCGCTTGATTAGCGAAAAGCGCTCGGATCAACGGCGCGTTTTGAAAAATTTCAGAATGAATTGGGCCGGCCAGCTCTGATACGGCGGCCTCCGGCGCATACAGCAAGCACCTTTCCAAACCGATCCGCAACACGCTTTTCCCGCGACGCCCTCGACACGGCCGCGCCGGCGACTTAGAAAATCCAACTTAAGCTCGGTAAAAGGTTTGCTGGATAGCGCTAGCGACGAACCAGGCGCTTTCCTTAACTGAGCCTGCATTTCACCGCTTTTTCGTGTCACATCGCTCAACCACGTCCAATCCATGATCAACGCATTCGAACTGCAAAACGGCCGCCTCCGCCAAATTCAAATCGAAACCAAGGCCGACCTGGAGCAGGCCCGACCCATTTGGATCGACTTTTACGCGCCGACCGATGACGAGCGGCTGCTGGTCAAAGAGCTGTTCAAGCTGACATTGCCGGATGAAGACGATTTTGGCGACATTGAAGCCAGCGCCCGCTGTTTTGAGGATGCGAACGGCTCCTTGCAAATCCGCTCCGATTTTTTGCTCGACAAGGCCGATGAATCCCGCAACGTGCCGGTCGCCTTCGTGCTCAGACAAGACATCCTGTTCAGCCTGCACGAGGAAGATTTAGCGGTTTTCCGGCTATTGCGCCTGCGCGCCCGCCATCAGCCCGGCTATCTTGAAAACTGCCGGGATGTGCTGCTCGATCTGTACGCCACCGACGCCGAGTATTCCGCCGATGCCTTGGAAGGGATTTACGCTCATTTGGAAGAGATCGGCAACCGGGTGCTGACCGCCCACTTGACCGATGAAGCCGCCGCCGAGGTATTGGCCGGGATCGCTCGTGAGGAAGATCTGAACGGTCGCATCCGCCGCAATTTGATGGACACCCGCCGCGCGATTTCCTTTTTGATGCGGCGACGGTTGCTTTCCAACGAACAGATCGAGGAATCCCGCCAGATTTTGCGCGACATCGAATCGCTGGACGGCCATACCTCCTTCTTGTTCGAAAAGATCAACTTCCTGATGGACGCCACGGTCGGTTTCATCAACATCAATCAGAACAAGATCATCAAGATTTTCTCGGTGGCCTCGGTCGCCCTGCTGCCGCCGACCCTGATCGCCAGCATTTACGGCATGAATTTCGACTTCATGCCCGAACTCAAATGGCTGTTCGGTTACCCCTTCGCGCTCGGCCTGATGGCCACTTCGATCGCCGCGCCTTTTTGGTACTTCCGCAAAAAAGGCTGGCTGAAATGACCGGCTCAGCCCTGCACGCATTGGCCGCGCAAGTCGGCCAGACCTTGCATGGCCGCAACGCCCTGCTGGCCACCGCCGAATCCTGTACCGGCGGCTGGATCGCCAAGGTGATGACCGACATTCCGGGCAGTTCCGGCTGGTTCGACCGGGGTTTCGTCACCTACAGCAACGCCGCCAAAATCGAATTGCTGGGCGTGCGGGAGTCCACGCTGGCCCGGTACGGCGCGGTCAGCGCCGAAACGGTCGCTGAAATGGCCGTCGGCGCCCTGCAACGCAGTTCCGCCGTTATCGCCGTCGCGGTCAGCGGCATCGCCGGCCCCGATGGCGGCACGCCCGACAAACCGGTCGGCACCGTTTATCTGGCCTGGGCCTTAGCCGATGGTTCACCGCCCCGGATCGAGCGCCGCCAGTTCTCTGGAGATCGCGACGCCGTGCGCCGACAAACCGTCGCTGTCGCGCTGCAAGAGATCATTAATGTCTTTTCCCAACCCGCCTGAAACCCGGCGACTGTTTCTGGCGCTGTGGCCGGAGGACACCGTGCGCCGGGATATCGCCGCACTGGCGACCGAGGTCGCCGGTCGCCGCCGGATACGCGACGCCAACCTGCATTTGACGCTGGTATTTCTAGGCGCCACGGACGCCGCCCGCCATGCGGCTTACGAAGCTGCGCTCGCGGATGTGCGGATACCGGCGCTGGAATTGAGATTGGATCATTACGGCTACTGGCCGCGGCCGCGCATTCTATGGCTGGGCTCCAGCCAAACCCCGCCGGAACTTTACGAGTTGGTGGCGGACTTGAGCCGGCTGCTGCGCGATTGTGGCTTCACGCCCGAACGGCGTGCGTTCCAGGCTCACATTACGCTCGCCCGCAAATTTCCCGGACCCGCGCCGGCTCGCCCGCCCGTCACGCCAGTCTGTTGGCCGGTCCGTGAGATCGCTCTGGTCGAATCATTGCCGGAAGAAACGGTCTCACAATACCGCGTTCTGCGCCGCTGGTCCGGGGGCTAGGTTAGCCGTTGCTTCTGTGGAATAATCGCTGAAAACAACCGTTTCCAAGCTCACCGACCCCTTTTCAACCTTGCCAACAAAAGGACCCTCGAAATGGATGACAACAAGAAAAAAGCGCTGGCCGGCGCGCTGACCCAGATCGAACGTCAGTTCGGTAAGGGCGCCGTGATGCGCTTGGGCGATACCAGCATATCCCGCGATGTGATGACGGTTTCGACCGGCTCGCTGGGTCTCGATATCGCGCTGGGCATCGGCGGTTTGCCGCGCGGGCGAGTGACCGAAATCTATGGCCCCGAGTCATCCGGCAAAACCACGCTGGCCTTGCAAGTCATCGCCGAATCCCAGCGGCAGGGCGGTTGCGCGGCCTTCGTCGACGCCGAACACGCCTTGGACCCGATTTATGCCGCCAAGCTGGGAGTCAATGTCGATGACCTGTTGGTTTCGCAACCCGACACCGGCGAACAAGCCCTGGAAATCGCCGACATGTTGGTGCGCTCCGGCGCGGTCGACACCTTGGTGATCGATTCGGTGGCGGCGCTGACCCCCAAGGCTGAAATCGAAGGCGATATGGGTGACTCCCACGTCGGCCTGCAAGCGCGGTTGATGAGCCAGGCGCTGCGCAAGCTCACCGCCAACATCAAACGCTCCAACACGCTGGTGATTTTTATCAATCAAATTAGGATGAAAATAGGTGTGATGTTCGGCTCGCCGGAAACGACCACCGGCGGCAACGCCCTCAAATTCTACGCCTCGGTCCGGTTGGACATCCGCCGCATCGGCTCGATCAAGAAAGGCGATGAGGTCGTCGGTAATGAAACCCGCGTCAAGGTTGTCAAAAACAAGATGGCTCCACCGTTCAAACAGGCCGAGTTTGAAATCCTCTACGGCGAGGGGGCATCCCGGCTGGGCGAAGTGATCGATCTCGGCGTGAAAGTCGGGCTGATCGAGAAATCCGGCGCTTGGTACAGTTGCGGCGGCACCCGCATCGGCCAGGGCAAGGACAACGCCCGCACCTATCTCAAGGAGAATCCCGAATTGGCCCGCGAGTTGGAAGACAAAATCCGCGATCATTTCTTCAGCCGTCCCGAGGCGGTGCCGGGTACGGCTGAGGCAGCCGCCATCAACGATGACGCCGACGCGCCGGTTGCCGATGAACTGGACCCGGAACTCTGAGAAGCCCCCCGACGCCGCGCCGGCCGCGATCCGCGCCAAGGCGCTGGAACTGCTGGCCCGACGCGAGCACTCCCGGCTGGAACTGCGGCAAAAATTGCTCCAGCGGGGTTTCCCGATCGAGCGCATCGAGCCGGTGTTGGATCGTCTGATCGAGGAACGGCTGCTCGATGAGGGTCGCTATGCCGAGCTTTACGCCTGCGCGCGAGCCGACAAAGGCTACGGGCCGCTGCGGATCGCCCGCGAACTGCGCGAGCGCGGCGTGCCGGACGACGCGGTCGCCGCCGCCGTGGACGACTTGTCGGATCAGTGGTTTTCCAAGCTGCGGGAATTACATCGCAAGCGTTTTAAGTCGTCGATCCCCGCCGACGCGGCGGGCCGGATGCAGCAAACGCGGGTATTGCGCCAGCACGGCTTTACCCTAGAGCAAATCAAACAGTTGTTTGAAGCGGTCTAATATCCATTCCAACCCGATCAGACGTCCGACCATGACCAGCAGCGCCCAACTCCGCACGCTTTTTTTGAATTATTTCCGCGATCGCGGCCATGAAGTGGTGGCCAGCAGCCCGCTGGTGCCCATCAACGACAGCACCTTGCTGTTCACCAACGCCGGGATGGTCCAGTTCAAGGACGTGTTCACCGGCCGCGACCCGCGCCCGTACCGGCGGGCGGCGACCGCGCAGCGCTGCGTGCGAGCCGGCGGCAAGCACAACGATCTGGAAAACGTCGGTTACACCGCCCGCCATCACACCTTTTTCGAGATGCTGGGCAATTTCAGCTTCGGCGATTATTTCAAGCGCGACGCCATTCACTTCGGCTGGGAATTTCTGACCGGCGTGTTGCAGCTGCCGGCGGACAAGCTGTGGGTCACAGTGTATGAAACCGATGACGAGGCTTATCAGGTTTGGGCCGATGAGATCAAGGTTCCCAGGGAGCGGATCGCCCGAATCGGCGACAAGCCCGGCGGCAAGCGCTACGAGAGCGACAACTTTTGGGCGATGGGCGATACCGGCCCCTGCGGCCCGTGTTCGGAGATCTTTTACGACCACGGCCCGGACATCGCCGGCGGTCCGCCCGGCACGGCCGACGCCGACGGCGACCGCTATATCGAAATCTGGAATCTGGTGTTCATGCAGTTCGACCGCGGCGCCGACGGCGCGCTGACGCCGCTGCCGAAACCCTCGGTCGATACCGGCATGGGGCTGGAACGGCTGGCGGCGGTGATGCAGGGCGTGCACAGCAACTATGAAATCGACCTGTTTCAGCAGCTGATCGCGGCCGCCGCCGCGGCGACCGGGACTACGGATTTGCAATCCAGCTCGCTGCGAGTCATCGCCGATCACATCCGCGCCACCGCGTTTCTGATCGCCGACGGCGTCTTGCCGTCCAACGAGGGGCGCGGCTACGTGCTGCGGCGGATCATGCGCCGCGCCATCCGCCACGGCCACAAGTTGGGTGCGACCGGCGGTTTCTTTCACACTCTGGTCGCACCGCTGGCGGCGGAGATGGGCGATGCGTACCCCGAACTGCGCCACGCGCAAGATCAGGTGACCCGCGTCATCCAGCAGGAGGAAGAGCGCTTCGCCGAAACCCTCTCGCACGGAATGCGGCTGTTGGAGGAGAGCATCGCGCACCTGTCCGGGACCGTCATTCCCGGCGAGGCGGTGTTCAAACTCTACGACACCTACGGTTTCCCGGTCGATCTGACCGCCGACATCGCCCGCGAGCGCAGCTTGCGGGTGGATCAGGCCGGTTTCGAGCGCGAGATGGAGGGACAGCGTGAACGGGCGCGGGCGCACAGCCAATTCGGCTTGCGTCAGAGCCACGATCTCGGCATCGCCGGCTCCACCGAATTTCACGGCTACGACCGTCTGGAGGAAGACGCCACCGTCATCGCCCTGTTTCGCGACAACCGGCCGGTTGAGGAACTGCACGCCGGTGACGAGGGTTTGGTGGTGCTCGATCACACGCCGTTCTACGCCGAATCCGGCGGTCAGGTCGGCGACGCCGGTTGGCTGCGGGCGGACGGCTTGGAATTTGAAGTCCGCGACACCCAAAAACAGGGCGAGGGAATTTTCGTCCATATCGGCGCGCTCAACCAAGGCCGACTGCGGCGCGGCGCGCGCGTTTTAGTGCAAGTGGACCCGGCCAAGCGCCAAGCGACCGCCCTGCATCACTCCGCGACCCATCTGCTCCACGCGGCCTTGCGTCGGGTGCTGGGCCCGCATGTCGCGCAAAAAGGTTCGTTGGTCGATCCGCAGCGCCTGCGCTTCGACTTTTCGCATTTCGAACCGGTCAGCGCCGAACAGCTTGAAACCATCGAGCGCTTGGTCAACGCGCAGATTCGCGGCAACGTCGCGGTGGAAACCGAAATCATGGCCCCCGAGGAGGCTGTGGCCGCCGGGGCGATGGCCTTGTTCGGCGAGAAGTACGGCGACCGCGTGCGGGTGCTGCGGATGGGCGATTTTTCAACCGAATTGTGCGGCGGCACCCACGTCCGCCGGGTCGGCGATATCGGCCTGCTCAAGATCGTCTCCGAAAGCGGCGTGGCCGCCGGAGTGCGCCGGATCGAGGCGGTCACCGGCGAGCGGGCGCTCGATCATATCACCGCGCTCCAGGACCGCGCCCGGCAAGCCGCGCAACTGGTTAAGGGCGACCGCGACAATTTCCCCGACAAGATCCGCCAACTGGTGGAGCGAAGCCGGCAGTTGGAGAAGGAAATCGAACAACTCAAGGGCCGGCTGGCCAGCGGTCAGGGGGCCGATCTGATCGGTCAGGCGGTGGCGGTGGACGGCATCAAGGTGCTGGCCGCCCGGCTCGATGGCGTGGACGCCAAGACCCTGCGCGAAGCAGTGGACCGCTATAAGGACCAGCTCAAGGCGGCGGCGGTGGTGCTGGCCACGGTCGAGGACGGCAAGGTGCGCTTGGTGGCCGGCGTCACCCCAGCGGAAACCGCGCGGATCAAGGCCGGCGACCTAGTCAACGCCGTGGCCCAGCAGGTCGGCGGCAAAGGCGGCGGACGCCCGGATCTGGCTCAAGCCGGCGGCGCTGATCCTTCCCAATTGGACAAGGCCCTGAGTTCAGTGCCGGAGTGGGTCCGAGCGCAACTCACCTGAAATTGTCATAGCAGCCTCGACTGGAGAGCAAGCTGTTTCCCTTCAGCCAGCGTCCAGCCAGCTTTGCAATCTCCGTTTTGTATCAAGGGAGTGCGTTGCCGCAACGCGACATGAATTTTTTTTGGATATGGCTATTTTTCCGTTATACTTGTCCGCCTTTTAAGTCGCCATCTTCTCAAGCGACCATGAGCTTTAATTCAGATTTTGTAGGGATATATGTCGCTCATTGTACAAAAATATGGCGGTACCTCGGTGGGGAACCTAGAGCGTATCGATAACGTGGCGGAAAAGGTGATCGACTGGCACAAACGTGGCCACCAAATAGTGGTTGTGGTGTCAGCCATGAGCGGTGAGACCGACCGGTTGCTCGGTCTGGCTAAGAGTATTACCCCCCGTCCCAGCCCGCGGGAATTGGACGTGCTGCTGGCGACCGGCGAGCAGGTCACCATCGCGCTGTTGTGTATCGCGTTGGAAAAGCGCGGCTGTCCGGCTCGTTCCTACACCGGCGGACAAGTTCCCATCCTCACCGATGATGCCTTCAATAAAGCCCGCATCGAAAAGATCGCAGCTGACGCCATGCGCGCCGATCTGAACGCCGGGCGCATCGTGGTGGTCGCCGGCTTTCAGGGGGTGGACGAGAACGGCAATATCACCACTTTGGGCCGAGGTGGCTCCGACACCACGGGTGTCGCGTTGGCCGCCGCGCTCAAGGCGGACGAGTGCCAGATTTACACCGATGTCGACGGTGTTTACACCACCGACCCGCGGGTGGTTCCCGAAGCGCGCCGGTTGGATCGCATCACGTTTGAGGAAATGCTGGAGATGGCGAGCTCCGGCTCCAAGGTGTTGCAGATTCGTTCCGTGGAATTTGCGGGCAAGCATAATGTCCCATTGCGTGTGCTATCGACCTTTCAGGAAGGGCCGGGCACCTTGATCACTTTTGAGGAAGCATTTGAGGCGGACCCCATGGAGAAAGAGTTGATTTCCGGTATCGCGTTCAACCGCGACGAAGCCAAGGTTACCGTGCTCGGCGTGCCCGACCGGCCCGGCATTGCCTTCAGCATCTTGGGACCGGTTTCCGGCGCCAATATCGAAGTCGACATGATCGTCCAGAATGTCGGACGGGACAGCACCGCCGATTTTACGTTCACGGTCCACCGCAACGATTACGAACGGACCCTGGAAATTTTGCGGGCTCACGCTGTCCAATTGGGTGCCCGTGAAGTGACGGGCGACAACAAAATCGCCAAGCTGGCTCTGGTCGGCATCGGCATGCGCTCCCACGCTGGCGTCGCCACCCGGATGTTCCAGGCGCTGGCGAAGGAAGGGATCAATATCCGCATGATTTCGACCTCCGAAATCAAGATTTCGGTGGTGGTCGACGAAAAATACTTGGAGTTGGGAGTTCGCGCCCTGCACGAGGCGTTCGAACTGGAGAAGGCCGCCTGAAAGCCCGATCAATCCTGGAGAAGCGTGCGCTAGACCATAAACGCGGGCTGCCGAAAACCGCGAGATGACCTGATGCTTTTTATATGGAAGAACACGGAGTAGCTTGACATGTTGATTTTGACGCGCAGAGTTGGAGAAACGCTGATGATCGGTGACGAGGTGACCGTTACCGTGTTGGGCGTGAAAGGTAATCAGGTCCGCATTGGGGTCAATGCGCCCAAGGATATCGCGGTGCACCGCGAAGAAATCTACGAACGGATCAAACGCGAGCAGGACGGCGGCGCTGCGCCTGGCAACAGCGCACCGCCTGACGCCTGAGCGGGTTCGGGGCTTTACGCCGGCGATCTCAGGCGCTATCCTTGAAATCCCTGTAATGTTCGGTAGCGGGCATTCACCGGAGAGATGGCCGAGCGGCTGAAGGCGCTCCCCTGCTAAGGGAGTATGGGGACATAAAACTCCATCGAGGGTTCGAATCCCTCTCTCTCCGCCAATTTAGCGCAAGGGCCTGCGGAATTGACATCGGCTGGCCTGATCCGCATAATCCGCCTCCCCAATCAAAGCGCCCGTAGCTCAGTTGGATAGAGTACCTGGCTACGAACCAGGTGGTCGGGAGTTCGAATCTCTCCGGGCGCGCCAGTAAAGTAAAAAAGAGCCTGAATACGAATTCAGGCTCTTTTTTCATGCCCTGGCAAGGCTGTCTCTCAGATATCCGCCCGGCGCCGCCTTCGACGTTATGGGTTGAATCGAACGGCTTCCAGTTGGCCAGTTTTTAGGCGTCTTGCTTCGATTATGCCAAAATGATGCGGGAAGGAGGCCCCATGACACAATCGAACGCTCCAACGGCGCGTACCCACCCGCCCACCCCGATGTCGGTGGGTTTTCTGATCGGCCAGCGCGGACGCTCGTTCGCTGCCGGCTTGCTGCTGTATGGTTTGCTCGCGGTTGGCGTGGCCCTGACGCTGCTGCCTTTGCTGTGGATGGTGGCGGCGTCGCTGATGCCGGCTGGCGAAGCCAACAGTTATCCGCCGCACCTGTGGCCCAGCACCCTCACCTTCGAGCATTACGTGGCGCTGTTTACCCGGCTCGATCTGGCCCGCTACCTGCTCAACAGCGCCTTGCTGGCCGGTGCTGTGACCTTGATCTCCTTGCTGATCAATTCGATGGCCGGTTACGCCTTCGCCAAGTTCCGCTTTCGCGGCCGCGACCGGCTGTTTCGGGGGTTGTTAGCGGCGATGGTGATTCCCGCCCAAGTGGCGATGCTGCCCTTGTTCCTGCTGCTCAAGCAGTTTGGGCTGATCAACACCTATTGGGGGGTCATCATTCCCGGCATGGCCAGCATTTTCGGTATCTTTTTAATCCGGCAGTATTTGCTGGCGATACCGGACAGCTTGCTCGACGCTGCGCGGATGGACGGCGCTGGCGAGTTTCGCATCTATTGGTCGTTGATCCTACCGCTGTGCCGGCCAATTCTGGTGACGTTGGCGATTTTCACTTTCCTCGGCGCCTGGAACGATTTCATGTGGCCACTGATCGTGCTGACCGACAGCGATCGCTACACCTTGCCGGTCGCCCTTGCTAACCTGCTAGGCGAACATGTCCAAGACACTGAATTGATGATGGCCGGTTCGGTGCTCACCGTGTTGCCGGTGATGCTGCTGTTCGTGGTCCTTCAGAAATACTACATCGCGGGCATCATGCTGGGGGGGATGAAGGGTTAAATCGAGTGTCTATCGGACCCCGATAACGCAAAAAGAAAAGCGGCTTGGTGATGGTTTGCCAAGCCGTTTTTTGATTGGTCGGGGCGAGAGGATTTGAACCTCCGACCACCTGCACCCCATGCAGGTGCGCTACCAGGCTGCGCTACGCCCCGAAGCGCGGCGGACCGGCCGCCGCGAAGGTGGGTAATGCTAATGGAATCGCTTGGTTTTGCCAAGCATTTGATTCTTGTCGCGACATTACTGCGCCTCGCCCTTGAAGGCGTCCACCCGCGCCTTGAGCTTTTGGCCGGGTCGGAAGGTGACGACCCGGCGCGCGGTGATCGGAATTTCCTGACCGGTCTTGGGATTGCGGCCCGGTCGCTGGTTCTTGTCCCGCAAATCGAAATTACCAAAACCGGACAACTTCACCTGTTGGCCCGCTTCCAGGGCGCTGCGGATTTCCTCGAAGAAAATCTCGACCAATTCCTTGGCCTCGCGTTTGTTGATGCCCAGTTCTTCGAACAACCTTTCCGCCATATCGGCTTTTGTGAGTGCCATGCTCCTAAACCCTAAGCGTTGCGTCAAACTGTTCCGTGAGTCCCGCAATAATGCCGGCTACGGTCTCTTCGACTACATGATCTGTAAGATTGCGCGAGAAGTCCTGTAGAATCAATCCCAAAGCCAAACTTTTCCGCCCTTTGGGGACTTCTTTTCCCCGATAATCGTCAAAAAGTCGAACGGCGCGTAGCAATTCGCCGCCTCGCTGGCGAACGCAGTCGCAAATGGCCTGGACCGCAACGGCTTCATCGATCACGATGGCAATGTCGCGACGGCTGGACGGAAACCGCGACAAGTCTCGAAATGAAGGCACCCGCGCCGGCTGCAAGCTGGCCAGCCGCAACTCGAACACACAGGCATCGCCTTCCACGTCCAGTTCCCGTGCCGCGCGCGGATGCAGCGCGCCCAGCCAGCCCACCGTCGCACCCGCCCGTTCGATGCGGGCGCTTTGACCCGGATGCAAGGCCGGGTGCTGGGCGGCGACGTAGCTGAAAGCCTCCGGCTCGCCGGTCAGCGCCAGCAGCGCTTCGACATCAGCCTTGAGATCGAAGAAATCGAGCGGCCGCTTGGACAAACCCCATTGCTCCGGCAAGGCTAACCCCACCGCCACGCCACCCAGATAAGGCTCCTGCCACAAACCTTCCGCCGTCGGTACGAAATTCAGTCCGTGCTCGAACAACCGCACGCGCGGCTGTTGCCGCTTCTGATTGTGGATCAGCGCCTTGAGCAAACCGGGCCAGAGGCTGGCGCGCATGACCGCCAAATCGGCGGAAATGGGATTGGCCAAGGCCAGCGGTTCCCGTTCGGGATCGAGGATTTTCTGAAACGCGGGATCGACGAAGCTGTAGGTGATCGCTTCCTGAAACCCGCGCTGCACTAGCGCCGCCGCGAACCGCTCCAGCGAAACTCGGTTTTCCGGCTGCGGCGACATCGCTAGCCGGGTCAGCGGACGGTTGCTCGGCACGCGAGAATAGCCGTGAATCCGCGCGATTTCCTCGATCAGATCGGCTTCCAGGGCGACATCGAAACGGCTGCTTGGCGGGATCACCCGCCAGCCTTCGGCTTCGACCGCCACCACCATGCCCAGCCGGCACAGGATGTTCTCAACCTCCGAGGCGGGAACCTCCATCCCCAACAGTTTGCGGATGCGCTCCGAGCGCAAGCGGATCGCGGGTTGCGACGGCACCTGTTCCGGGGATACCGCCTCAATGATCGGACCCGGTTCGCCGCCCGCCATATCGATCAGCAATCGGGTGGCGCGCTCGGCGGCCCGGCGCTGCAATTGCGAATCCACGCCACGCTCGAAGCGATAAGACGAATCGGTCTGCAACCCGTAACGGCGGGCGCGGCCGGCGATGCCGGCTGGAGTGAAAAAGGCGCTTTCCAGAAACACATTGCGGGTGGCGTCGGTGCAGGCGCTGATTTCGCCACCCATGATCCCGGCCAGGGCCAGCGGCCCGGCCCGGTCGGCGATCAACAGCGTTTCCGCGTCCGGCTCGACCACCACCCCATTGAGCAATTCCAAGCGGTCGCCGGGCCGGGCGCGACGTACTTCGATGCCGCCGGTCAACCGATTGAGATCGAAGGCGTGCATCGGCTGGCCGAGCTCCAGCATCACGTAATTGGTGACATCCACCAGCGGTCCCAGGCTGCGCACCCCGGCGCGGCGCAAGCGCTCCTGCATCCATAGCGGCGTCTTAGCCGATGGATCGACGCCCCGAACCACTCGGCCGATATAGCGCGGACAGTCGGCGGGGTCGGTAAGTGTCACCGGAAAAATGGCGTCTACCGCCGGTGCCACCGCCGCCACCGGCAGCGGGCGGAACTCGTAGTCGATGAGGGCCGCCACCTCGCGGGCGATGCCTTCCATGCCCAAGCAATCGCCGCGATTGGGGGTTAGTTCGATTTCGAGCAGCGCATCGTCCAACGCCAATAATTCGCGCACGTCCTGACCGGGCCGGCTGTCGGCGGCCAGCGGCAACAAGCCATCCGAGCTTTCCGCCAAGCCCAATTCCTTGGCCGAGCACAACATGCCTTGCGATGGCACGCCGCGCAGTTTGGACGGCTTGATCTTGAAATCACCGGGCAGCACCGCGCCGATCAAGGCGGTCGGCGCGCACATGCCCACGGCGACATTGGGCGCGCCGCAGACGACTTGCAACGGCTCGGCGTTGCCAACATCCACCGTCGCCACCCGCAAGCGGTCGGCGTCGGGATGCGGGACCAAACCGACCACTCGGCCGACCACCACATGCTCGAAGGCGGGCGCGGCCGGTTCGATGTTATCCACTTCCAGCCCGGCCATGGTCAACCGCGCTGCCAGTTCGGCGCTGGATAGCTGGAGATCGACCCAGTCCCGCAACCACTGTTCGCTGACTTTCATCGTCTTGGCCTCACCGGAACTGCGCCAGAAAGCGGAGATCGTTTTCGAAGAACAGCCGCAAATCGTTGACGCCGTAACGCAGCATGGTCAGCCGTTCCACGCCCATACCGAAGGCGTAACCGGTATAGCGTTCGCTGTCGATGCCGACTTTCTCGAACACCGCCGGATGCACCATGCCGCAGCCCAGCACTTCCAGCCAACCGCTGTGCTTGCAGACCCGGCAGCCCCCGCCGCCGCAGATCACGCATTGGATATCGACTTCGGCGGACGGTTCGGTGAACGGAAAATAGGACGGTCGAAACCGCACCGCCAGATCGCACTCGAAGAAATTGCGCAGGAAATCATCGAGCACGCCTTTCAAATCGGCGAAACTCACGCCTTCATCCACCAGTAACCCCTCCACCTGATGGAACATCGGCGAATGGGTCAGATCGGAATCGCAGCGATAGACCCGACCGGGGGCGATGATCCGCACCGGCGGCGCTTGTTGCTCCATCACCCGGATCTGCACCGGCGAGGTATGGGTGCGCAGCAAGGTGTGAGCATCGAAATAAAAGGTGTCGTGCATCGCCCGCGCCGGATGGTGCGGCGGGATGTTGAGCGCCTCGAAATTGCGGAAATCGTCCTCGACCTCCGGGCCTTCGGCGACCGCGAAGCCGATTCCGGCGAACAAGGCTTCGATCCGCGCCAGGGTTCGGCTCAGCGGATGGTAGCCGCCCGGCTGCTGGCCGCGTCCAGGCAAAGTCACATCGATGGCTTCACCCGCCAGCCGCGCGTCCAGCGCCGCCGTCTCCAGCGTGGTCTTGCGCGCGGCGATGGCGGCTTCCAGCGCCTGCTTGGCGTCGTTGATGGCTTGGCCGGCGTCGCGCCGTTGTTCGGGCGGCAACCGTCCCAGTTCCTTCAGTCGCTCGGTGAGCGTGCCTTTCTTGCCCAGATAAAGCACGCGCGCCTGATCGAGCGCGGCGAGATCGCCAGCGCTGGCGATAGCGGCTTGGGCGGACTGAATGAGGTCGGGCAATGCGTCCACGCGGGCGGTTCTCTCAGGGATCAACAATGAAAAAGGGAAAGACCACGGCCTTTCCCCCGTTCGGAATCCTGCGCGATGGCCGCCGGATCGAAACGACCCGGCGCGGCGTTCAGGCGATACCGAGCGCGGTTTTGGCGCGGTTGACCAGTTCGGCAAACGCGGGCTTGTCGAATACCGCCAGATCGGCCAGCACCTTGCGATCCATCTCGATGGCCGCTTGCTTCAGGCCGTTGATGAACCGGCTGTAAGACAGGCCATTCTCGTGAGCACCGGCGTTGATGCGGACGATCCACAGCGCGCGAAATTCACGCTTTTTCTGGCGGCGGTCGCGATAAGCGTACTGACCGGCCTTGATGACGGCCTGTTTGGCGACCCGGAACACTTTGCTGCGGGCACCGTAATAACCCTTGGCTTGGTCTAAAACTTTCTTGTGGCGGGCATGGGCGGTAACGCCACGTTTCACTCGGGGCATGGCTTAACTCTCCGGCAACATCAACTGTAAGGCAACATCTGGCGAACGGCGGGCGTATCCACCACGGCTACCAGGGTGGTGCCGCGCAACTGCCGCTTCCGCTTGGTCGATTTCTTGGTCAGGATGTGCCGCAGGTGCGAGTGAGAACACTTGAACCTGCCGGACCCGGTGGGCTTGAACCGCTTGGCCGCACCGCGATTGCTTTTCATCTTAGGCATTGCATAACTCCGCTATTTTAAGAAAATTCTGGGCTGTCCCCGGCGCGCGCCGGAGATGGAAAACGTTGACCGCTGAAGGAGAATTACTTCTTCTTGACCGGCGCGATGGTCATGACCATCTGCCGCCCTTCCAGCCTGGGCCGCTGTTCCACCGCGCCATAGGAAGCGAGGTCGTCTTCAACGCGCTTGAGCAGTTGACTTCCCAGATCCTGATGCGCCATTTCGCGGCCCCGAAACCGCAGCGTCACCTTGGCTTTATCGCCTTCATTCAGGAAACGGATCAGGTTGCGTAGTTTGACCTGATAGTCCCCCTCGTCCGTTCCGGGACGGAATTTAATCTCCTTGACCTGAATCTGCTTTTGCTTCTTCCTGGCCTCATTCTGCTTCTTGGCCAGTTCGAACCGGTACTTGCCGTAATCCATGATCCGGCAGACCGGGGGCTTGGCGTTCGGGGAAATTTCGACCAGATCCAGTTCGGCTTCTTCCGCCATCCGCTTGGCTTGCAGCAGGGAAACGATGCCGGCTTGCTCGCCGTCCTGATCGATCAGGCGCACCTCGCGCCCGGTGATTTCGTCGTTGAGCCGGAGTTCATTATTTGCGGCGATGTTGGGGTCCTCCAGTGATTACTTAGTTCGTCCGCGCTGGGCGATGTCGGCTTGCAGCACCTCCACGAAAGCCGGCAGACTCATGGCGCCCAGGTCTTGGCCGGTACGGGTGCGCACGGCGACGGTTTCGTTTTCCATCTCGCGGTCGCCGACGACCAGCAGATAAGGAATGCGCTGTAAGGTGTGCTCGCGGATTTTAAAGCCGATCTTCTCGTTTCTCAAGTCGGACTCGACCCGGAAACCTTGTTGCATAAGGGATTTTTCGATCTTGACCGCATAATCGGCCTGATGGTCGGTAATATCGAGCACCACCGCCTGCACCGGCGCCAGCCAAGCGGGCAACGCGCCGGCATACTGCTCGATCAAGATACCGATGAATCGCTCCAGCGAACCGAGGATGGCGCGGTGCAACATGACCGGTACTCGCTTGCTGCCGTCTTCGGCGATGTAATGGGCATCCAGCCGGCCGGGCATCGAAAAGTCGACCTGAATGGTGCCGCACTGCCACAACCGGTCCAGGCAATCGCGCAGCACGAATTCGATCTTGGGGCCGTAAAACGCACCTTCGCCCGGTTTCAACTGCCACGGCAGATCGCTGCGATCCAGCGCCAGCTCCAGGGCTATTTCAGCCTTGTCCCACACTTCGTCGCTGCCGACCCGCTGTTCGGGCCGGGTGGACAGCGCCAGTTCCACCTCGTTGAAACCGAAGTCGGCGTAGACGCGAAACAGCAGCTCCATGAACGCCGACACTTCCGCTTGAATCTGATCTTCGGTGCAGAAGATATGGGCGTCGTCCTGAACGAAATTGCGCACCCGCATCAGTCCGTGCAAGGTACCGGACGGCTCGTTGCGGTGGCAGGAGCCGAACTCCGCGAGCCGCAGCGGCAGGTCGCGGTAGCTGCGCAAGCCCTGGTTATAAATCTGAATGTGGCAGGGACAGTTCATCGGCTTGACCGCGTAGTCGCGGTTTTCCGAGGCGGTGGTGAACATGTCCTTGCGGAATTTTTCCCAATGGCCGGATTTTTCCCACAGGCTGCGATCCACGATCTGCGGGGTATGCACTTCCTGGTAGCCATGCTCGCGCAGCAACTGGCGGATGTAGTTCTGGATTTCGACATAAATCCGCCAGCCCCGGTCGTGCCAGAACACCATGCCCGGCGCTTCTTCCTGCACGTGGAACAGATCGAGCGCCTTGCCGACCTTGCGGTGGTCGCGCTTTTCCGCTTCCTCCAGCCGGTGCAGATAGGCTTTCAGCGCCTTTTGGTCGATCCAAGCGGTGCCGTAGATGCGCTGGAGCATCTCGTTGCGGGAATCGCCGCGCCAGTACGCGCCGGCCACCTTCATCAGCTTGAAGGCTTTGAGTTTGCCGGTGGACGGGACATGCGGCCCACGACACAAATCGATGAAATCGCCCTGCCGGTACAGCGAAATCGGCTCGTCACTCGGAATGTCGGCGATGATCTGCGCCTTGTAGTCCTCGCCCATCTGGCGGAAAAAGGCGACGGCTTCATCGCGCGGCATCACCGAACGTTCCACCGGAATATCCTGCGCCGCCAGTTCCTCCATCCGCGCCTGAATCCGTTCCAGATCGTCGGGCGTGAAGGGGCGCTCGAAGGCGAAGTCGTAATAAAAGCCGTTCTCGATCACCGGGCCGATGGTGACCTGGGCGCTCGGATAAAGTTGCTTGACGGCGTGCGCCAGCAGGTGCGCGCTGGAATGGCGGATGATGTTCAACCCTTCCGGGCTGCGCTCGGTGATGATGGCGAGATGGACGTCCTGAGCGATGGGGTGCGACGTATCCACCAGGCGCTCATCCACCTTGGCGGCCAAGGCGGCCTTGGCCAAGCCGGGACCGATCGCGGCGGCAACGTCACGCACGCTGACCGACGCATCAAAGGTGCGCTGGCTGCCATCGGGGAAAGTGATTACCGGCATTGCTGCAATTCTCTAAATTCGCGGATTCCGCTGCGTAAAAATAGTAAAGGGCGCACCCTAAAACCCTTCTTTTGGAAGGAAGGCGCGCCCTTTGTAAAACCTGTCTGCCTTGCGACTCAGACCAGAGAAACTGGTAGGCGCGATTGGACTCGAACCAACGACCCCCACCATGTCAAGGTGGTGCTCTAACCAACTGAGCTACGCGCCTGAGCGATTAGGAGCGGAAGGTTAACCAATGCAAGGGGGCCTTGGCAAGAGGAGGCCGATTTTTTCCACGAAATCGGCGACTATTCTTCAACCCAAACCGAAACCGAACCGCCCAGACATTGAAACTCGCCCCACCCGGCGTCATTGCTGTAAATCGGTTCTTGGATATGCCCGGTGAGGTCGACGAACTTGGCGTTGGGCTTGCGGACTTCCATCCATTTGCCGCCCCCTTGGCCATCGCTGAGTAGCACCGCCATCGCCTTGGAGGATTCCTCGCTGCCTAGCCGGGTCCAGCCGATCCGGTTCCAATGATCGAAATAATCGTACTGCGCACCGTACGCGTAATGGCGGCGCGCGTGGAGCAACTTGTCGATCAACGCGCGGTGAGAAGGCATGACGATCTGGTAACGCCGGCCATCCCGGCCTTGGTCTTCGTACTGCGCGCCGAAATAATCGGCGTAAAACACGCACGGATAGCCCTCGCGCCGCAACAGGATCAAGGCGTAGGCCAGAGGTTTGAACCAGGGTTCGACCACCGATTCCAGCGATTGCAGCGGTTGCGAATCGTGATTTTCCACGAAGGTGACGGCCTGATAGGGCCGCTGCTGCATCAGCGTGCCTTCTAGGATGCGCCGCATGTCGTAATTGCCGCCCATCCGGCTGGCGATGTGGAAGTTGTAGTGCAACGCCACATCGAACAGGGACATTTTCGGCCCCAGCCGATTCAAGTACCAATGCAGGTTGTTGACATCGGGCGACCAGTACTCGCCCACCGCGAACAATTCGCGGCCGGCGTGTTCGACCATCTCATCCAGCCAAGTCGGGAAGAACCACGCCGCGATGTGCTTGATCGCATCCAGTCGAAAACCGTCCACGCCGGTGGTGTCGAGATACCACTTTCCCCAACGCAGCAAGGAATCCCGCGTCTCCTCGTTTTGAAAGTCGACCGCGCAGCCCATCAGATGCGCGAAATTGCCTTTCTCCAGAGCGACCTGATGATCGAAATGCTTGCCCTCGAACAAGTACACCTTGTGCGTTTCGCGGGTTTTGGCGTCGTAATCGACGGCATCGAAATGCCACCAGTGCCATTCGAACGGCGAATATTGGCCCCGCCGTTCCGGAAAGCTGAAATGGGTATAGGCCTCGATCTCTCGTGGCTCGCCTCTGGGATGCAAGCGGTCGTCCTGGTGATACGGGGTGGCCTGGGCGATTTCGGTGCTATCGCCGCCGATGCGATAGGTCAGCACGGTGTCGGCATAAACCTGAAGCCCGGCGGCATGGAGCGCGTCGATGGCGTGCAGGTACTGCTTGCGCGTGCCGTATTTGGTGCGGACCGAGCCTTTCTGGTTGAATTCGCCGAGATCGTACAGATCGTAGGCCCCATATCCTACATCCCGGCTTCCATCCATTCCCTTGAAGGCCGGCGGCAACCACAATGCGGTGAGGCCGGCGCGCGTCAGTTCCGCCGCGCGGCGGCTCACCTCCTCCCAGAACGTGCCGTCACCTGGAGAATACCAGTGAAAGCACTGCATCATGGTGCCATTCAATTCGTCGCTCATGGTCTCTCCTGATCGCTCGGCTATTGCGGATGTATCGTAGAAAAAAACCATGACTGTCAAGTCAAATTTTAACAGGTCATTAACCCAGCATGGCAACGCCTACCGCTTCCGGCTTGAAGCATGGAAATTTTAGAACCGATGCGCCGCTCGCTTGCGTCGCGCCCCGCTTTCAAGGAGCCCTACAACCAACGACTTTCGACTTACGGCGTCGGTAGGCTTGCGGCGAGATCGGTGGCGAGTTGGCGGAGGACGGCGGCGTTTTCCAATCCATCGAGAAACCGCCGGGGGATGCCGATTAGTCCGACTTGAGCGCCGACTAGCGCGCCGGCCAGCATGGCGCGGGCCTGGTTTTGCCCGCCGCCGTTGACGGCGTGGAGCACGGCCGATTCGAAATCATCGTGAAACCGCGCCGCCAGATAGTAAACGGCCGGTAGTTGATGATAGATCGCGCAGGGCATTCCGTAAACCAGCGAGACTTTCCAGGCCGGCTCGATGCGGATGGTTGGATCGGCGGCGGCGATGGCCATATAAGACGGCGTCAGCAAGGCATCTGGTGAGGCAAACAGCCCGACGCGCGGCGGCTCGGGATCGCCGGGACGCGGCGGTTGCAAGCGGTCGCCGGTCACGGCATGAAACGGTAGCACCCCATCCTTGACCTGCTTCATGAGTTTGCCCGAAACGCTGGCGTCGAGGGTGTGGCCCTGCACCAACAGCCCCAACACCGCCCCATAAGCGACCGTCATCGCCACTACCGTTTCATCCACTTGAGTCAGCAAGGTATTTTGGGTGATGCTGCGGGCGAGGTGTTGGGGTTCCAGCGCGTAGCGCACCGCCAGCGCGAGCGTGCGTTCAATCGCTTCCGTGGTGTCGGCATGACCGCCGGTCTTCCCCCACGGCAGATGCTGCTCCACCCGCCGTCGCCACGCCTCGCGAATCGATTGGCTGGTGTAACCACCCGGTCCGTTCATCGGCGTACCGTCGAGCAAGGGAAACAGTTCCTCATCAAGGCGATGGCAGAAATCGCTTTCGTCGTAGCCGCCACACGCCACCAGCGAACGCAATGTGAGTTCGAGGATAAAACCCGCTTGCGAGAGTTGGCCGGCCCGCAGTCCGGCATGGTAGCGGCCGGGTTTGGGATCGGTGTAAGCGCTGATCCACGCCCCGTAATCGCGGTGTAGTTCGTCCAGGTCGTAATACCAATGCGGGCCGAGGGCGAGAGCGTCGCCGATGAAAGCGCCCATGATGGCTCCGGCGGCGCGATCTTGGAGATTTGCGTTCGACATGCGGATTTCTCCTTTCAGTGTGATGGCTTTGCTCTACAGTTATAGACGTTCCTTGGCTTGATTTGGGTTATGGTATTTGGAAAGATCAAACGTTTAGTAGCGACTGGCGAACAGATACCCAAACAGAGCCAGGCAGCCAATAGCGGGTGATATGGAGATAGAAAATGACCAAGGTGTTTGTCAGTTATTGTCACTGTCAGGGGAATTGGGTTTGGGAGCGGTTAGCGCCTTGCCTGAAAGCCGGTGGCGCGGAGGTGTTAATTGACCGAGAGCGGTTTGTACTGGGTAAAGCATTGATTGGGCAAATGGATGCACTTCAGGATCAGGCCGATAAACATTTGCTGGTTTTATCGGATGATTATTTGCGCAGTGCGTATTGTCGCCATGAAATGGATCGTGCCATTGCACTAGACCCCGATTTCAACTTGGGCGTTGTTATTCCCTTGTTGCGTGGTGCTTGCACCTTACCGGCTTCCATAACCAAACCGAATCCGCTTTATGCCGATCTAATTGACGATAGCAAAGCTGATCCGTGGGCGCTGACGCTTCAACAATGCGATGCAACGGACTTGGGGACGACCGCACCGGCATGGCTGGCCGCACGCGATGATATAGCGCGATACTTGGAACGCAATGCATCAGTGAATCTGGTGGTGGATAACGGCGTTTCTAGCCGAAATCATGCGGTAGGGAGCAACAGCCACTCAGTTTATTCAAGAGACTCCAAAATCATCGGCCACAAATCTAAAAAAATTTTTTCAAAGGCTTACTGCTTGCAATAGCCGCCTCCAAGAAACCGATGAGCGGCTACTCATCGCCATCGACGAATACGAAAACTTGGATCGCAAACTGGGCGAGAACGTTTTCCAGGAAGATTTACTCGCTGCAATCCGCGAATCCATCCAAACTCATCGCCAAATCACCTGGTGTTTTGCAGGCAGCCACGCTATCACTGAATTAAAGAACGCGCCTTGGTCTTCGTATTTGGTCAGCGCTCGCACGTTGGAAGTACCGCCCTTCACCGAAGCCGAAACTCGGCAATTACTCACCGAACCGCTCAATCATTCGGCGCTTTGGGCAGAGGGCGATCCGAAACGTCCCTGCTTCGATCCAGCCTTCTGGGGTGAAAACGGCATCGAACGCATTCATGCCGAAGCGGGCGGTTGGCCGCATTTGGTGCAGCTCCTCGCCGAAACGGTCGTCGATCTCTGTAACGACCGCGAACAAGACAAAGCAGATCAGGCGCTGCTGGGGCAAGCCATTGCTAAAGCCATTGTCGCTGGCGATGCTGTATTGCGGCAACTGATACAACCGGAAGACGCCTCGCCAAGCGAATGGGCGTATCTCTGCGGCTTTCGCATCCGCGACACCCAGCCGCCACCGGATGACGCAGCCGTCTACCAAGCACTGCGGCGACGTTTATTGGTGACCGATGAACAAGGCCAGTGGCAGTTACGAGTGCCTTTAATGGAGCGCTGGCTGCGGGAACGGGGATAAAGTGAGTACAAACAGCCCACCTCATCCAGTTTTCACTTCCAGCATCCCCAGCCCAAACTCCCGAATTCGCTGAATCTCATCTCGCAACTTCGCCGCCTGCTCGAATTCCAAATCGCGGGCGTGGCGGTACATGTCCTGTTCCAGCTTCTTGATCTTCTTCATCAATAAAGCTGGCGTTTCGCGGGCGTAAACCGCCGCTTCCTCGGCGACCTTGGCGTATTGCGCGGCCGGAAGCGGCGCGCCGGGATGCGAGTACGCGCCTTCCATGATGTCCGCCACCGCCTTTTCGATGCCGCGCGGCGTGATGCCGTGCGCTTGGTTGTACGCTTGCTGCTTGACGCGACGGCGCTCGGTTTCATCCAGCGCCCGCCGCATCGAACCCGTGATGTGATCGGCGTACAAAATCGCCTTGCCGCGCAGGTTGCGGGCGGCGCGGCCCACCGTTTGAATCAACGAGCGGTCGGAGCGTAGAAAACCTTCCTTGTCGGCATCGAGAATCGCCACCAGCGAGACTTCCGGCAAATCCAAGCCTTCCCGCAATAAATTGATGCCGACCAGCACATCGAACTGCCCCAGCCGCAGATCGCGGATGATCTCGACCCGCTCCACCGTCTCGATGTCGGCGTGCAGATAGCGCACCTTCACCCCGTTTTCGGCGAGATACTCGGTCAAATCCTCGGCCATGCGCTTGGTCAGCGTGGTAACCAACACCCGTTCCTTGAGATTCACCCGCTCGCGGATTTCGCCCAATAAATCATCCACCTGATGCACGGCCGGCCGGACCTCAACGTCGGGATCGACCAAGCCGGTCGGTCGCACCACCTGCTCCACCACCGCGCCGCCGGAATGCTCCAGCTCGAACGGGCCGGGCGTGGCGGAAATGAAGATGGTCTGACCGCTCAAACGCTCGAACTCGTCGAAGCGCAACGGCCGATTGTCCAGGGCCGAAGGCAGCCGGAAGCCGTATTCGACCAGCGTTTCCTTGCGCGAGCGGTCGCCTCGGTACATGCCGCCCAATTGCGGCACGGTCACATGGCTTTCGTCGATGAAAATCAGCGCGTCAGGCGGCAGGTAATCGAGCAAGGTCGGCGGCGGCTCCCCTGCTTCGCGGCCTGACAAGTGGCGAGAGTAGTTTTCGATGCCGCTGCAATAACCCAACTCCAGCATCATCTCGATGTCGTAACGGGTGCGTTGTTCCAGCCGCTGCGCTTCCAGAAGCTTGTTGGCGGCGTTCAATTCGTTCAGCCGGTCTTGCAACTCGTCCTTAACCTTATCGACCGCCCGCAACAACTGCTCGCGCGGGGTGACGTAGTGGGTTTTGGGATAGACCGTATAGCGCGGCGTCTTGCGGATTACCTTGCCGGTCAGCGGATCGAATAGGCTGAGCGATTCGATTTGATCGTCGAACAATTCCACCCGCACCGCTTCGGTATCCGATTCGGCGGGATGGATGTCGATGATCTCGCCGCGCACCCGAAAGGTGCCGCGCGCCAGTTCCAGATCGTTGCGGGTGTACTGCAAATCGGCCAGCCGGCGCAGGACGGCGCGCTGGTCGACTTTCTCGCCGCGCACCAGATGCAGCAGCATCTTCATGTACGATTCGGGATCGCCCAGCCCGTAAATCGCCGACACCGTGGCGACGATGATGGTGTCGGGCCGCTCCAGAATCGCCTTGGTCGCCGACAAGCGCATCTGCTCGACGTGCTCGTTGATCGAAGCGTCCTTTTCGATGTAGGTGTCCGACGAGGGCACGTAGGCTTCCGGCTGGTAATAATCGTAGTAGGAGACGAAATACTCGACGGCGTTTTCCGGGAAGAACTCCTTCATTTCGCCGTACAGTTGCGCCGCCAGGGTCTTATTGGGCGCGAGCACCAGCGCCGGACGCTGCACGGCGGCGATGACGTTGGCGACGCTGAAGGTCTTGCCGCTGCCGGTGACGCCGAGCAGCGTCTGACGGGCCAGACCGTCGCCCAGCCCGGCGACCAGAGAGCGGATCGCATCCGGCTGATCGCCGGCGGGCTGGAAGCGAGCGCGGAGGGTAAAGGTTTTTTGAGCGGGCATGAGAATTGGTCAAGATGTGAATTTTCAGTATTATCCGACAGTCTCTTCAACCCCAGTGTTCAACCTTTCGGTCAATCTTCAGGAGCCGCTGTGAGTACCCCTCTTTCCGAGCGCGTCCAGCGCATTAAGCCGTCTCCCACCTTGGCCGTCACCGCCAAGGCCAACGAACTCAAAGCCGCCGGCAAGGATGTGATCGGCCTGGGCGCGGGCGAGCCGGATTTCGACACGCCCGATTTCATCAAGGACGCCGCGATCAAGGCGATCCATGCCGGTTTCACCAAATATACCCCGGTGGACGGCACGGCCGGACTGAAAAAAGCCATCATCGCCAAGTTTCAACGCGATAACGGTTTGAATTACGATCCGAAACAGATTTTAGTGTCGGTCGGCGGCAAGCAGAGTTTCTATAACTTGGCGCAAGCGTTGCTCGGCGCTGGCGATGAAGCGATCATTCCCGCGCCGTACTGGGTTTCCTATCCAGACATGGTGCTGCTGGCCGACGGCGTACCCGTGATCGTCGAAGCCGGCATTGACCAGCATTTCAAGATCACCGCGCAACAGTTGGAAGCCGCGATCACGCCGCGCACCAAATTATTGGTGATCAACAGTCCGTCCAATCCGACCGGCGTGGCCTACAACGCAGCGGAATTGACGGCGCTGGGCGAGGTGCTGCGCCGGCATCCGCAGGTTTACATCGCCACCGATGACATGTACGAGCACATTCAATGGACCGGCGAGAAATTCTGCAACATCCTCAACGTCTGCCCCGATCTCTACGACCGCACCATCGTCCTAAACGGCGTGTCCAAGGCCTATTCGATGACCGGCTGGCGCATCGGCTACTGCGGCGGTCCCAAGGATTTGATCAACGCCATGAGCAACATCCAGTCGCAGAGCACGTCCAACCCCACCTCGATTTCGCAGGTGGCGGCGGAAGCGGCGTTAAACGGCGATCAATCCTTTATCGGAATGATGACCGAGGCGTTCAAAAAGCGGCACGATTACGTTTTCGGCGCGCTGAAGGCGATGTCGGGCGTTCAGGTCGCGCCCGCCGATGGCACCTTCTACATCTTCCCCAGCTTCCAGAAAGTGATCGAACGGCTGGGACTGGCGAACGATATCGCCTTCGCGGAATTGTTGCTCAATGAAGTCGGCGTGGCGCTGGTGCCGGGTTCGGCCTTCGGCGCGGAAGGCTGCGGGCGGATTTCCTTCGCCACCAGCATGGACAATCTGACCAAGGCGCTAGAGCGGATCGGCCGGGTCGTCGCCCGCTGATTCCCGATTGACAGGGTATACGGGTATCCATAGAATGCTCGTTCTCCCTTTCCCCGGTAGCTCAGTCGGTAGAGCAAGTGACTGTTAATCACTGGGTCCGTGGTTCGAGTCCGCGCCGGGGAGCCAATTCATTCAAAGCCTTGCGGCAGTGCAAGGCTTTTTTATTTCCGGTCGGGCACCCACTGAGGCATCGCGGACGGCCAAGCACTCAGGACGAATCTAGTCAACCCCGGTCAAACCGATTCCGACCCAACTCCCGCAAGCGTTCCTCACGCTCATGGCGAGTTTGCCGCTGCGTTTGATGAGCGCGTTTGTGTTGCGCCTCCCGCAAGCGGGATTCCCGCCGCCACGCAGATTGCGGCCCCTCGACCTCGTCCGAATCATCGGCTCGCGCCATCCTATTGAGAGTGAAGGTGAGCGACGCGCCAGCAGTGGCGGTCAACACGGTTTTCATAAAGCCTCCTGTCAAAAAGAGACCTTACGATAATCGATCCAAGCTGAACGCCAGCCAAATGACGCCCTGGTTTTGCCGGCGCCCGCGCGAACCACGAACCAAGTCCTACCTTCTCGCCAAGCCTGAGCGTCCCTCTATCCCAGAATGCGGGCTGGTCGTAGAATGAAGCTTGAGGCCCATCGCCGCACCCTCCAGCCAACGGATCACAGCGGACCTAAACTCTTTCAGGCACTATTGAGAGACAATCCGAAACCAGCCAGGAGTGACGATCATGAGTAAAAGCGCTGACATCAAAAAAGAAACCAAGAAAAAACCGGCTAAAACCATGAAGGAAAAGAAAGCGGAGAAGAAATCCAAGAAAGAAAGCAAAGGTTCCATGGAGTAGCGAAGCAAAGTTGTCCGGACCCTTTCACGATCGCCTATTTCCCAATACAAAAACTCGAAAAAATTCGCGACAACAAATCCTCACTACTGAAGTCGCCGGTAATTTCGGATAGCGCGTTTTGGGCTTCCCGCAATTCCTCGGCGACCAACTCACCCGCTCGGAAAATAGCTAACTGTTCCGCCGCTCGTTCCAGCGCCGCCGCCGCCCGTTCCAGGGCCTCCAAATGGCGGCGACGGGCCATGAAGGTTCCTTCTCCGCCGCCGTGATAGCCCATGCAAGATTTCAGATGCTCGCGCAGCAACTCCAATCCCGCCTCGGTTTTGGCCGATAACCGAACCTCGGTTCCCCATGCCCCTTCTCGAACCGACGGAGCTTGGCCGCTGAGGTCGATCTTGTTGTAAAGCACCGTCACCGGTGTCGCAGCCGGCAACCGCTCTCGCAAGCCCGCTTCTTCCGCCGCCAATCCCAACCGATCATCCACCACCATCAAAATCCGGTCGGCGGTGTCGATTTCCGCCCAAGCGCGGCGGATGCCTTCCCGTTCCACCGGATCGTCGCTGTCGCGCAAACCGGCGGTGTCGATCACATGCAGCGGCATTCCGTCGATGCTGATGTGTTCGCGCAGCACGTCGCGCGTCGTACCGGGGACGGCGGTGACGATGGCCGCCTCGCGGCCGGCCAAACGATTGAGCACGCTGGATTTACCGGCGTTCGGCCGCCCGGCGATCACCACCGTCATGCCATCGCGCAACAACCGCCCCTGCCCGGCGGCGGCTTGCAATACCCGCAAGCGTTCTTGCAACTCGGCCAAGCGCGCCGCAACCATTCCATCGGCCAGAAAATCGATTTCTTCTTCGGGAAAGTCGATAGCCGCTTCAACGTACATCCGTAACGCGATCAAGCCTTCAACCAACCCGTTGACCCGTTGCGAAAACTCGCCTTGCAGAGAACGAAGCGCGGCGCGAGCGGCGGCGGCGGTATCGCTGGCGATCAGATCGGCAATCGCTTCCGCTTGCGCCAAATCGAGCTTGTCATTAAGAAACGCGCGTTCGGAAAACTCGCCGGGCCGGGCCGGTCGCGCGCCCAGCTCGACTACCCGCTCCATCAGTAAATCCAGCACCATGGGCCCGCCGTGCCCCTGAAACTCCACCACATCCTCACCGGTGAAGGAATGCGGCGCGGGAAAATGCAGGATGACGCCTTCGTCGAGAATTTCTCCGTCACTCGAACGAAAGCGCCGCACGACAGCCTGACGGGGCGGGGGCAGAATGCCGCTAACAGCTTCAACGATAGCGGCACTGAGCGGACCGGAGACGCGAAGGACGCCGATGCCACCCCGTCCGGGCGGGGTGGCGACAGCGGCGATGGTATCGGTCATGATTAAAGACGCCCTCCCCGCCAGCGGGGCGGTGATCGGGCGGGGCGGATAAAGTTACTTCTTGCGATTGCCAGAATTCTTCTGATCGGGCAACGCCTGCTTGGCCAATGTCAACAGCTTCTTGGCCTGCTCGCCCACGACAGAACCTACTCCCGATTTTTCCTTGGCCTTGAGCGCAGCGGCGTCGGCCCCCGATTCCACCCGCTTGGTGATGACCCACTGCTGGGCGATGGAAAGGATGTTGTTCACCACCCAGTACAGCACCAAACCGGCCGGGAACCACAGGAACATGAAGGTGAACACCACCGGCAGCGCCATCATCACCTTGGCCTGCACCGGATCGGGTGGAGCCGGACTCAGCTTCTGCTGCACGAACATGGTCACGCCCATGATCAGCGGCAGCACGTAGTACGGATCCGGGATCGACATGTCCTTGATCCACAGCATGAACGGTGCCTGCCGCAACTGCACGCTTTCCACCAGCACCCAGTACAGCGCGATAAAGACTGGAATCTGCACCACAATCGGCAAACAGCCGCCCAGCGGATTGACCTTCTCCTTCTTGTACATGTCCATCATCGCCTGATTCATCTTCTGCTTGTCGTCGCCGTACAACTCCTTGAGGCGGCTCAGCTCCGGCGCCAGCCGGCGCATGTTGGCCATGGAGCGATAGCTGGTCTCCGACAATTTATAGAACGCCAACTTGATCAAGATGGTCAGGAAGATGATCGCCCAGCCCCAATTGCCGACCACCCAATGGATCGCCTTCAACAACCAAAACAGCGGCTCGGCGATGATGGTCAATATGCCGTAATCGACAGTCAGTTGCAGGTTGGGCGCGATCTTGGACAGCACATCCGTCAACTTCGGTCCCACGTACAAGCGGGTACGAAAATCGCCGGTTGCGCCGGGTGGCACGGTCTGGACCGCGCCGCGCATCCCCACCAAATACCGATTGCTGCCGACGGCTTTGGTGTAAAATTCCTCGGCTTCGCCCGGATTCGGCACCCATGCCCCCAGAAAATAATGCTGGATCATGGCGACCCAGCCGTCCTTGACGGTCTGGTTCAACTCCTGCTTGGCGATCTGGTCGAAAGAGATTTTCTCGTAGCGTTGTTCCGGGCTGGAAACCACGGCGCCGGTATAAGTCACTACACCGCTGCCAAAATAACTGCTGACGGCCTTGGGTGGTGTGCGTTGGAACTGGCGGTACTGGCCGCCCTGCCACGGCTCCAAACTGCCGTTCTCGACCCGCTGGTTCACATCCACCAGAAAGCTGCCCCGATGGAAGGTGTAGGTCTTGACCGCCTTCACGCCGGATGGATCCGACCAGTTCAGCCGCACCTCCAGCGTATCCTGGCCGTCCGCCAAACGGTATTCAGCCCGCTCGGGTATGAAGGTAGCGTAGTGATTGGGTGCGGGGCCATTGTTCGACGCCACCAAGCCGGATTGAGCGATGAACAAATCCGGCCCGGTGTCCTTCAGCAGTAGAAATGGTTGATCCGGCCGCTGCACGGAATCCGGATAGGTGCGCAAGCCGGCCTGACGCAGATCGCCGCCCACCGTATCGATCTCGATTTCAAACAGATCCGTGGTCACATGCACGCGCTGGCCGCCACCGAGCGCTTGCGAACCCGGTAGCGCGCCCGCGACCGGCGCGCCGGTCGGGATATCCTGACCGGGAACAGGCGCTGACACGCCGGCGGGAGCAGCGGAACCCGCCGGCGCCGCGGCGACTGTCGGCGCGGGTGGCGGATGCTTTTTGGCCTGAAATTCCAGCCAGTTCTGCCAGAGCAGAAACACGACGAACATCAGGGCCGCGAACAGAATCAAACGTTGGTTTTCCATCAACGGTCCTTCGGGGAAGGTTCGGGAACGGGATCGACACCGCCCGGATGCCAGGGATGGCAGCGCAGCACGCGCCGGATCGCCAGCCCCACACCGCGCGGGACGCCATGACGCTCGACGGCTTCACGGGCGTATTGCGAACAACTCGGATAAAAACGACAGTGGTTGCCCAGCAAAGGGCTCAATGACAGCTGATAAACGCGGATCAGTGCGATCAAGAAGGCGCGCACGGCCGAGCGAACCTCCGCCAATGCCGCTCCAGCGACGCAAACAGAACCGCGTTCTCCTGCTCGCTCGCACCGGGTCGGCCCACCACCACGCAATCCAAACCGCCGAGCGCTCGCTGGTGACGGCGGAAGCTTTCGCGCGCGATCCGTTTCAGCCGGTTGCGCGCCACGGCGGCCTTGGCGATCCTGCGGGACATGGCCAAGCCCAAGCGCGGGTAAGCCAGATCGTTGGGTCGAGTCAGCACGGTAAAATAGCGGTCGCTGGATTTGCTGGGCTGGGCGAAGACACCGGCAAAGGCGTTTCGGCCGGTCAGCCGGGCGCGACGCGGAAAGCAGGCGTCGCCGGCTGGGGCGTTCAGGGCGCCAAACGGGCGCGGCCCTTGGCGCGGCGCGCTTTCAGAACGAGGCGACCACCCTTGGTGGCCATCCGGGCGCGAAAGCCGTGAGTGCGCTTGCGGTGGATGATGCTGGGCTGGAACGTTCGCTTCATGGCGATTCCTTAAGAACGGTGCGGGACGACACGGGTTGTGCTATTCAACGAAAACGGCAAAATTACTGATTGAGAGGCAATTTTGTCAAGTGGTTCCCGCTGGCCGCGCGCGTGGCGCTGTGGATAACCGGAGCTTAAGCCATTAAACTGCATGGTTTCTTCCAAAGCATCGCAAGGAGGATCATTAGTGGACCATGCGTTGTGGAAATCCTGTTTGGAATGTCTGGAACGCGAACTGTCCGAACAACAACTGAGCACCTGGATCCGGCCGTTGCACGCCCGGCAGGAAGGCGATACGTTGCGCCTGCTCGCTCCCAACCGATTCGTGCTCGATTGGGTCAAGAAGCATCATCTGGCGCACATTCAGACGGTGTTGGAACGCCTCAACCCCGAACAACCCGCGCCGGTGCTGCTGGAAATCGGCAGTGGCGTCCTGACCGACGAACCCGCCATCGAGAGTGAAGAACAACCGCCAGAAGAACCGAGCGGCGCAGGCGCGGCCAACCTCAACGGTGGGGAGCTGCTGAAAAGCGGCGTTCTCAATCCCGATTTCACCTTCGCGACCTTCGTCGAGGGCAACTCCAACCAGATCGCCCGCGCCGCCTGCCTGCAAGTCACCCAAAACCCCGGCCGGGCCTATAATCCGCTGTTCATCTACGGCGGCACCGGTCTGGGCAAGACCCACCTCATCCATGCGGTCGGCAACATGCTGCGCGAGCGCAATCCCGAATCGCAGATCGTGTTTCAGAACTGCGAGCATTTCGTGGCCGACATGGTGCGCTCCCTGCAACATAACGCCATCAACGAATTCAAGCGGCGCTATCGGTCGCTGGATGCGCTGCTGATTGACGACGTGCAGTTTCTGGCCGGCAAGGAGCGCTCCCAGGAGGAATTTTTCTACACCTTCAACAGCCTGCTGGAAAGCCGCCAGCAGGTGATCCTGACCTGCGACCGCTACCCCAAGGAAGTGGCCGGCCTGGAAGACCGGCTGAAATCGCGGTTCGGTTCTGGCTTGACCGTCGCCATCGAGCCGCCGGAACTGGAAACGCGCGTCGCGATTCTCAAAAGCAAGGCCGAACAAGCTCAACTCGGCCTGCCGGATGAAGTGGCTTTCTTCATCGCCCAGCGCGTTCGCTCCAACGTCCGCGAATTGGAAGGGGCGCTGCGGCGGGTCTACGCCAACGCCCAGTTCACCGGAAAAGCGATCACCCTCGGTTTCGTCAAGGAGGCCTTGAGCGATCTGCTGACCTTGCAGGACAAGCTGGTCACCATCGAGAACATCCAGAAGACCGTCGCCGACTACTACAAGATCCCGGTCAGCGATCTGCTGTCCAACAGCCGGTTGCGCACCCTGTCGCGACCCCGGCAGATGGCGATGGCGCTGACCAAGGAACTGACCGCGCTCAGCCTGCCGGATATCGGTGAAGCGTTCGGCGGGCGCGATCACACCACGGTGCTGCACGCCTGCCGCAAAATTCGGGAACTCCAGCACCGCGACCCGGAAATCCGTGACGATTACACCAATTTGCTCGGGACGCTGACTAATTAGAAAATAGCCTGTGGATAAGTCCTGTGGATAAGTGGAATAACTTTTCCACCGGCGATTTCGGCCCGTTTAATGCTGAGACTATAATTTAAAAAAACAGTAAAATTATTGCCTTGAAACTGTAATATTCGAAAATAGCAGCCTGTCGAGCGCCCTAGATGTTTCACGCCGTTATAATAGCAAAAATGCCCTGTGGATAACTCTGTGGATAACTTGGCCATTTCTGTGGATAACTCGGCCAAACCTGTGGATAACTCTGTGGATAACTTTTGACCCCTAAAAAGTTATCCACAGGAAAAGTGACTTATCCACATTTTATCCACAGACTTATCCACAGGAAAAAATCGTCCAATTATTTGAATTGAAAAAAATAAAAAAAGTTATCCACAGAAAATGGGCTCCCTAATAATAATAATCTTTTATATATATAAGAGAAGTTCTTTACTGATTGGGGAACGGCAAAACTGACTCGCTTACAGGAACAAAAATTTTTTAACCCCTGACAACAGTCAGGAATTGACCGCCCCGGATCGAAGCCGTGGGCTTGGAACCTATCGGGAGAATCCATGAAACTGGAAGCCAAGCGCGAGCACTTGCTCAAACCGCTCCAGCAAGTGATCGGAGCGGTCGAGCGCCGGCAAACGCTGCCGATCCTGAGCAACGTGCTGCTGTCGGCCACCGAGCGTGAACTGACCCTGACCGCCACCGATCTGGAAGTCGAGCTGTCGGTCAGGCTCGAACTGCCGGTGGAGGCGCCGGGTGAAATCACCCTCCCCGCCCGCAAGCTGCACGACATTCTGCGCGCCTTGCCCGAAGACGCGATGGTCGCGCTGAGCGTCGAGGGGGAGAAGGCGACCGTGCGCTGCGGTCGCAGCCGCTTCACTCTGGTCGCGCTGCCGGCCGCTGATTTCCCCACGCTGGAGGATTTGCCGTTCGGCGTGGGCATCCCGCTAGAACAGGGAACCCTGCGCGGGCTGATCGAGCGCACCCACTTCGCCATGGCCCAACAGGACGTGCGCTACTACCTGAACGGCTTGCTGCTGGAAGTGAGTTCCGGCGTGCTGCGGGTGGTCGCCACCGACGGTCACCGGCTGGCCTTCCAGGAATTGCCCATCGGAGCCGAGGCGGTGGAGCACCGGCAAGTCATCATGCCGCGCAAGGGCGTGCTGGAACTGATGCGGCTGCTGGCCGACAGCGAGGCGGAAGCGGTGCTGGCGCTCGGCGCCAACCACATCCAGGTGGCCATGGGCGATATCCGCCTGACTTCCAAACTGATCGATGGCAAGTTTCCCGACTACCAGCGGGTCATCCCGCGCGATGCGGCGCGGACTGTGATCGCCGACCGCATGGTGCTGCGGGCCGCTCTGGCGCGGGCCGGCATCGTGCTCGACGACAAGAGCCAAGGAATTCGCCTGCAACTGGAAGACTGGACCCTGCGGGCGCAAGCCCAGAACTCGGAGCAGGAAGAAGCCGAGGAAGAAATCGAAATCAACTACAGCGGCGGCCCCATGGAAATCGGCTTCAACGTGAGCTACCTGCTCGACGCGCTGGGCGCGCTGGGCGGGGAACTGGCGAAACTGTCCTTCACCGATTCCGGCGGCAGTTGCCTGATCGAGGAAAGCGAAGGCGGTAACAGCAAGCACGTCATCATGCCCATGCGGCTGTAAGCCCGCGCCTCGGATGCGGGTCGCTTCGCTCGACATCGCCGGGTTTCGCAACCTGCGGCGGATCGACCTGCCGTGCGCGCCCGGCCTGAACCTGCTGATCGGTCCCAACGCCTCCGGCAAAACCAGCCTGCTGGAGGCGTTATATTTTCTGGGTCGGGGCCGTTCGTTTCGCACCCGTCAGCCGCGCGAATTGATCCAGACCGAGTCCGAGCTGTTCCGCATCGTGGCGATGATGGCCAGCAACGACGGTCGGCGGGTGCCGGTCGGGGTCGAGCGCGGACCGCGCGAACTGGTGGCCCGTGTCGGCGGCGTTCCAACCCGCTCGCTGGCCGACTTGGCCCGGCAGGTGCCGGTGTTGTTGCTCAATCCCGACAGCCATCGCTTGCTGGAAGATGGCCCGCAACTGCGGCGTCGCTTCATGGATTGGGGGTTGTTCCACGCCGAGCCAGCGTTTCTCGACGCTTGGCGGCGCTACGGCGCGGCCCTGCGCCACCGCAATGCCGCCTTGCGCGCTCGTTGTCCCGACCGGGTGGTGGATGCTTGGGACGGCGAACTGACGCTGGCCGCGGCGGCCCTCGACCGATTGCGCGAAACCTTCTGTAAGGCCCTAGAAAGCGTTTTAGGGCCTTTGGCGGAGTCGACCCTCTGTGGGGTAAGGGTCGAGGTCGATTATCGCCGTGGCTGGCCTCTAGAGCCGCCTGAGCGGGATTTTGCGGAGTGGTTGCACGCCGGTCGCGATCAGGATCGCCAGCAAAGCCATACCCGGCTGGGGCCGCACCGGGCGGATTTCAGTATCCGGGTCGACGGGCGGCCTTTGTCGGAAGCGCTGTCGCGCGGCCAGCAGAAGCTGCTGGTCATCGCTTTGTTGCTGGCGCAAGCGCAGTTGTACCGGCTCCGTGCGGGAGATGCCAGCATCTTGTTGATCGATGATCTGCCCTCCGAGCTCGACCCCGCCAATCGAGCGCGGGTGATGCGGGTGTTGGCGACGCTCGACAGCCAGTTGTTCGTGACCGCCATCGAGCCGGGCTTGCTGGATATCGCCGCTTGGAGCGAGGCGAAAACGTTTCATCTCACGCACGGAGAGCTGGGCAAAATGGTATAATCCGCGCCTACATTACGGATTGGAGAAGCGGAGTTTTATGAACGATTCGTCTTACACCTCGTCGAGCATTACGGTCCTGGAAGGGCTAGACGCGGTACGCAAACGGCCCGGCATGTACATCGGCGATACCGACGATGGCACCGGCTTGCATCACATGGTTTTCGAGGTGGTGGACAACTCCATCGACGAGGCGCTGGCCGGGTACTGCACCGAGATCAGCGTGGCCATTCACGCCGATGAATCGGTGACGGTGACCGACAACGGCCGCGGCATTCCCACCGACGAGCATTCCAAGGGCCGCTCCGCCGCGGAGGTCATCATGACCGTGCTGCACGCCGGCGGCAAATTCGACGACCGTTCCTACAAGGTGTCCGGCGGCCTGCACGGGGTCGGCGTGTCGGTGGTGAACGCGCTGTCCGAATACCTGCAACTGACCATCCACCGCGACGGCAAGCTCCACCGCCAGGATTACCGGCTCGGCGACCCGCAAGCGCCGTTGCAAGCCGTCGGCGAGACCGAGCAGACCGGCACCGAAATCCGCTTCAGGCCTAGCGCCACCGTTTTCACCAACATCGATTTTCATTACGACGTGCTGGCCAAGCGCTTGCGCGAGCTGTCTTTTCTCAACTCCGGGGTCTGTATCCGCCTGCGCGACGAGCGCACTGGCAAGGAAGATGTCTTTGAGTACCAAGGCGGTATCAAGGCGTTCGTCGAACACCTGAACCGCAACAAAACCCCGCTGCACGACAGTGTGTTCTACCTGAACACCGCCCGCGACGATATTCAGGTCGAACTGGCGATGCAGTGGAACGACTCCTATCAGGAAAACGTGTTTTGCTTCACCAACAACATCCCGCAACGCGACGGTGGCGCCCATCTGGCGGGCTTGCGCGGCGCGCTGACCCGCACCCTGAATCAGTACATGGACGCGGAAGGGATTCTCAAGAAAGCCAAGGTCGAAACCAGCGGCGATGACGCCCGCGAAGGGCTGACCGCCGTGCTGTCGGTGAAGCTGCACGATCCAAAATTCTCGTCGCAGACCAAGGACAAGCTGGTATCGTCCGAGGTCAAGCCGGCCGTCGAATCGGTGGTGGCGGAGAAGCTCCAGGAATTCTTGCTGGAAAATCCCAACGAGGCCAAGGCGATCACCGGCAAGATCATCGACGCCGCCCGCGCCCGCGAAGCCGCCCGCCGCGCCCGCGAGATGACCCGCCGCAAGGGGGCGTTGGACATCGCCGGGCTGCCGGGCAAGCTGGCGGATTGTCAAGAGAAAGACCCTGCGCTGTCAGAGCTGTTTCTGGTGGAGGGCGATTCCGCCGGCGGCTCGGCCAAGCAGGGCCGCGACCGGCGCTTTCAGGCGATCTTGCCGCTGAAAGGCAAGATTTTGAACGTTGAAAAAGCGCGTTTCGACAAGATGTTGGCCTCGGTGGAAGTCGGAACCTTGATCACCGCCCTGGGTTGCGGCATCGGCCGAGAAGAGTTCAACCCCGACAAGCTCCGTTATTTTCGCGTTATTCTGATGACCGATGCCGATGTCGATGGGTCGCATATTCGTACCTTATTACTGACATTTTTCTATCGACAGATGCCGGAGTTGATCGAGCGCGGCCATATCTACATCGCCCAGCCGCCGCTGTACAAGATCAAAAAAGGCAAACAGGAAAACTACGTCAAGGATGATACGGAACTGTCGGACAATCTGCTGCAAGCGGCGCTGGACGGCGCGGCGCTGGTTCCTAAAGGCGGCGCTGGCGTTCCTGTGACCGGTGAAGCACTAGAGGAGTTGGCGCGCGACTACATGGCCGCCACGGCGGTGATCCAGCGCTTGTCGCGCCGCTATGACAGCGTTGTGCTCGAACAGTTGATCTATATGCCGCCGTTGGACGCCGGTCGATTGCGCGGTGATGGCGCGTTTTTGAGCGGTTGGGTCAATACGTTGATCGGGCGATTGAACGCTAGCGCGGGCGAGCGCACGATTTACCAAGCGGCTAGCGAGCCGCGACTGGAAGGGGAAAGTTTTAGTTTGCTAGTCGGTCGCCGAACCCATGGGCTGGACCGTCAGTTTCGGCTTTCCGCCGAATTTTTCGGGTCTTCCGAATACGCCACCCTCGCCCGTTTGGGCGTGAGGTTGAGCGGCTTGTTCGACGGTGGGGCGGAAGTGCGGCGCGGCGAGCGCGAGCGCGCCGTTCGCGATTTTCGCGAGCTGATGGATTGGTTGTTGGAAGAAGCCAAGCGCGGCCAGCACATTCAGCGCTACAAAGGGTTGGGCGAGATGAACCCGGAGCAACTGTGGGAAACCACCATGAATCCGGCCACCCGCCGCCTCCTGCAAGTGCGGATCGAAGATGCAGTCGCCGCCGATGAGATTTTCACCACGCTGATGGGCGATCAGGTCGAGCCGCGGCGGGATTTCATCGAACAGAACGCCTTGGACGTGCTTAATTTAGATGTCTGAAGGAAGTGGGTTTTATCCGCTGCATAAAACCTAAAGAGCATCAGCCTCCGATCGAGATCGAGCGGTAGCGCCGTGCGTATCCTGTTTCGCGCGGGTGATCGCGCTTTTCTTATTTCCGCTGCCAGTCACCACCATTCTGAACAAAAACGAGACGTTCCGGTAAGGCATCGAGCGCGGAGCTGAAAACTTCTTTGCCGGCAATGGTGATGGCGGCCTGGGGTTCATCGATCAGAAAGAGAACCTTACCCGTTAAGGGGCTAGCAAGTTCCCAACAACCGCTGGCTTTGACATTCACGCCAGCTACACCTTTTCCGTCGGTATCGAGCAATTCCACGATGAGTTTTTTGGCGGCCATGGTGAATCCTCCAAACGGGTTGATAAAACTGCAAATCATTGTGTTAATTGGAAAAACTGAAAACAATCCCTGTTGAGGGCGGGGTCACCAACAGGTGTATCCGAGCGCCCTGACTAGCCACTTGAACCGACAGCAGTCAGTTCGCTCACCGATGGCTATCATATTAGTATTTTAGTCGGAAATTTGCAATTATTATAAGACATAATCTTATGTATAAGACAGAATCCGCTATAATGTATCCCTGTCTTGAGATACTGGCCGTACGATGCAATTCAGCGCCCAGGAAGTCCTGAAGCTTTCTCCCGATGAAGCCTCGGCGAAAGCCGCCAAAGGTTTGGTGACGTCCGCCAAATGGCCCGGCCTGCACCACGACGATCAAGCGGTCTGGGGCGAGTGTCAAGGCAGCGGCTCCAAACCTTATCAGGTGCAGGTGGATCAATCCGGCCCAGCCTTTCGTTGCTCTTGTCCCAGCCGCAAATTCCCTTGCAAACACGGTCTCGCCCTGCTGCTGTTACGGGCGCAACACGCGGAGCGCTTTACCGTTGTCGATCGACCTGCTTGGGTCAGCGAATGGTTGGAATCGCGCCGTAGAAAAGCGGAGAAGCAGACGACCAAAGCCGCCGAAACCACTGCGGAGAGCGAACCAGCCGGAAAACCGCAACCCGATCTGGCCGCCGCCGGCCGCCGCGAGTCGGCCCGCCTGGCCCGGATGAGCGCGGGGCTGGATGAGCTGGAACGCTGGTTGGGAGATCGCTTGCGTCAAGGGCTGGCGCAACTAGCCAACCAACCGGAACTGTGGGATGAACTGGCGACGCGGATGGTGGACGCGCAATTGCCCGGCATCGCTTATCGCTTGCGCCGGCTCGGAGGTTGGGTCAATCGCAGCGAGCAGTGGCCGGCGCGGGTCTTGGGGGGATTGGGCCAGTTGCAACTCTTGATCGACGCTTTTCGCCGGCTCGAAACGTTGCCGGCTCCCTTACAGGCGGATCTGCGCAACGCGCTCGGCTGGGTGGTGGATCGGGAGAGCGTGCTGGCGAGCGGCGAGCGGATCGAGGATAACTGGCTGGTGCTCGGCCAAAGCATTGAGGAGGAGGCCCGATTGTGGAGCCGGAAAGTCTGGTTGCAGGGCGCGAATTCCAAGCGGATGGCCCTGCTGCTCGACCACGCGCATGGCGGCCGCCGCTTTGAACGGAATTATGTGACTTCCGCCTGCCTTGGTCTGACCTTGGTCTTCTTTCCCGGCCATGGGCCGCTGCGTGCGATTTCCCTGGACGAGCACCGCCTGCAAGCACGGCGGCAAGCGCCCGCTGCGCCGACCCTGGATCAGGCGCTGGATAGCTTGGCGAGCGCGCTGGCGGCCAATCCGTGGCAATGGCCGCAGCCGTTGTTGTGTGGTGAGGGCATCCCCTGTCGCGGCGAGACGGGATGGCGTCTGCAAACCCCCACCCACCGGGTATTGCCGTTGACGGTGAGCGACGACAACGGTTGGATGCTGGTGGCGGAGAGCGGCGGGAGGCCGTTGACCGTATTCGGGGAATGGAACGGCGACGCGCTGCGTCCTCTAAGCGCTTGGTCATCAGAGCTGATTTGGACGGAGGAGGCTTTGCCCGCGTGAATCCTTTGCAGGAACTCGCCACGCAAGCCTTACTCGGCACGGAGCGCCGGCCGCCGGTGTTGGCCGCATTGGATGGCGCGCTTGGTGAGTTATTGGAAGCCGTCAGTCCCGCTGACGGCGCGCTGGAAATCAACATGCTGCGCCGCGCCGGCATCCTGGCGGCCTGCGCCGACGCCGGTTTCATGCCGGCGCTGTTTAGCGTCGATACGCCGCAGGCCAGTGCCTCGGAACCGTATCCCGCTGTGACTGACCCGAAATGGATTTCCGCATTGGGCGAGATTTTCCAAGACGGCCCTGACCGCCTGCGTGAGGAAGCCTTGTGCAAGCTCGCCGAAAACGGCGCGACCTTACCGCCCAGGCTGTTGCCCGCCGCTTTGGCCCTCGCCCACAAAACGCCGGTGCTGCAACCCGCGCTGTTGGAGGTGCTCGGCCAGCGCGGTCGGTGGCTGGCGCAATGGCAGCCCGATTGGGCTTACGCCCTACAAACCAGCGATGGCGAGCCGGATTTGGCGCTCTGGGAACAGGGGACGCTAGAGGCTCGTAAAGCGTTTTTGAAGCGATTGCGTGGCCGTGATCCGGTCTTGGCTAGAGCATTGTTCGATAAGGCGCTGGTGGAACTGGACGCCCGCGAGCGCCTGACCCTGCTCGAACCGTTCGCGGTCGGTCTCGATCCGGCGGACGAGGATTTTTTGGAACAACGGCTGACCGACCGCGGCAAGGAAGTTCGGCTGCTGGCCGCCAACCTGCTGGCGCGCTTGCCGGGCAGCCGCTACGTCGGCCGTATGACCGCCCGACTCGCGGCCTGCCTGACCCACGAGCGCAAGCTGCTCCGTCAAGTCTGGAACATCGAGCCGCCGGCCGCTTTCGAGGCGGATTGGAAAGCCGACGCCATCGAAGAAAGCCGCGTCAAAAGTGAACCGCTCGGAGAGCGGGCGTGGTGGCTGTATCAGATCGCCCGCGCCGTACCACTGGCCTGGTGGTCAGCCCATACCAGACTATCGCCCGCCGATCTGGTGAAGTGGGCTAAAAAAACCGATTGGAGCGAGGCGATTTTCAGGGCCTGGAACGAAGCGCTGGCGCGTGGCGGCCAGCCGGCCTGGGCCGAAGCCTTTTTGGCGGAACGCAAACTTCCCGGTCTGGCCGTCGATCTCTTCGAATGGCTCACCCAGTTGCCGGCGGCGCAACGCGAAAGTCACTGGCTCGACCTGCTCAAAAAAACCCGTCGGGGCGGAATCGGCGAATGGTTGAGTCGGATCGTGCAGGACGGTGCGCCTTGCTCGGCTGATTTCTCCCGCCAAGTGCTGCAAAACGCCGCCATCGAAGCAGCCAGCGACAACGCCAGATGGGATTATTCGCTGCGCAAGGCGTTACCTGACTTCATCTGCCAGATTCCCGTCGAGCTGCTCGACGAAGCCGGGCGGAACTGGCCTATCGACCAGCCGCGGGCCCAGTATTTCAGTGAAACGGTGGCGCGCGTGATCGCTATCGCGGAACTGCGCAAAACTCTCCATCGGCCTCCCAGTCCACGGAACCCCTCATGAGCGAAATCCTGCGCGAACACGCCGAATCTCAATTTGCCGAAGAACTGGCCGCGCTGCAACAGGCCGATAACCGCGAGCGGCCCGCCCACTGGGCATTGTCACCGTGGGCGGTCGTCACCTATTTGATGGGCGGCAAACTCGATAACGGTTTCACCATCAGCGCCAAGTACATCGGCAACCGGCGGTTGATGGAAACCGCCGTGTCCACGCTGACCACCGACCGGGCGCTGCTGCTGTTCGGGGTGCCGGGCACGGCGAAATCCTGGGTGTCGGAGCATCTGGCGGCGGCGATCAGCGGCGATTCGACCATGCTGATTCAAGGCACGGCGGGCACCAGCGAGGAACAACTGCGCTATGGCTGGAATTACGCGCAACTGCTGTCGAAAGGCCCGTCGAAAGAGGCACTGGTGCCGAGTCCGCTGATGCGGGCGATGGAACTGGGCAAAACCGCCCGCGTCGAGGAACTGACCCGCATTCCCGCCGACGTGCAGGATACGCTGATCACCATTTTGTCCGAAAAGTCGTTGCCGATCCCGGAGTTAGGGATGGAAGTGCAGGCGGTGCGTGGCTTCAACGTCATCGCCACCGCCAATAACCGCGACAAAGGTATCAACGAACTCTCCAGCGCCCTCAAACGTCGCTTCAATACCGTGGTGCTGCCGACGCCCGCCACCGAGGAGGAAGAAGTCGCCATCGTCTCCAAACGGGTTAGCGAACTGGGTCGCGCCCTGCAATTGCCCGGCGAACCGCCTGCCTTGAAGGAAGTCCGCCGGGTGGTGCAAATCTTCCGCGAACTGCGCAACGGCCAGACCGAGGACGGCAAGACCAAGCTGAAAACCTCTAGCGCCACCCTGAGCACGGCGGAAGCGATCTCGGTGATTAATAGCGGCATGGCGCTGGCCGGGCATTTCGGCGACGGCATTTTGCACGCCAGGGACATCGCCGCCAGCCTGGTCGGGGCCATCGTCAAAGACCCGGTGCAGGATGCGGTGGTCTGGCGCGAGTATCAGGAAACGGTGATGAAAGAACGCGGCGATTGGAAGGATTTGTATCGCGCGTGTCGGGAGTTTGAGTAGCTGATCCATTATTCTGCGAAATAAGAGTTTAATGAATAGAATCATATAGAAGGCCCAATCATGCTCTTTGCAATCAAAGAAAAAAGGCAAGAGCTTTCCAAGAGCACTGAGGTAAAAAAGAAATCGCAACTTGGTCAATTTTTCACGCCAGAAAGAATCGCGGTTTTCATGGCGAATCTCTTTGCGGATGTTGGTGGTCATTGCTGTCTGCTCGATGCCGGGGCTGGCATTGGCGCACTCTCGGCCGCATTTCTTGATCGCTGGCTTGCCAATAATTTGCATTTTGATCGTATCAACGTAGAAGCATTTGAAATCGATCAAACATTACATGCTAGTCTGAGCGATCTTTTTAAAAGATATAGACATAGTGAAAATTTTAACGCGACTATTTTTGGCGAGGATTTTATTCATAAAAGTGCTGAAGCTCTTTGTGATGAAAAGTCATCTTCGCTAAACCTATACACTCACGCTATTCTCAATCCGCCCTATAAGAAGCTGCACAGCCATTCCGCACATCGGCTGGACTTGCGCCGAGTTGGTATTGAGACGGTGAACCTATATTCGGCCTTTGTCGCTTTAGCCATCGCCCGACTTGCGCCGGGTGGACAGATTGTGGCGATTATTCCGCGCAGTTTCTGCAATGAGCCTTATTACCGTCCGTTCCGCCATTTTATTCTTGGGCGGACAGCGCTGCGCCACCTGCATTTATTTGAGTCGCGTAGCAGGATATTTAAGGATGATGCGGTGCTACAGGAGAATCTTATTATCCTTCTGGAACGGGATGGTCATCAGGGGCCGGTGACAATTTCGACTTCGACCGATAGTACTTTCACCGACGTTTCCACCTATCAGCACGCATTCGACCGGATCGTATTCCCGGATGATCCGACCGAAAATCCACTCATGGGCATTACTCCGATCATGGATTGGGCGCGGGAACACTACGCCAAAGATTATGCGCCAAACACCCGCGAGACCGTGCGGCGTCAGACCATGCACCAGTTCGTGGATGCGGGCCTTGCCCTTTACAATCCGGACAAACCTGACAGGCCGGTAAACAGCCCAAAAGCCGTCTATCAGATCGAACCAGTTGCTCTTACTTTGCTGCGTAATTTCGGTACGTCGCAGTGGCCCGATAACCTAAAAGTCTATCTTGCTGCGCGCGAGACGCTGGCTGCGCGCTACGCAAAGGAACGCGAGCAGAACTACACCCCGGTTGAGGTTGTACACGGTAAACGAATTACCCTGACTCCCGGCAAACACAACGAGCTGATCCGGGCGATCATTAAAGAATTCGCACCACGCTTCGTACCGGGTAGTTCGCTGGTTTATGCTGGGGATACCGGCGACAAGTGGGGATACTTTGACGCTCTTCTTTTGGCCGAGTTAGGGATCAAGGTGGATTCCCACGGCAAAATGCCGGATGTGGTGTTGTACTGTGCTGAGAAAAACTGGCTTTTATTGGTGGAGTGCGTCACCAGTCATGGGCCAGTTAATGGCAAACGGCATACCGAATTAGCTCGGCTGTTCGCTGAGTCAACCGCCGGGCTGGTCTATGTAACCGCCTTTCCAAATCGATCCATCATGGGTCGCTATCTTGGCGAAATAGCCTGGGAAACCGAAGTGTGGGTGGCCGACGCTCCCTCACATCTGATTCATTTCAATGGTGAGCGGTTCCTAGGGCCGTATTCACTCTCAGACAGGTTACTCCGGTAGATGCAAGCGCGCTGTTGATAAATATGACCAACACCCCCTTCTACCTCTTCGGCATCCGCCATCATGGGCCGGGTTGCGCCCGCAGTCTGATCCAGGCGCTGGAGCGTTTGCAGCCCGACTGCCTGCTGGTCGAAGGCCCACCGGAAGGCGAGGCGGTGTTGCCGATCATGGCCGACGCCGATCTGGAGCCGCCGGTCGCGCTGCTGGTCTACAACCCGGACGATTCCCGCCAGGCGGCGTTTTATCCCTTCGCGGTGTTTTCGCCGGAATGGAACGCACTGCATTACGGCCTGGCGCACGGCATCCCGACCCGCTTCATCGATTTGCCGATGAGCCATCAATTCGCCCTCGTGCCGCCGGAACCGGAAACCGTCGCGGCGGATGCGGCGGAAGCGGGCGACGATTCGGCGGAAGCGGTGAATGAAGCTGAAATCGAGGCCGAGCATGGCGAAACGTCGAAAACCGATCCCCGACTCGATCCGCTCGACTGGCTGGGCCGCGCCGCCGGTTATGGCGACGGCGAAAGCTGGTGGAATCATCTGGTTGAGGAACGGAGCAACAGCCTGGAGTTGTTCGCCGCCATCCGCGAGGCGATGACCACGGTGCGGGCGGAAACGCCCGGCCCGGAACGCTCGGCGGCGGCGCAACAGCGCGAAATTCTGCGTGAGGCGCACATGCGCAAATGTCTGCGGCAGGCGCAAAAAGACGGCTTTAGCCGCATCGCCGTGGTCTGCGGCGCGTGGCATGTCCCGGCGCTGACCGAATTGCCCTCCGCCAAAGCCGACAATGACTTGCTCAAGGGCTTGCCTCGCGTCAAGGTCGCCGCCACCTGGGCGCCGTGGTCGTATCGCAACCTCAGCAGCGCCAGCGGTTACGGCGCGGGTGTGACTTCGCCCGGTTGGTACGAACATTTGTGGCAATCGCCACCGGAACAACGAGCGGTCGGCTGGCTGGCGCGGGCGGCGCGGCTGTTCCGCGAGGAAGGGCTGGATTGTTCCTCGGCTCATATCATCGAAGCGGTGCGGCTGGCTGAAACCCTGGCAGCCTTGCGTGAACGGCCGCAACCCGGTTTGGACGAACTCAACGAGGCATTACAAACTGTGGTGTGCATGGGCGATGCTGCCCCGATGCGGCTGATCAACCGCGCCCTGACCGTCGGGGATCGGCTTGGTCGGATTCCCGCCAGCGCGCCGCTGGTGCCGCTGCAACACGATCTCAACCAGCAGCAAAAACGCCTGCGCCTCAAAGTGGAAGCAGTAGATCGGACGCTTGATCTGGATTTGCGCGAGCCGACCGATCTGGCGCGCAGTCATCTGTTGCATCGGTTAACGCTGCTGGCAATTCCCTGGGGCAAACCCCAGCGCACCGGACGCGGCGCGAAGGGCAGTTTCCACGAACTGTGGACGCTGCAATGGGAACCGGCGCTGGCCATCGCCGTGATTGAAGCCAGCCGCTGGGGCAATACCGTCGAAGACGCCGCCAGCGCCAAAGCCGTCGATCAGGCGCGCGCATTCACCGCCCTGCCGCCGCTGGCCGATCTGGTCCATCGGGTGTTGCTGGCCGATTTGCCAACCGCCATCGCGCCGGTCACACAAGCCTTGGAAGATTTAGCGGCGGTGGCCAGCGATCTGGTGCAATTGCTAGGCGCGATTCCGCCGCTGGTCACCGTAGCGCGTTACGGCAACGTCCGCCAGACCGATGTCGGCATGGTCGAGCAGGTGCTCAAAGGTTTGATTCCACGAGCGGCGATTGGTCTGCCCGGCGCGTGTACCGCGCTGGATGACGACGCGGCGCAGATTCTGCGCGAGGCCATCGCCGCCACCCATCAGGCGGTGCGGCTGCTGGCGGATGAGGCATTACGCGACGACTGGTTGCAGGCGCTGACGCGGGTGGCGGGGTTGCCCAACGCCCACGGCCTGCTGGGTGGCCTGGCGGCGCGGCTGCTGTTCGACGAGCAAATCGCCTCGGCGGATGCGGCCGCCCTGCACATGAGTCAGGCGCTATCGCCCGGCAATGAACCGGCGCTGGCGGCGGCCTGGCTGGACGGGTTTTTGAATCAAAGCGGGCTGGTGCTGCTGCACGACGATCAACTGTGGACGCTGGTTGATGGCTGGCTGACGGCGTTGAGCGAAGATCGCTTTCAGCAAATTTTGCCGCTGCTGCGCCGCGCCTTCGCCGGTTTCAACGCGCCCGAACGCCGCCAGCTCGGTGAGCGCGCCGCTCGGCCGGATGCCGCCGTTGCAGCCGTCAGCGCGCGGCCGGATTGGGATCAGGAACGCGCTGAACGGGTGTTGCCGCTGTTCCGCCAACTGTTGGGAGTCAGCTAATGAATGCCCCTGCTGCCGCGAACGACGCCCGTCTGCAACGCTGGCGGCTGGTGCTGGGCGAACCGGCTCAGGATGCCTGCGGCGTTTCGTTAAACGGCGATGCGCTGAACATCGACCGCGCCCTGACCGCGCTGTATGACGCCGATGGCCCCGGCGGTCTGCGCGGTGGCAGCAGCGCATCCTCGCCGCGCGTCGCCCGCTGGCTAGACGACATCCGCCGCTATTTTCCCGGTTCGGTGGTGCAGGTGATGCAGAAAGATGCCTTCGAGCGGCTCGATCTGAAAAACATGTTGTTCCAGCCGGAAATGCTACAGGCGGTGCAGCCGGACGTGCATCTGGTGGCGACTTTGATGTCCCTGCGCGGCATCATCCCGGCCAAGACCCGCGACACAGCCCGGCTGGTGGTGCGCAAGGTGGTCGATGCACTGATGAAGAAGCTGGAAGAGCCGCTGCGCAGCGCGGTGACTGGCGCGTTGAATCGGGCCGAACGCAACCGCCGTCCGCGTCACGCCGAAATCGACTGGAACCGCACCATCCGCGCCAATCTGCGCCACTGGCAGCAAGAACATCAAAGCATCATCCCCGAAACGCTGGTCGGCTACGGCCGCAAAGCCCGCCGCACCCAGCGCGAGGTGATTTTGTGCATCGATCAAAGTGGGTCGATGGCCTCATCGGTGGTGTATTCGAGCATTTTCGGCGCGGTGATGGCCTCGCTGCCCGCTGTCAAGACGCATCTGGTGGTGTTCGATACCGCCGTGGTCGATCTCACCGAGCAACTGGATGATCCGGTCGAGGTATTGTTCGGGGTGCAACTGGGCGGCGGCACCGATATCAACCGCGCGGTCGGTTATTGTCAGGGGCTGGTGCGCGAGCCGCGCAATACCATTGTGGTGCTGATTTCCGATTTGTACGAAGGCGGGGTCGAGAAAAACCTGTTGCAGCGGGCCAGCGAGCTGGTGCAATCCGGGGTGCAGTTCATAGCCCTGCTGGCGCTAAGCGACGAAGGCGCGCCGTCCTATGATCGACAACTGGCGGCGAAACTGGCGGCGCTCGGCGTGCCGTCCTTCGCTTGTACGCCAGATCAGTTTCCGGCGCTGATGGCGGCTGCCATTAAGCGTGAGGATATTGCGCTGTGGGCGGCGGGACAGAATATTGTGACGGCAAGGGCGGAACGGTAAGGCGGAGCGCCATCAAAACTAATTAATTCCAAACCGCTTAAAATCCTCATTTACCGTTTGCAGCGTCTCCAATAACTGACTGGCGACAAATTCTAGAAACGGGTCAATATCGCCCCGATCAGCGACAGCAAGAGTTTCAAGGTAGTTTCGTTTTTGTTCGCGGCGGATGATAGCTGGAAAAAATCCCGCTTTAAGCAAGATGAGATTCATCAGAATACGCGCCCCTCGACCGTTCCCATCGTCGAAGGGATGAATGCGCACCATGTTGTAATGGGCCGCGCCCGCTACAACAATGGGGTGAAGATCGGGCGGCCGATGCTCGTTGATCCAATTCACTAATTCCTGCATTTGTACGGCCACTTGCTCCGGTAAAACGTACTGATGCAACGTCCCATCCTGTTGGAGAACATGGTTAGGAAGCCGCTTGTACTGCCCCGCATGAACAGATTTTTTTACCGGCTGCCCGATCGGGCTTTGGCCGGGAGTATGCGATACGCCGCTCATCAACAGCGCATTAATCTCCTTGATCAGCCCCTCGCTGATCGGTCGGGCGCTGGCGACCACATCAAACAGTAAATCAATCGCTTCGGCATGATTTCGCGCGTCCAAAAAATCCCTAAACGGCTTTCCCTCAACCGTCAGTCCTTCTTGCAGAAAAAATAAGGTGTCGCCCCGACTTAAGGTAGAACCTTCAATGGCGTTGCTGTGATACGTCCAATCGACGCGCATTTTTTCCAGTATTTTCGGCCACAAATCGGATTCAGGATGTAACTGGGCTTTGCGGGCGTCGATCTGGGCTTTTAAGTCATCCGCCAGTCCTAGCAGCACCGTGATGGCGTCCGGATTTTGGTGAGGATAAAACCCGTTGCTGGGGTCACGAGCGATCAATGATTCTGAAGTGTTCATGACAACGAAGTGACTTAGGCGATATTGGCGAATCCTACAACGATAACGGCAGTACGAAGCATTTCAAAAAAATCAACAACAGGCTTGACTTTCTATTTTTTAAGTCTACACTCTGCGCCCCATGAATAAAACTCAGCCTAACTTCAATCATTTATCAGCTATCGGCCGACCACTGTCGGCGGCGCACTCTTGCGCGCTAACGATAGATCGGATGCGGACCTGACGAGCATACAGGCTCGGAAGGTCTGGCTTAGACGACCTTCCGAGCGGGACTACCAACCCCGGTCGGCGGTGTGCCTTCCGGGGTTTTTTATTGGCTGATGTTTTGTCTCAGACGTTCGGCGGAAAGATTTTGAAATCCCCGCCGATCAAGTTCGAAGTCAGCCTGTCGCCGCACAGCGGTACCGGTTCTGGATGCCGGTCCGGCGCGCTAACGCTAACCATCGCACGGCGTGTATCGGGCGGACGAGAGGTCTTCGAAGCTCGGAAAAGTAGCTCAGTGGTTGAGCATCTGATTTGTAATCAGACTGACGGGGGTTCGATTCCCTCCTTTTTCTCCATGGGAAAGACCTTTAAAGCTTAAAGGTTCGCGGTTCGAGTCCGCTCTATAGCAGTACCCCGGGAGCCACCCCGGTGGGCGGTAGCGTGCCCGGCGCTTCGGCGTCGGCATCGCGACTGACCGACAGCGTCTGCGCGGTTTTGCGCGGCGTGTGTCGAATTGAGCTAGGTTTCGGCCAGCTGAACGCCATCTGATTGGCAGGGATGCCGATCAGTGCGTGAGGCCCGCCGTTGCTCCGCGCGGTTTCGACCCGTCGTCCGCCGCATGGGCGTGGGGTGTGCGCCCACTCATTCAGGGGTTGATTCCTTACCCCTATTCCCTCTGCCAAAGGGCAGGGGAGATTTTTGTTAAGGAGATGTGCTGAATGACAGCCTTTTAATGCTCGGCAGTGGCGGGCCGGAAACGGTGCCGATGGCAACACGCCACGCTCGCGCCGCCGGAAACGGCGGAACAGGAAGATAAAACGTTCTCATACACAAGGAGCACCAAGATATGTTGGGTTACAAGCGAATCATCATCGCCCAGAACGAGCGTGGGCTGCATTTCCAGGATCGTCGGTTGACGGCCATTCTGGAGCCGGGTATTTACCGCTGGCTCGACCCCCAGAATCGCCACGAAGTCCAGCGTTACGACCTGTCCGTGGCCGAGTTCGAGCATCCCTGGCTGGATGTGCTGTTAAAGACCGATCCCCAGCGGGTCGAGCGCCACTTTCAGGTGGTGGAAACCGGTGAGCAACAGGTCGGTTTGATTTACAAGAACGGCCGCCTGGATGGCGTGTTGCCGCCTGCGACCCGTCGGGTGTACTGGCGCGGGCCGGTTGAAGTCCGGGTCGAGCTAATCGACATCGCCACCGATTACACGTTGTCGCGGGCGCACACCGCCGTGTTGGCGCGGCCATCGGCAGCCTTGGCCAAGAACCTGAACGGTGCGGTACAAAGCGCCGAGATCGAAGCCAACCACATCGGTTTGCTATTCGTGGATGGCGAATTGGCGCGCACCCTGCCGCCCGGTTTGCACGCCTTCTGGTGCTTCAATCGGGCAATCAAGGTAGACAGCATCGATCTACGCTTGCAGGCGCTGGAAGTCTCCGGTCAGGACATTCTGACCAAGGATAAAGTCAGCCTGCGGGTGAACCTGTCGGCGGTGTACCGGGTGGCCGATCCGGTGAAGGCCCGCTCGGAATTGGGCAACTTCATCGATTATCTGTACCGCGCCTTGCAGTTTGGGCTGCGCCAGACCATCGGCTCGCGCACCTTGGATGTGTTGCTCGGCGACAAGGACGAACTGGATCAGGAAATCTGGCGCTACGCCGCCGAGCGGGCGCGCCCATACGGCTTGGAAGTGGAGACGGTCGGCTTGAAGGACGTGATCTTGCCCGGTGAGATGAAGGAGATTCTCAACCAGGTGGTGCAGGCGGAGAAGGTGGCGCAGGCCAACGTCATCCGTCGGCGCGAGGAAACCGCCGCGACCCGTTCGTTGCTGAACACCGCCAAGCTTATGGAAGATAACCCGCTGCTGCTGCGCTTGAAAGAACTGGAAGCGCTGGAGAAGGTGGTGGATAAGGTCGAGCGGCTGACCGTGTTCGGCGGCCTGGACGGCGTGCTGAAGGATACGGTGCGCATCAACCTGCCGGCGCATTGAGCGTCGTGATTTCAGCTCGGCCGCAAGGCCGGGTTTTTCAGGCAATAAAAAATCAGGCGACCCAAAGGCCGCCTGATTTCCTAACTAAAGCGACAACGGTTTAGCCGAGATCCTTGATGCCCTGGATCAGGCCGGCCGCTACTTTCTGCGCGTCGCCGTACACCATCCGGGTGTTGTCGGCGAAGAACAGCGCGTTTTCGATGCCGGCGAAGCCGACGCCCTTGCCGCGCTTGATGACTTGCACGTTCTTGGCGTGATCGACGTTCAAAATCGGCATCCCGTAGATCGGACTGGCTTTATCGGTTCTCGCCGCCGGATTCACCACGTCGTTCGCGCCGATCACCAGCGCCACGTCGGCGGTCGAAAACTCTTCGTTGATTTCCTCCATGTCAAAGATCAGATCGTAAGGCACGCCCGCTTCGGCCAGCAGCACGTTCATGTGACCGGGCATCCGACCGGCGACCGGGTGGATGGCGAATTTGACTTCGGTTCCCCGCTCGATGAGCAGCTTGCTCATTTCCCAGATCTTGTGCTGCGCTTGGGCCACCGCCATGCCGTAACCGGGCACGATGATAACCTTGGCGGCATACGCCATCTGCACCGCCGCATCCGAGGCTTCCATCGGCTTGAGGCTGCCGGTAACGGCTTGCGCCTCGCCGCTGGCCAACGCCGCCCAGTTGCTGAACAGCACGTTGGAGACCGAGCGGTTCATCGCCTTGGCCATCATCAGCGTCAGCAGCGTACCGGACGAGCCGACGATGATGCCGGCGATGATCATGGCCGAGTTGCCGAGCACGAAGCCTTCCAGCGCTACCGCCAGACCGGTGAAGGCGTTGAACAGCGAGATCACCACCGGCATGTCCGCGCCGCCGATGGGCAACGCCATCATGGCGCCGAAGGCCAGGGCCAGCAGGAAGAAGAGGGTGATCAAACCACCGCTGGAGCTGTGGCCAATGGCGATGATAAGGCCCAGCAGCACTGCGGCGGCAAAGATCGCCGCATTGACTTTCTGCTGACCGGTAAAGCGGAACTTGGCGTCATCCTTAAAGAATTTCAGTTCCTGGAGCTTGCCGAAGGCCACCACCGAGCCGGAAAACGACACCGCGCCGATCAACGCGCCCGCCACGGCCATGATCAAGGTGGCGGTGCTCGGCGCATGGGCTTTGTCGGCATGATCCTTTAACAGCTCCACCGCCGCGATGGCCGCCGCCGCGCCGCCGCCCATGCCGTTGTAGATGGCGATCATCTGCGGCATGGCGGTCATCGCCACTTTCTTGGCGCCGTACCAGGCAATCGCCCCGCCGATGGCGATGGCGACGATCATCAGCAGATAATTGCCGGAGCCGGCTTGAATCTGCGGATGGATGAAGCTGACCACGGTCGCCATCACCATGCCGTAGCCCGCCCAAACGATACCGCTGCGGGCGGTGGTCGGATGCGACATCCGCTTGAGGCCGATGATGAACAGAACGGCCGTCAGGAAATAAATCGTTTCAATCACATAGCCCATGACTTACTTCTCCTGGCCCTTGCTGCTCTTGAACATTTCCAGCATCCGCTCCGTGACGAAATAACCGCCCACCGCGTTGCCGGCGCCCAACAGCACCCCGAGGAAACCGATGGTCTTCTCCAATCCGGTTTCGGCCTGACCCAACGCTACCATCGCGCCGACCAGCACGATGCCATGCACGAAGTTGGTGCCGGACATCAGCGGCGTGTGCAGGATGACCGGCACCTTGCTGATGATTTCATAACCGAGGAAAGCGGCCAGCATCAGGATGTAAATAGGGGAGAAGAACTCGACGACTTGCTTCATGATTTCCATAACGCTTCTCCGATTTTATGGTTATACCAGCTTGCTGGTGGGTTCGTGGACGATCTTGCCATCACGGGTCAGGGCGCTCTTGGCGATCACCTCGTCGTCCCAGTCCAAATTCATGTTGCCGTCTTTAATCATCGGCGACAGGAAATTAAACAGGTTCTTGGCGTACATCTCGCTGGCGGGAACCGGGAAGCTGCTGGGGATGTTGAGCGGGCCGGCGATGATGACGCCGTTGTGCTCGTAGGTCTCGCCCGGTTTGGTCAGCTCGCAGTTGCCGCCCGACTCAGCCGCCATGTCCACCACGACCGCGCCGCGCTTCATGCCTTCGACCATGGCGGTGGTGACGATCTTGGGGGCTTCGCGGCCGGGGATGGCGGCGGTGGTGATGACCGCGTTGGCGGCGGCGATGTGCTTGGCCAGCACGTCGGCCTGTTGCTTCTTTTCCTCGGCCGTCAGTTCGCGGGCGTAACCGCCTTCACCGGCGGCGCTGACCCCGGTGTCGATCATCTTGGCGCCGAGCGATTCGATTTCTTGACGGGCGGCGGGACGGACATCGTAAGCTTCCACCATCGCGCCCAAACGGCGGCAGGTGGCGATGGCCTGGAGGCCCGCGACGCCCGCGCCGATGATCACCACCTTGGAGGGCCGGATGGTGCCGGCGGCCGTGGTCAACATCGGGAAGAAGCCGCTGGCCAGATTGGCGGCCAACAGCGCTACCTTATAGCCGGACACCGCCGCCTGTGAAGACAGCACGTCCATCGACTGAGCGCGGGAAATGCGCGGGATCAACTCCATGGCGAAGCTGGTAATCTTCTTGTCGCGTAACCGCTTGACCATTTCCAGGTTGCGGTGCGGCTGCAACACGGCCAGCAGCGTCGAGCCATCCCTCAGTTGTTCCACCTCCTCCAGGGTAGGCGGCTGCACTTTGAAGACCACATCCGCTTCGGCATAAAGAGCGGTGGCATTGTCCACCAGCCGGCTGCTCTTGTAGGCTTCGTCAGGGAAAAAAGCGCTGAGTCCCGCGCCTTTCTCCAGCAGAATTTCCGCGCCGAGCTTGCTGAAGCGATCGGCCATGGTCGGATCCAAGGCGACCCGGCGTTCGCCCGAAATCATTTCTTTCGGGACGGCCATACGAACAGGCATGAGGTTGTCCTCCTGATTTTGTTATATCTGCCGGGCTTCCGCCTAGCCCGGAAGCAGGTACGAAAAAAGGCTTGTTTAGAGCCTCGTGGAGACGCTGGGTTTGTGTGGTCGGGCACGCGCGCCGGCGGCGAAGAACGCACGATACTGTTAGAATAGTAGCTTAGACTTGAAGCTGCTTAAAGGTGGCGAAGAAATAAGCCAGATTTGTCTGGAGGTTCGTAGGCTGAAGAAGGTAGCGCGGCCTCGCGTCGTTCAGGATGGTTTCACGGTTTTTGCCGAGAATGGGGTAAGAATAATAAGGAACGAGCATAGGTGAAATATGTACGGATTGGAGCAACAAGTCTTGCATACGGATGTCACCGGAATGCCACTGGAGTGGGTTGATTATCAGCAGGCGGTGCGCTTGTATCACGCCGAACAGGTCGCCTATACCTGCGGGATGGCCCTGTATACGGTGCGCGGTGGCATCAATGCGCGCAGCGGCCAACAAAGCCTGATTGTCGTGAACTCCATCATCGCCACCCAGGGCGGCGCCTACGCCCGGTTGCGCGCCCGCGAGGATTACGCGCCGCCGCTGTCGAACGCATCGCTGTTCCGGCGTGACTGCAATACCTGCCTGTATTGCGGTGAGACCTTCCATGTGCGAGATCTGTCGCGCGATCACGTCCGACCCATCGTTCAGGGTGGCGTCGATCACTGGAACAACGTGGTCACCGCCTGTAAGCCCTGCAATCACCACAAGGGCGGTAAAACTCCAGAGCAGTCCGGTATGCAGTTGCTGGCGATTCCGTTTACGCCCAATCACGCGGAGTACGTCTATCTGCAAGGCAAGCGGGTGCTGGCCGATCAGATGGATTTTTTACGCGCGCACTTCCCGCGCTCCAGCCCGTTGCACCAGCGGCTGGCGCGTTTGTCCTGAGGCCATGGCTGACCGCGCGTCCGGTTCGGGTTTCGTCCCGCTCGCCATCGGATCAGGTTTGCTGCTGGACTTGGGTAGCATCCAGATCGGGGGTTGGGCGGAAGAGCCGTTGCGCTTGCCGGCCGGAATGACCGTTTACGGCATGATCACGAGCGGCCAAGCCCGACTATCCGACGCCGAAACCGGCCCTTTTGCCTTGCGCGCGGGGATGTTTTTTGTAGTCCCCGACGGGGGAGAAATCAGCGGTGGCGGCGGCTTGTTCATCGCCCTGCCTGGCTATCGGGGTTTGCGGCAAATCGGCGGCCCGCTGGAAACGGCGGGCCGTCTGCGTTATATCGACGGCTGTAGCGATACGCTGCTGATTTGCCCTCCCCGTCTGGGTGATCCCTGTTTGAACCATCTGCATATTCCGCCGCATACCGATCAGACCCCTCACACGCACCCTTCGGTGCGGATCGGGGTCATTTTGCGCGGGTCCGGCGAATGCCGCACGCCAGGCGGCGTTTATCCCTTACAGCCAAGCATGGGTTGGTATATCCCGACCGGTTGCCTGCATTCTTTTTATACTGAAGATGAAGCGCTCGACGTGATCGCTTGGCATCCCGACAGCGATTTTGGGCCGCGCGACGACGATCATCCGATGATCAATCGCACGCTGATTCCCCGTTAGTTAGCGGCTCTCGCGCAATGGGGGAACCGGCCCGGAAGGCGATGGCGCTTCGACCATCTGCTCGTACCAGAGCAGGAAGGTCATCAGCATCCATAGCTTCAAGCCGTGTCGCAGGCCGGGAACGCCTTCCATCTGGTAATTCAGCAGACGTTTGACATAATCGGGATTGAAAAAACCGCAGTGCTGAAGGTTCTTGCGCGAGAGCAACTGCTCGCCGTAGCGGCGCAACTCGCCCTGGAACCAGAACCGTACCGGCACCATCATGCCTGATTTGGGCCGGTCGATGATCGGTTGCGGCACGATGTCCCGCGTTGCTTTTTTGAGAACGCTTTTTTCCACCGCCCCTTCCAGTTTGGTGTTGGGCGGGCACATCATGCTGGTTTCGATGATGCGCCGGGAAAACAGCGGCGGCAGCGCCAACACGCCATTGGCCGCCGTCATTTTCTCCACTTTCACCAGAATCAGATTGGCGCCCTTGAGCCGGATGTTCATGGCCATGAGTTTGTTGATGAAATCTCGTGGTTGCGAGGTCTGGAAAAAAGGTTCCAACAGACCGATCAAGGCGGCGTCGCCACCCGCTTCCCGGCGTAGCGCGGGGTCCAGCAAAGCATCGAGATCCTGATAACAACGTTGAAAAGCCCGCAGGTAGTTGCGTTCCAGCCAGCCGTTAGGCGGTTCGCCCGGCAAAGGCCCGTACAGGCGGGCCAGCAGCATCGGCAGATTTTTGGGGCCGCCGAAACACGGATCGCCACCCTCTCCGTTCAAGACGACATCGGCGACTTGAGCCGCCGTCCGCGCCAGCAGATAGTTGGGCATCGTCACCGGATCGCCGATGGGATCGTCCAATCGCCAGATGATCTCTCGCAGGTGTTCGAGAAAGCTGGCGGGACGAATTTCCAGCCAACGGTGCTCGGTGTCATAGCGATCCACCATCAATTGCACGAAGTCGTTTTCTCGCGCGTATTCCGCCCCGAAGTGTGCCGATAAGGTCGGAAAGGCCGTCTGTGGCTGCTGTTGGGCGGCGACGGCCAGCACCGCGCTGGAGTCGATTCCGCCAGACAGAAAGACGGCGGGGCGTTTTGCTCCGCTGACCGCCAAACACTCGGCGACAGAGTGCTCCAAAGCGGTGCGCACCAATGCCGGATATTCAGCGATGGGACGTCCAGGGTCCGCTTCCAATTCTTCAAAGCGGAAATGGCGGCGTATCTCTACCCGGCCGCGGCAGAAGCGCAAGATGGAGCCGGGTTGCAACTCCTCGATCCCCTCGAACATCGTGCCGACGTCTGGCACGAAACTGAAGGTCAAATACTCCGGCAACGCTCCGGCCCGCATCCGGCGGGGTACCGTGGGATCGGCAAACAGGGCTTTAATTTCGCTGGCGAACAACAACCGGTTCTGCCGCACAGTCCAATACACTACCTTGACGCCGGCCGGGTCGCGCACCAGATAAACGGTGTCATCTCGGCTTAAGGTCAGTACGAAAGCCCCGGTCAAACGTTCCAGTGAAGCTTCGGCGGCGGGCTTTTGGCGGAGAGCGGCTAACAGTTGGTCGGCGGTGTTGCCCTGCCCCGCTAAAATCTCGGTGGCGAACAAGACGCCGCCATAGCCGAGTAGATCGTCGCTCTGTCGGGCCAGTTGGGTTTCCTGGTTCCATGCGGCGATCCCGTGGCCGATTGCCACCGTCTCGCCGGTTGCGGTGCTACCGCTGGCGCGTTCCCACCCGAGGGGACAGCGATGCGCCAGTAAGGCCGCCATCCGTTCCAACAAGCCGTCCGCTGGGGGGCCGCAATAGCCGAACAGACACGACATGGCGTTACCGTTCTCCGACGGTTTCAACCATAGTCGGCTTCCACGCTGATATCGCTTCCGACCGACGCATCCGGTGCGGCCAGCAGCAACGCACCGCCGACTACCGCCGTTCCCAGCAAACTTAGCAACGGTTTTGGCCCGACATAATCGATCGGCATTCGGTGGCCGGTGCTCAGCATTTTAGTGGAGTTGCCGCTGAAAGCGCCGCGTTTGGCGGCGGGCGGAGGTAGCCAGGGAAGCAAGGAACCCCCTTGGAGCGACGTTCTGGAAATGCCTAGGTCAACCAGAGATCGCTGTGCGAAGTCCCATTTTGGCTCGGTGGACAGTTGCGCGGTCAGGGCGAATCCTGGCGGGGAGGCGTCATGGAGGATCTGTACCGGCGTGTTGGGATGGTTTTTCAGAAATTCCCGGCACGCGGCGAACACTTTTTCTGGATAACCCGTGCGGCTGACGACAACACTTTTATGATTCAAATGGAAGCGGTTGCGGATCAGCATATCGACCAGATCGTCGCGTTCCACCACCAAAATCCGCTCCGGTGCATACGATAAATCTTCAAGGTCGACCGATTCAGTGTTTCGCTGAAAAGCGCGGCCGTCCGCCAGGGCGGCGATGGGATGCGCTTGATGGTAGCGCTCCACCAGCTTGCGGGCCTCGCCGAAAGGAAGACCGGTTTTCCCCCAGCGGTGCAAGAGCATGGCAAGCACTGACAAGGCCAGAAACACGCCTAGCCCCACTTTGGGATGCGCCATCAAGCCGACGAACACCGAAATCAGCAGGATGATGATGCTGTAACCGATGGGCCCCAGGTAGTGTTTTCGCCAGTGCCGACAGATGGCTAGCGCGAGTTGAGTGACTGTAAATGCTTGGTGGCCATCATCCGATAAGCGTTGGCTGATCTGCCGGAAGGTGAAATCGCTGATCCGGTCATTTTTTTTTCGAAAGACAAATCGATAATTACACGTGCCACACCGTGTCCCATCTCGGTACTTCTGATTGTGCTTGCAGTCTGGACAACGCATCGGTCTGCTCTCCGTGGGATGGGCCGCCCTCAGCACGAGTGGAGGGATACTCGTTTTTTACCCGCTTTTGCGCAAAGCAAGTTTAGTCGGTGAATGTTTCACGTGAAACCTTCGTTTTTGGTTTCACGTGAAACCTTGATCCTAGGATGAATCCAACCCGGTCGCCGGGCTATACTTGGAAACTAGTGATCCAAGAACTGCACTCTGAAGGCGGCACAACCGTCCCCTTCGGATTTCGGAGATGCTCGTGCGCGATGTTTCAACTTTTCAGGGGCTGATTTTGGCCCTGCAAGACTATTGGGCTGCTCAAGGCTGCGTACTGCTGCAACCCTACGATATGGAAGTGGGCGCGGGGACCTTTCATCCCGCCACTTTCCTGCGCGCGATCGGCCCCGAACCGTGGAGCGCCGCCTACGTCCAACCCTCCCGCCGCCCCACCGACGGCCGCTACGGCGAAAATCCGAACCGCTTACAACACTATTATCAATATCAGGTGGTCATCAAACCCTCGCCGTTGGCGCTTCAGGAGCTTTACCTGGGATCGCTCAAGCAACTCGGCCTCGACCCATTGATTCACGATATTCGCTTCGTCGAAGACAATTGGGAATCTCCGACCCTAGGCGCGTGGGGGCTAGGCTGGGAAGTGTGGCTGAACGGCATGGAGATCACCCAATTCACTTATTTCCAGCAGGTCGGCGGCTTGGATTGCAAACCGGTCACCGGTGAGATCACCTATGGCCTGGAACGCATCGCCATGTACCTACAAGGCGTGGAAAGCGTGTTCGATCTGCTCTGGACCGACGGGCCGTTGGGGCGGGTGACCTATGGCGACGTGTTCCACCAAAACGAGGTGGAAATGTCCACCTACAATTTCGAGCAGGCTGATACCGCCGCGCTGTTTGGCTGGTTCGATACTTGCGAAGCCGAGAGCGCGCGGCTGATTGCGCTTGGCTTGCCCTTGCCGGCTTATGAGATGACCTTGAAAGCCTCCCATACCTTCAACTTGCTAGACGCCCGCAAGGCGATTTCTGTCACCGAGCGCCAGCGCTATATCCTGCGGGTCCGTACCCTGGCGCGGGCGGTGGCACAAGCCTATTACGATGCCCGTGCCGCCCTCGGTTTTCCGATGCGCGCCCGACAGACCGCCGCTCAGGGCCAAGAGGTCGCCCATGCCTGAGTTCCGCGATCTGCTCATTGAAATCGGCACCGAGGAACTGCCGCCAAAAGCGCTGTTCGATCTGGCGCTAGCGTTTGAAAAAGGCATCAGAGAGGGTCTGGCCAAGGCGGGGTTTCCGAACGACGCCATCCGACGTTTCGCTACTGCACGTCGTCTGGCGGTCCTGATCGATCGTCTGCCGGTCCGGCAACCCGACCGCCAGTTGGAACGGCGTGGGCCGGCCTTGAGCGCCGCCTTCGGCCCCGACGGCAAGCCCACGAATGCGGCGGAAGGTTTTGCTCGCTCCTGCGGGGTGAGCGTCGCCGAATTACAGCGGCTGGAAACCGCTAAGGGAGCCTGGCTGATCCACGTCAGTACCGAAGCAGGCGCGGCGACCGCTGACTTGATTCCCGGCGTGGTCGAAGCCGCGCTCGCGGGGTTGCCGATCCCGAAGCGGATGCGCTGGGGCGATCGCGACGAGGAGTTTGTCCGGCCGGTGCATTGGGTGGTATTGCTCTTTGGCGATGACATCATTCCCGCCAGCATCATGGGAGTCAAAACCGGTCGGGAGACGCGCGGCCATCGCTTCCACCGCCCGGAGCCGATCCTGCTGACTGCTCCAAGCGAGTATGCCCGACAACTCGCTCTTGAGGGTAAGGTGATCGCCGATTTCGCCGAGCGGCGCGATAAAGTGCGCGCCCAAGCGGAAGCGGTCGCCTCACAGTTGCATGGAACGGCGGTCATCAAACCGGAATTGCTCGATGAAGTGACGGCCTTGGTCGAGTGGCCGGTGGCGCTGGCCGGCAACTTCGAGCAACGTTTTCTTGATGTGCCTTCCGAAGCGTTGATCAGCACCATGCAGGATAATCAGCGCTATTTCCCGGTGGTGGACGCGAACGGTCAGATGTTGCCGCACTTCATTACCATGACGAATCTGGAAAGCCGTGATCCCGCGCAAGTGCGGGCCGGGAACGAACGAGTCATCCGGCCCCGCTTCAGCGACGCCGAATTTTTCTGGAATCAGGATCGCAAACAACCGCTAGCGGCGCGGCAGGCCGCCCTCGAACAGGTCGTTTTCCAGCAGAAGCTGGGGACTGTGGCCGATAAGAGCCGGCGGGTGGCCGTACTGGCGCGCTTTATCGCCGAGCACGGGCGCGGTAACCCGGATTGGGCGGAACGGGCGGCGCGATTGGCCAAGTGCGATCTACTGACCCAGATGGTGCAGGAGTTTCCAGAGCTCCAAGGGATCATGGGCCGCTATTACGCCCTGCACGACCAGGAAGACGCTGAAGTCGCGCAAGCTCAGGAAGAACAGTACTTACCGCGCTTCGCCGGCGATCGGTTGCCCGTTTCCGCCACCGGCCGCGCCCTGGCGCTGGCTGACCGAATCGATACCTTGCTGGGGATTTTCGCCATCGGCCAGCCGCCTTCCGGCGCCAAGGACCCCTTCGCGTTGCGACGGGCCGCGTTGGGTGTCTTACGAATTCTGATCGAGGGCGAATTGGATCTCGATCTGGCGGCTACGCTGGAGCGCGCCGCCGCCGGTTTCGAACCGGCCGTTCGGGCCGAGCAGGTGGTCAAGACCGTTTTTGAATTCATAGTGGAGCGGCTGCGCGGCTATTATCTGGATCAGGGGGTGCGCGCCGATACCGTCGAGGCGGTGCTGGAATGCCAGCCGAGCCGGCCGCTGGATTTCGACCGCCGCGTGCGCGCCGTCGATGCCTTCCGAGCGCTGCCGGAGGCGGCCAGCCTGACCGCCGCCAACAAACGGATCCGCAACATCCTCAAAAAAGTCGAAACCGTGTTGCCGTTTGCGATTCAACCCGAGCGCCTGGTCGAGGAGCCCGAACAGGCGCTGGCCGGCCGGTTGGCGGAATTGGCCTCCGAGGTGGTGCCGCTGATGGAAAGCGGGCTTTATGCGGAAGCGCTCCGTCGGCTGGCGGGCTTGCGCGAACCCGTGGATGTTTTCTTCGATAGGGTGATGGTCATGGCCGAGGATCCTGCCTTGCGCGACAATCGCCTGGCTTTGTTGAACGAGCTCAGCAGCTTGTTTCTGCGGGTGGCGGATTTTTCACGGCTCCAGGAATGAGGGGCCAATGGATTGTTTCACGTGAAACATTGTTTGGGAATGCGCTGCGGGATGTTCGAAAAATGCTGTTTCACGTGAAACAAACGCTCGTATGCTGATGCCAGATACAGGCGCTGATAGTCGATAGTTAGAATGAAATTGATCATCTTGGACCGTGATGGCGTCGTCAACGAAGAGTCGGACGCTTTTATCAAATCCCCTGAGGAGTGGATACCGCTCCCTGGCAGTCTCGAAGCCATCGCTCGCCTCAGCCATGCCGGTTACCGGGTCGTGGTGGCCACCAATCAGTCGGGGCTCGCCCGAGGGTTGTTCGACCTGCACACCCTCAACCTGATCCACCGGAAAATGCATCGGATGGCACAAGAGATGGGTGGCTTGATCGATGCGGTTTTTTTCTGCCCGGATGTGGATGAAGCCAACCCCTTTCGCAAGCCCAATCCAGGTATGTTTTTGGAGATCGGCCGGCGTTTGAAATGCGGTTTGACGGCGGTGCCGGTGGTGGGCGATAGCGCGCGGGATATTCGGGCGGCTCGCGCGGCCAACGCTTGGCCTTTGCTGGTGCGGACTGGTAAGGGCGCGAAAACGCTCGAACAGGATTTAGGGATTTGCGCCAATGTTGAGGTGTTCGATGATCTGGCCGCCGTGGCCGATTTCTTGATTGCCCGTAGTGGCTGAGGGTCCGAGCCGAACCGTTATGTCTGTCCGAGCCCATCGTTTTTCCTTCGCCGTTGTGAACTTATTCTTGCGATCGTTGCTATTTTCAGCGGGCATGTTGATCTCGGTCGGGATCGTCGGCCTTGCCATCGTATTGAGCTTTTTTCTTCCCTTCCTCTATCGCTATCGGATATCGCAGCTTTGGGCGCGCTTTAATATTTGGTGGCTGCGCGTGACGTGTGGGATCGCTTATCGTTTGAGCGGTACCGAACATATTCCCAACCGCCCGGTCGTCGTGATGGCCAAGCATCAGTCGACGTGGGAGACGATTTTTTTTCATCAATACCTGCCTCCCCTCGCATGGGTTTTGAAGCGCGAGCTGCTGTGGTTGCCGTTTTTCGGTTGGGCGCTGGCGTTGCTGCGCCCGATTGCGATTAACCGCGAGTCGGGCACCTCAGCGGTCAAACAGGTCATCCGGCAGGGCGTAAAGCATCTGCGGCAAGGGCAGTGGGTTCTGATCTTCCCCGAAGGGACCCGCACCTCACCCGGCGTCCGTAAGCGTTACGGGGTGGGAGGCGCGGTGCTCGCCACTCACAGTCAATATCCAGTGCTGCCGGTGGCGCTGAACGCCGGGGAATTTTGGCCCCGACGGGGATTTCTCAAGTATCCTGGAACGGTTCAGGTGGTCTTTGGTCCTTTGATTGAGAGTGCCGGCCATTCGGCTCAGGAGCTGAATCAGAAGGTAGAAGACTGGATCGAAGGCACCATGACGCAAATCAGTAATGTGCCGGTCGTTGTGCCATCGGGCACTAGTGGATAAATCCTAACAAGAGGAATTTCGTCCCATGGCGTTCGCCAACAGCCAACATACCGTCAAGCGCTTCGATGCGGAAATCCAGCAAATCGTCAATTTGGTGTTGGAGATGGGTCAGACGGTGGAACGGCAGGTCAGCCGCGCATGTGAGGTTTTTCGAACGGTCGACGCCGAGGCGGCGCGAGAAGTGATCGCCGGCGATCATGCGGTAAACCGCTGGGACATGGAAATCGATCGAAGCTGCGTGCGCTTGCTCAGCCGCCGGCAACCGATGAGCACTGATCTGCGCTTGGTGATGTCATTGAACAAGGCGGTCAACGACCTGGAGCGAATCGGTGATGAGGCTAAAACCATCGCCGAAAGAACGCTGAGCATTCATGAGCGCGGCGTTCGACTGCCTGGCGGCCTGCCTGAAGAAGTGGATCAATTGGCCGCAATAGCGAGCCAGCGGATCAAGCTGGCGCTCGATTGCTTGGTTCGACTGGACGTAGAGCAATCCTGGACGCTGGTTCGCACCGATAAAGCGGATGATGTATTTCAGGCTATCCTACGCGCGCTGAGCGCCAGCGTTCTCGATGGCGAACTGGCGGTGGCGACGATCATCGACATGGCGATCGCGCTGAAGGCCCTGAAGCGGGTCGCCGAACGGGCGCAAAATCTGGCCGAGTATGTGATCTATATCATCGAAGGGCAGGACGTTCGCCACAATATTGGCTGAAGAACCGCGCCGGAGCGGATGAGCCGCCCACGGCCAGACGCTTTACAGCGACAGCCCGCGAAGGTATTGGCCGAACTGCTGTTGAAGCTTATCCAAAGCAGCGCGTTTTTCCTGGGTGTTGGCATTTAGAGCTTCAAGGGCGTTTTCCTGAGCGTCGAGCTTTTTGAGATAACGCTTGGCGAGATCGCTGTTGGCCGGTGCGCGGCTGAGATTTTCCCGCAAGCGCTCCTGGTCCTTGAACAGCGCCTGCCGCTGTTCTTCCACTTGCTCGATGTCCCGCTTTAGGGCGTCGATTTGACCGCGCCACTCTCCCAGCTTGACAAACACCTGTTTCAGAGCGTCATCAAGCTCGCTAGCAGCCGCGTAAGCCAGCAGTTGTTCGGCGTTGAGATCGGTCAGCGCTATCGCTTCTTCCAGGTTGTATTGCAAGACGACCTGCGTCTGAGTTTCAGCATTCTTCTTCAGCACTTGTGGGACACGGTAAGCATCGGGCGTCAGTTGCACCGTCTTCGGATCGGGAGCGACCAGTTTCCAATCCTCTTGCTGAGGCTGTTCGATCCAGAGCAAGCGGTCGTCGGCATGGAGGCTCTTGATCCGGTAAGTGGTTGTGGCCTTTTCCAGCGTCGTTGAATGGAACACGCCATCGCTGAGCTTGCCTTGGCTGACAGTGCTGGTTTGGTCCTCGGTTTTATTGACGTTGATCTTGGTGTCGAGCGCGAAGCTGACCAGCCGTTGGTCGCCGACGGGCAGCGCGGATAAGCGGCCGTCGCCCAGATAATTCATTTGCTCGTAGATGGTGATGACGCCCGGCGGCAAGCTGGTTGGGGTGTCGTTGGTCAACTGGACTGAGGCCAGCGGATAATTTGCTTGAGTGGAAGGTTGAAACAGACTGACCCGCAACGTAGGGATGTTGCGGTCGGCGATGGGCAGCAAGACGGCATAACCGTTCTTGACGCTGACCGGGGTCGGCAGGGTAAACAGGACTTGCTCGACGCCTTCCGTACCGGTGGCGGTTTCTTGGTGAACCGCATCGCTCGCGCTCTCCTGGACGCCGCCATACATCTGCTTGCTGAATGATCGACGTAACTGATTTTCGGACGCGCCGAGGCGCCCCTCTGAATCCTGCGACGCCTGTGGAGACATGGCCGGAGCGGGAGGAGCGGCTTGCAAAGGCTTCGCCAGCTCCATTGCCACCGTGCCGGTATCCAGCCGTGGCAACACCCGTCCCAGCACTTCGACCGGCACTTCCGGGCGTTTGACGAAATACGCTTGATAAAGCGCTTGACGGAAAGTGACGGGATTGCCGGAGGCCAGCGTCAGTTCCACCCCTTCCCAATCCTGCCCGCTCATGTTTTCCAGCAGCGCCCAACCCTGTAGGCGACTTTGTACTGGGGTATTGGGCTGTAGGCTAGCGTCCAGATTCAGTCGATAGCTGGTTTTCCACAGCGGCGCTTCCACCACGTAACCGGCCCGCACAGTGCGCTTGCCAGCGCTTTTGACTTGCACGCGCAGGGTACGGCTGTTTTGCGCGCGGTGTTCGCTGACTGCGGTGAGCGCTTTTTGCATTTGCTCCTGCAAGACAGGGTCGGTAAAACGCAAGGCCTCGATGTCTTCCAAAACCGCTTGCCGCAAACCCTGCGGAGTCATGACGGTGATGCGGTGGCGGGTGGTGCTGCCGAGCTTGTCAGGCAAGAGTACGGTGTCCGCCGTCACCTTGAGCAAACGTCCTTGCAATGCGCTGCCTCCTTTGATTTCCACCTCCGCGCCCTGCAAGGTATTCAACAAGTCGACCGGTGAAGCCAAGGCGGCGGCATTGAACGGCAGGTCGCGGAAAATCTGATCGAGCGATTCTTTGCCGGGCAAAGTAATCGTATTGACGGCGCCGAGATCGTCGTAGACGATCAGGCTTTTCAAAATATCGTCCATCTGGTTTAAAGGAGCTTCCAGCGTCAATTCGGTTGCGCCCTCGACTTGCGCTTCGTATTCGAAATAACCCACGCCGCCGCTGGACAACAACACCCGCTTTAAGGTCAGGGGTGCGGCGGATAAAGACGTAGCCATAAGCCCTCCTAGAGCGATGATGAGCGAACAGCGTGCGAGCCGAGCCAAGCGCATTTTACTTTTCATGAATTTCCCGTGATAGGTTGCTGTTGTAACTCGCGGTCCAGTTCCGCCAGCCGTTGCGGCGTGCCGATATCGCGCCACGCGCCGGTAAAGTGCTCGCCACTGACCTGATTGATGGCCATGGCCCGGCGCAGCAGCGGTCCCAATGGAAAACGTCCCGGTCTACAACCGGCAAATAATTCGGGCCGCAAGACACTGATGCCGCTGAAGGTCAGCCGTGCCGTACCCGACTCCCTTACTCTGCCGCTGTCGTCCTCCAGCGAAAAATCCCCTTTGGCGTGGTGGGGCGGATTGTCCACCAGCACCAGATGCGCCAGTCCAGCCAGTTTGGCGGACAAGCGCGCAAACGGATAGCTTGTCCACACATCGCCGTTGACCACTAAAAACGGTCCCGGTCCGAGCAAGGGCAGCGCTTGAAAAATACCGCCGCCGGTTTCCAGAGCGTCAGGCGGTTCCGGTGAATAGGCGATCCGAACGCCCCACCGGTGACCATCGCCCAAAGCGGCCGGCAATTGTTCGCCGAGGTGGCCGGTATTGACGACGATCTCGCGAAAGCCCGCCGCTCGCAACGCTTCCAGATGGTGAAAGATCAACGGTTTGCCGGCGACTGGCAACAGCGGTTTGGGGCTGTGATCGGTGAGCGGGCGCATCCGTTCGCCGCGTCCGGCGGCCAGGATCATCGCCTTCACGCCGCCGGTTCCCAGCGGTCGATATGCTGGCTCAGCAGAAGATCGCGCAAACCCTTCAGGCCCGCATAGCGATCCGCAACCGCTGCCACATAGCCCAGAGTGCGAGGAATGTCTTGCAGATAGCCGGGCTTGCCGTCGCGCAAATTCAGCCGGGCGAAAATGCCGGTGGCTTTGAGATGGCGCTGTACGCCCATCAGATCGAACCAGCGCAGAAATTGTTCCGCATCGTCCAGACCGGTCATGCCAAGCGCCCGCAACCGCGCCCGATGCTGCAAGGCCCAGGCTTCGACCCGCTCGCGCGGCCAAGCGATATAACAATCGCGCAGCAAGGACACCAGATCGTAAGTTACCGCCCCCACCACCGCGTCTTGAAAATCCAGCACGCCCGGATTGTTCGGCTCGGTCACCATCAGATTGCGGGAGTGATAGTCCCGATGCACCCAAACGCGCGGCTGTTCCAGCGCGTTGTCAGCCAGCAGAGCAAAAGCCTGATCCAAGGTAAGATGCTCGTCCTCACTGAGGTTCAGGCCAACCTGACGGCCTAGGAACCAATCCCGAAACAGCTCCATTTCTCGGTGGAGCAGCGCCGAATCGTAGGGCGGCAGCAGGGATGAACCAGGATCGCCCCCGACCTGCAACCGCGCCAGCGCCTCCAGCGCATCGCCGTACAAGCCGGACACGCTATGCTCGCTCAGTTCCGCCAGATACTGGCGGTCGCCGAGATCGGTCAGCAGCAGCAAGCCCCGCTCGAAGTCGGCGGCCAGCACCTCGGGCGCATTCAAGCCCAGCCCACGCAGCGCCTGGGCGATGGCGACGAACGGCCGGCAATCCTCCTTATCCGGCGGCGCGTCCATGACGATGCGGGTTTGGCCGTCGTACCAAACGCGGAAATAACGGCGAAAACTGGCGTCGCTGGAAGCCGGAGCGATGCGGGCCGGAGCCGTTGGCAGTACGGTGCTCAGCCAGTCCAGCAGGAGAATCTGTCGGTCGTTCACGCAAACAAGCTCCATTCGGGTGTGATTGCAGCAGGCATCAATCTATGCGATGTTAAGAACTTTCAGCAACGTGTTAAACCGTGTTCCGTGATCCCTTTACGTTTACCCATTTTAGCGGCGTGCACGGCGTTGGCGCTTTGGCCGGTCTGCGATACCCAGGCCAAACCCCCGCCGCCCTCTTCCAGCGACTGGATTCAGTGCGACGCCGATGAGCTGATGCGGGAAATCGTTCCGCTCGATCCGAAGGCGCCGCCCGCGACCGCATCGCCGATCCAAGTCGAGGCCGGTCAGGTGGAATCCTCACCCACGCAATCCTTGCTGGAGGGCGATGTCAAGCTGAGCCGGGGCGCGCAGCGCTTGCGAGCCGAGCGTATGACCCTGGACCGCGCGACCGGCCGGGCGCGAATCGAAAGCCCGTTCACCTATGGCGATAACCGACAAGCCATCCGTGGCAAACAGGCCGAAGTCGATTTGAACGCCGAAACCGGTTGGTTCAAGGACGTTGACTATTATCTGCCGGAACGCAGCGCGCAGGGTTCCGCTGAAGAGATTCGTCTGGATCGGAACAAGCGTCAGAGCCAGCTGGGAGACGCCAGCTATTCCACCTGCAAGCGCGGCCATGAAGCCTGGGCGCTTCGCGCGCACAAGCTCGACCTGGACAGCGCGTCCGGTCGCGGCACGGCCCGCGATCTCGTCTTCGCGCTCTGGGGCGTACCGGTACTGTATCTGCCCTACTTGTCCTTTCCCCTCAACGACGAACGGCAATCCGGTTTCCTGTTTCCGCGCGTGGGCAGCACCAGCGCCACCGGTTTCGATCTGGCGGTTCCCTATTATTGGAACATCGCGCCGAATCAGGACATGACCATCACCCCGCGCGTTATGACCAAGCGCGGAGCCCTGCTGGGCGCGGAATATCGCTTTCTCAGCCCCAAGAACCAGGGCCAGATCAGGCTGGAGTACATGCCCACCGACCGCCATTACGACGGAGATCGCGGCTCGTTCAACATTACCGACCGCGCCGCGCCGGCACCAAATCTGTATACCGATCTGCGCTATGAATACGTGTCCGATGACGCCTACCTCCGAGACTTGAGCAACAATCTGGATTTCCTGACCGCCAATTATCTGGAGCGGCATCTGGAAGCGCGCTATTACGGCGACTGGTGGCAAGCGCTGGCGCGGGTGCAAGGCTATCAGATTCTGAACCCGACCCTCTTCGCGCAAACCGGCAAGCCCTATCAACGCTTGCCGCAGCTGTTGTTCGCCGGGGATTGGCCGGCCGGCACGAGCGGTTTGCACTATCAGCTGCACGGCGAACTGGTGAATTTCCAGCAGACCGATGTCGTGACCGGCGCGCGGCTGGATTTGTGGCCGAGCGTGGGTTGGGCGTTCGAACGGCCGGGTTGGTACGTCAAACCGCAAGCCGGGTTTCGCTATACGGGCTATCAGCTTGAGGACAACGCGCCGGGTGCCAATGATGCGCCCTCGCGGTCCGCCCCGGCCGCCAGCCTGGACAGCGGGCTGATTTTCGAAAAGCCGTTGCAAGCCGACTGGCTGGGTATCGGCGCTGGAACGCAGACCTTGGAACCACGCCTGTTCTATCTCTACGTACCCTATCGCAATCAAGACGATATCCCGATTTTCGACAGCAGCTTGATGGATCGTGATTACGATTGGCTGTTTCGCCGCAACCGCTTCACCGGCGCGGACCGGCTGGGTGACGCCAACCAACTGACCGCCGCATTGACGACCCGCCTCATCGACGGCGCCAGCGGCCGCGAGCGGCTACGCGCCAGCATCGGCCAGATTCAGTATTTCGCGGACCGCCGGGTGACCTTGAATCCGGCCGGGCCGCCTGAGACCTTCGATAATTCGGGGCTGATCGCCCAAGGGCAACTGAACCTGTCATCCCGCTGGTCGCTGCAAGGCGGCATCCAAATGGAACCCGATAACAGCGAGGTGCTGCGAACCGGTTTCGATGTGCGCTATTACGCCAATGCCCGACAGTTGCTCAACATCTCCTACTTGTTGGACCGCGATCAGCCCGGCCTCGATTTGGGCGATCAAGTCCACTCGGCGGACGTATCGGTGTTGTGGCCGCTGACTGCGCAATGGCGGTTCCTGGGGCGTTGGAATCACGCGCTGAATACCAGCCGCAATCTGGAAACCTTGGCCGGCTTGGAATATGAGGATTGCTGTTGGGCGGTGCGCGCCGTGGCGCGCCAGTATCGAAACAACGCCTCTGAAGTCGATTCGCAGACCGCCTTTTACATGGAATTGGAATTGAAAGGCTTGTCCCGCTTGGGCACCGGTTTGGAGGCGTTGCTGCAAAACTCGATTCTCGGCTATCAAACGTTCCGTTATTAGCATTCACTTCCCGAACTTCAAATGAAAAAGCTGCTTTTTTTCGTGATGCTTTGCGTGGTGGCGTCCACCACTCCCAGTACTGGATCGGCGCAACTGGTGTTCGGTCCCGGACAAGAGGCGCCGGGCAGCGCGCTGGACGCCATCGTGGCGGTGGTCAACGACGATGTGATTACCCGCCGGGAACTGGATGCCGGTATTCCGACCATCGAACGCCAGTTGCGGCAACGAAAAGTCCCGATCCCGCCGCGTCCGGTGCTGGAACGGCAAGCCTTGGAACGGATGATAGTGGCGCAATTGCAGGTGCGCGCGGCCGAGCGCAACGGCATCACCGTCGATGACGCGACGCTGAACGCGGCCATCGAAACGCTGGCTCGCAATAACAACATGAGTCTGGCTCAAATGCGGCAGACCGTCGAAAAGGACGGAATCAGCTACGGCAAATTTCGCGATGACGTGCGCCGGGAAATCATGGGCGTGCGCTTGCGGCAGAAACTGGTGGACAGCCAGCTTCAGGTTTCCGAACAGGACGTGGAAAGCCTGCAACGCCAGCTGGCCGGGCAAGGCGGGTTCGGCGCCGCTGCGGGAGAGACGGGCGGCGCTGGCGGCGCACGCCAGTACCATATCGCCCACATTTTGATCGCGCTGCCGGAAGGCTCCTCGTCGCAACAGGTCGAAGCGGCCCGGCGGCGGGCCGCCGGCGTGCTGGCCCAGTTGCGCAAAGGAGTGGATTTCCAGCAACTGGCGGTGAGTGAGTCCGCCGGCCGGCAGGCGCTGGAGGGTGGCGATCTCGGCTGGCGGAGCGCCGAGCAACTCCCGACGCTGTTTGCTAGTGTGGTTCCCAAGTTGCGACCCGGTCAGCTCAGCGAACCGATTCGTAGCCCCAGCGGTTTTCACATCGTCAAATTGCTGGAAGCCAGAGGCGGCGGCGAATCGTCCGCGCCCGCCGGGCCCGCGCCCGCGCCCGCCCGGCAAGGGCTGGTGACGGAAACCCACGCCCGCCACATCTTGCTCCAGAACTCCTCACAATTGTCCGACGATGAAGCGCGCCAACGGCTGGACCAGTTGCGGCAGCGCCTTCAAGGTGGCGAGGATTTCGCGGCGCTGGCTAAAGCCAATTCCGATGATGTGACCTCCGGCTCGCGCGGCGGCGACTTGGGTTGGGTGGCTCCGGGGATGATGGTTCCCCAGTTCGAGCAAGCGATGGCCGCCTTGCAGCCCAATCAAATCAGCGCCCCCTTCAAGACGCAATTCGGCTGGCATATCGTTCAAGTGCTCGAACGCCGCCAAGGTCGGGCTTCACCCGAAGTGGAGCGGGTTCGCGTCCGTGAGGCGTTGCTCCGGCGTCGCTCCGACGAAGAATGGGAGCTGTTGTTGCGTCGGTTGCGCAATGAAGCGTATGTGGAAATACGCTTGGAACCAACCGCCGCCGTACCGACCGGGCAAGAGCCGGCGTCGGCCGGGCGCTAAGCTCGGCGCTGAATTCGGCGTGAACCCGCGGGAACGGTCGCATCAGCCTCGCAAGCGCTTCGGCCAGCACTTCCTGCGCGATTCCAGCGTCATCGCCAGAATCGTGGCGGCAATTCAGCCAAAAGCGGGCGACCGACTGATTGAAATCGGTCCAGGACTGGGAGCGCTGACTCGACCGTTGCTGGAAGCGGCCGGCGAACTGGATGTGGTGGAGCTGGATCGCGATTTGTTGGAACCGTTGCGGGCGCGCTGCGCTGGGGCGGGGGTATTGCGCATCCATCAGGCCGATGCGCTGGAATTCGATTTCTCCGCGTTGCGCGGGGTTGGCCCTCGCCTGCGGCTGGCGGGCAACCTGCCCTACAACATTTCCACGCCGCTGCTGTTTCATCTGCTGGAACAGGCCGACCAAGTGCATGATCTACACTTCATGCTGCAACAGGAAGTGGTGGAACGGATGGCGGCAAAGCCGGGAGAGGGCGCTTACGGTCGCTTGTCGGTCATGCTGCAATACCGTTGTCGGGTGGATGCGTTATTCGAAGTCGAGCCGGAGGCATTCCGACCTCCGCCTAAAGTGCGGTCGGCGGTGGTGCGCTTGGTTCCACGTGAAACATTTTCGGTCGCGGTTCGCGACGGGCGCGGCTTTGCGGAGGTGGTGCGGCGGGCGTTCTCTCAACGCCGCAAGACCTTGCGCAACGCCCTGAGCGGCCTGCTGGATGCTGGCCGGATCGAGGCGGCGGGCATCGATCCGGGCGCTCGCGCCGAAACGCTCGATCTGGCGGCGTTTGCGGCGCTCGCCGATGCGGTCACTGACCCTTTGGAGTCGAAGCCATGAAAGCCAAATCCCCTTCAACCAGCGGCGGCGGTCTGGATCAGGTCGTGGCCGCCGCCCGGCGCAACCGCGACCAACGCGAACGCGATTATCGCGAACAAGCCTTGAAACTTTATCCGTGGATTTGCGGGCGGTGCGCGCGCGAATTCAATCGCCTGAACTTGCACGAGCTGACGGTCCACCATCGCGACCACAACCACGACAACAATCCGCCCGACGGCAGCAACTGGGAACTGTTGTGCTTGTATTGCCACGATAACGAACACCAACGTTATGAGGAAGCTCGCGCGGGGGCCGGGACCGACGGTGCGGCCAGCAGACAGGGCGCGGCGACTCATAGCCCCTTCGCGAATCTGAAAGCGCTGCTGGACGCCGGCAAGGAAGGTCGCGCCAAGTAGCCACCGCTCGGGCGGCGGCGCCGGCTGGTCAGATCGGGTAGCCTCCTCCATCAGCCGCTATTTTCCAGTGCCCAACTCGCTTGATCGCGGTTAAGATAGATCCCTCCATTGGCAGCCTTGCGGGGGCTTTCCATGACGTTTGTCGTTACCGAAAACTGCATCAAGTGCAAGTACACCGATTGCGTGGAAGTGTGTCCGGTGGACTGCTTTCACGAAGGGCCGAACTTTTTGGTCATCGATCCCGATGAATGTATCGACTGTACCTTGTGCGAACCGGAATGCCCGGCGCACGCCATTTTCTCCGAAGACGATCTGCCGGCCGATCAGGAACGATTTCTGGCGTTGAACGTCGAGCTGGCCAGGAAATGGCCGGTCATCACCACCAAGAAGGACGCGCCGCCCGACGCTGCCGAGTGGGACGGCAAGCCCGACAAATTGCCTTATCTCGAACGCTGATGGCGGTGGTTACAGCTGGCCCTTGAAACTTCGGTTCGCGTCCCTAATTCTCTGCCATGATTTGACTTTGCCGATGCCCTCCGGCGCGGCTTTTGCGGAAATCCAACAATGAGCGAATCGCCTTACGTCATTGAAGTCAACCAACATAACTTCGCCCAAGTGGTTGAAAGTTCCCAGCATGTGCCGGTGCTGGTGGATTTTTGGGCCGACTGGTGCCAGCCCTGTCAAGTGCTTTCGCCCTTGTTGACCAAGCTGGCGCAGGAATACCGGGGCGGGGTGATCGTCGCCAAGGTCAACGCCGACGCCGAGCAGGGGCTGGCGGCGCATTTTCGGGTTCGCAGCCTGCCCACGGTCATGGTGATCTGGCAAGGGCAGATCGTGGATCAGCTAGTGGGCGTGCAACCCGAATCCGCTTATCGCGAAATCATCGATCGGCTTGCGGGAGGCCAGCCACCCCAGCAAGCCGGCGATTTGATCGAGGAGCAAATTGAGGCGCTCTGGCAGCACGGTCGCCAGCAACAGGCCATCAAACTGTTGCGCGAGGCCATCAACCAAGAGCCGGACCACGGGCGCTTGAAAACGCTGCTGGCCGATAAGTTGTTGCAACTGGACCAGGCGGAAGAAGCGCGAACGCTGTTGCAAAGTTTGCCGGCTGAGGACCGCGAGCGGCAACCGGCCAGCGGATTGCTGGCGCGCCTGCAATTTGCCGATCTGGCGCAAGCTGCTCCCGATCTTGCCAAACTGGAGGCGCAAGTCAACGCCAAACCGGATGACTGGACCGCGCGCCGCCAATTGGCCGCGCGTTATGTCTTGGCCGGCAAGTACGAGGCGGCACTGGAACAGTTTATGGATATCTTGCGCCGCAATCCCCAATTCGAGGACGGCGCTGGCCGCCAGGGCTTGATTGCGATGTTCGAAATGCTCGGCAACGAAGACCCGCTGGTGACGACCTACCGGCGGCGGATGTTTTCGTTGCTGCATTGAGGATTTCAGCCTCGCCCACTATTTCGAGCGCCGATGATGGCCCCCGACCGGCAGGCGCTCGCCCGGCTACGGAGCTTGGCGCGGCACGCTCGCGCCGAGGGCCATTTCGTGCAAGCCGCCCGGCTGGAGCAGCAAGCCGTCGAACTGGCGAGCGCGTTGGGCTTGATCGGCGAACGGACCCGCGCTTTGTTGTGGCAGGGCTACAGCCTGCGCCAGGCGGGCCAGGACGATCTGGCGCTCGCGGTTTTGTTGTCGGCCGCCAACGAGCGCGCCGCGGCCGCCGATCCCGCCGATGTGTTCGCCGCCCTGACCGCGGTTATCCATGTCAGCCTCGACCGTAAATCTCCCACCTTCTGTCGCGCCTTGCTCGATCAGGGACGACGTTATCTCGCCGACCTTCGCCAGCCTTGGACCGCATTGCTGGATTATCTGGACGGTGAGCTAGCCTACCGTCAAGCCGATTTCGCTGCCGCCTGGGACTGGCATTCCCGCGCCTGGGCCGATTGGCGCGACCAGCATCCCCGCTTGACCGCCGCCACCCATCTGTGGTCGCTGTGCCGCGTCGCTTTCCGCCGTCGTGATGCGGCGGCACTGGAACGGTTGACAACGCAACTGAACGCGCTCGATATGACCCAAGCGCTAGAGCGGCAACTGGCGCAGCGGGCGCGCTTGCTGCTATGGCGGGCGCGGCGGGCCTCGGAGACGGTTGGGGGTACGGCCGCCGAGGTCGCGCCGGTGGAAGCGGCGTTAGCCTTGTTGGCGGACTCTGAAACTGACGCCTGTCGAGATACGGGCGCGCGTGAGGAGGCGCTGCGGGTGCTGGCGCTGGTGGGCTGTTGGGCGGAAATCGATGCAGCCTTACTCCCGCAGCCGCTCACGGATCATTCTGGTTCCGAACGGTTGCGAGCCAGCCTGCTTTCAAACCGCGCGCGGTCGGCGCGAGGATTAGCGGCCATAGACGATGAATTTTAAATAACTAAAAAGATACATACAATAGCTAAATTACAATTAATAAATGTCGTGTAAGCGACATTAAATCTATTATTAACCATGAAACGTTCAAAAATGCGAACTTCTTGTGTTCTATACTCTGTAATGTTGTTTAAGTAGCGCCTATTTTTAATGACAAGAGTTTATATTTCGTTTTGCTCGTATCCAGGTCCGACCATTTGTTGCTTATTTGGATGATGAGGGGTTGGCCAGAGTAGCCACCCAAACAGGATGTCGCGCTGCGTGGGAGTTCGGCGGTGGGACAATAACTTAATAAAAGTCAGAGAGAATATTTATGGCGTCCGAAGCTAAGGCATTCCGCTGGCTAGGTTGGCTCATCATACTGCTGGTCGCGGGATTGTTAGGGGGACGGCCAGCGTGGGCGACCGCAACGCCGGCGGCGCTGGTGCCCGGAAGCACTCACAACGAATTCATCGGCGAAGGCTTTACGCTCCCTAGCCCATCCGCCGACCCTCCCGCCAGCGATTCGGTGTGTTTCGACAACGCCGGCGATACCACCGGCTATCAACCCGCCTTTGAATTGGTGACGCCCGCCGGGGTGACCTTCAATTCCGCGACGTATCTGGGAAGCGCCATCAGCGTATCCGCCCCGCAAACTTGTTCGAGCGCCAGCGGTTGCACCTTTAAAAATCCCGACACCAATACCGACGTAACGCTCGCCGACGGGGAAACCTTGCGCATCTTGCGCTTTCCGCTCGGTTCCTTCACCGCCGCGCAGCCCGCGCAGTGCCTGGATTTGAGCTTCGCGCTCGGCAATGCGCCCAACATACAGTTGGGCGTATCTAAGACGCTGAAAGTCAAGCCTTTCTTCGATTTGGGCGGGGACGCTTTAGATAACCCGTCAACCGATCCCCCCATTTTCGGAACGTTGCAAACCATCTCGATCAACCCCACCGTCATCAAGCACACCAAAAATATCATTGCCCCTGAGGACGAAACCGCCACCGGGCCCGACTATCCGCGCACCGTGGAATTGACCGTTGACGTGGCCGCTGGGGAAACCGTCAATCCCGTCACCATCACCGATGTCTTGCCCAATCAATTTCAGTTCCTTGCGGTGACCAATGCGGCGGGGTGCACGCCGACCTCCACCCCGCCCACCAGTTCGCCGGGCGGCAACTTAAGCTTGGATTGCGGTCCGATTACCGGCGCGGCGGGCGTCGACAAGACCATCACGTTCACCTTCTATATTCCACAGGTGGATGCGGGGGGAATGCCGGTGCTGAACGCCACGACTCCCGCCCCCGTACCGATCACTAATAACTCCAGCGCCGCTGGAACTTATTCAGGCAGTCCGCTCCCGCCGGTTTCCGCTTCTGACACCATCACGGCCAAGGCCGTGGCGCTGCAAAAGAACGGTGTGATCGTGACGCCTACGGGACCCGCCGGTCTGTCGCCCGGCGACACCGTGGAATACACCCTGAACGGGCAGGTGTCGGATTATTTTACGGTTGAGGAGCTAACCGTCACGGACACCTTGGGCGACGGGCAAACCTATGATGCGGGGTTCACGCCAACCGTTGAGTTGCACTCCAATGGCACGACGGTGGGAGTCAGCGCTCTCAACCCAACTGAATTCACGGTGGGTGCCAAGGTTGCCGGGGAAACCACGGTTACCTTCGACCTGTCCGAGGCCATCATCCGCTTGATCGCCGGCAGCAACGGGCAACTGCTGGGAGTGATCGGCACCGACACTTCTTTTGTCATCAAGCTGCGCTCGACCATAGACAACGCCTATTCTGGTCCGGTTAACGGCACATCGACCTTGAGCGCCGGCGACATCGTTACCAACCGCAGCGCGGTGACCTTTAACGTTCCAGGCCGCTCCCCGGTGACCGAAGACACCTCGTCCGATTTAGCGGTCGCCACACCGGAACTCGCCAAAGCCAAGTACGCGCTCAACGGCAGCACCAGCCTGCCGAATCCCTTCCAGGTCGCGGCCGGCGATACCGTGACCTATCGATTGACCACCACCTTGCCGGTCTCGTCGGTCGAGAATTTCAGCCTGACCGACTACCTGCCGATCCCTTTGTACAGCGTTTCAAGCATGTCGGGCGCGGGCGCGTGCGCGGGCGGAGCCACGCCGACGCCGCCGGCGGACACTGCATGGTGTTACACCAGCGACGATACCATCAGCAGCACGGCTCCCACCGTTTCGACCGACAGCGGGTTAAACCGCATCACTTGGACTTACGGCAACCGCGAGCTGCCGAGCACGGGCGGCAAGATCGACATTCTTTACACCGTCCGCGCCACCGCTCAGCCGATGGCCGACCGTTTGAACCTCGCCAATCTGGCGATTCAATCCTATCGCGACAGTTTGAGCGGGACCGATCAAACGGCGGCGACCACCGCCCAAGTCGTCACCAAACAGCCGCAACTAGAGATCAAAAAGGAAATTACCGCTGTTTCGCACGGCTCGGTCAGCGCGACGCCCCCAGCGGGCTTCGACGCTCAGGCCACGGGTCTGGACGCGGGCGACACCATCACCTATCGGGTGCGGGTCACCAACACCGGCAGCGCCCCCGCTTACGGCATCCGCTTGAATGATGATGCTGGCACGCTCGGCGCCTTCGGCAGTCCTAATACCTGCACGGCTCCAGCCGTGACGTTGAGCGGGGGTACAGCCCTCGGCACTACCGGTACCCTAACGACCGGCTTGACGATGACCTCCCCGCTGTCCGGCAACGGCGACGGCGCGGTTCAAACCAACGAAGAAATTTGGGTCAGCTACACTTGCACCTTGGCCGCCAACGCCACGCCGCGCGCCGCCGACATCGATAACACGGCCGTCTTGCAAAATTACAGCAACGTCGACGTCGGAAACCCACAAGGGCTTACTCCGGTCAATTTCGCCACCAACACCGCACTGTTGACCCGTAAAGCCAAGCTTGTCACCCAAAGCACACCGACCATTACCAAAGCCATTACCGCATCATCCCTGCCCGGCTCCACGCCCGACAACAACATCAACAACGGCGAAACACTGACCTTCTTGATTACCGTCACCCTGACGGAAGGCGTATACGAAAGCTTCACGCTCGGTGACAGCGCTGGCCCAATCCCCGCCATCACCTGCGGCTCCAACGGCTTTACCTGCACGAATGCCACGGTCGTCGGGAGTCAGGTCACGGTTCCGGCCACGACCGGATCGGCGACAGGAACGATTACCTATACCTACTCGCAAGCCAAGACCGCCAGCGGCACCAACAGCGCCACGGTATCCGCGACTAACATGACCTCGCCGACGCCGGCCACCGCGACCTGGACGGTCGACAATCCCGACCCGGACCTCACCAAGACGCTGTCGCCCGCCGGCAGCGTCAACGCCGGGGACACGGTACAAATCCGGCTGGGCTGGCCCAATACCGATCCCAATAACCCGATGTTCCGGTGCGTGGTCACGGATGTTCTCGATCCCAACGTCTTCGATCTGGCCACGGTGACGGCGGTGACCACGCCGGTCGGTTACGCCTTCAACTACGTCAGCGGAACGGGAACGGTCACCTACACCGCCACCGATCCTGCCACGGTTTGTCCGACGGTGGCGGCGGGCGGCGCGGTGTTCAGCGCCAGAATCAGAACCAATGTTGTCACCGGCAATTACACCAACAACGCGTCGATCGCGACGTTCACCCTGCCGACCAGCGGCGGCGTGCAAGTCGACGACACCGCCAGCGCGCCCGTGCCCATCGGCGCGCCCACCGTCAATCAGAAAATCGTGAAAGCGACCTCGTTGGCGGATACAACCGGTCAAGCCGTGGCCATCGGCGAAACCGTTACCTACCAGCTCGATTTCCAGATGGCGGAAGGCGTCACCAACGGCGTCCAGTTGATCGACCAGTTGATCAACAGCACCACGGCGGCGCGCTTGGCGTACGTGCCTGGAACGGCGACGCTATCGCGCAGCAGCACCGATTTGACCGCCGCCAACAATCCCGACGGCATCAACAGCGCCGCTCCTAACGTCGCCATTCCGGTAAATCCCACCATCAGCGGCAACACGTTTTCCATCAATTTGGGCAACGTCACCAACGGCAATGCGACTTCGGGCACCGCCGAAACTTATAGGCTCATCCTGCAATTCCGCGTGACCAACGTCACCAGCAACACCGCCGGCAGCCTCCTGCAAAATCGCGCCCAGATTCGCTATAGCGATCAGAACAACAATACCCAGCTCGTCACCGGCCCCGGCGCTAACGTGCGCGTCGTCCTGCCGCAAGTGGCGATCAACAAGACGGTCACGCCGGTCGCGGCCGCGGGCGGCGACGTCGTGACTTACACCCTGACGGTGCGCAACAGCGCCACCGGCAGCAACGCCGCCACCGCTTACGATTACACGTTCAGCGATACGTTGCCGGCGGACATCACCCCGGTCGCCGGATCGGCCAGAGCCAATCCCGGCGCGACCGGCGCGACGGTCGGCGGCCTGGGATTCAGCGGTCAGGTCTTGTCCGGCACCATCGACAAACTCGATCCGGGCGAAGCGATCACGGTCACTTACCGGGCGCAGTTGCCCGCCTCGATCCCGTTCGGCAAGTTGCTGGTCAATTCCGCCAGCGCCGCCGCCACCACCTTGCCGGGCGCCGACGCCAACGAGCGCACCGGTTCGGGCAGCGGTCCGAACAATCTGTTCGCCGGAACCAGCGCCACGGTGACTTCGAACGCGGTCACCATGACCAAGGCGATCAAAAACGCCAAACCCTTCTACGCCATCGGCGAGGAGGTCGAATACGAATTGCGGCTGGCGCTACCGGTCGGGTCGGCGAGCGGGATGAGGGTGGAAGACACCCTGCCGACGGGCTTGAGTTATGTCGCCGGTAGCGCGGCCGTCAGCCTCGTGGGCGGCGTGACCGCTCCAGTCGCCGGCCCGATTGCGCCGACCGCCACCGCGCCCCTGACCTTCAATCTGGGCACCGCCACCGCCAGTCCGGCGGGCGAAGTCGTCATCGCTTATCGGGCGAAGGTGGATAACCTCAGCGCCAATCAGAATGGAACCTCGCTCACCAACAGCGCCCGCGTCAGTTACAACAACCCCAATCCGGGCGGCCCGACGCCGATTGTTTACACCGCGCCCAATCCGCCCACCGCGCGCGTCGGCGAGCCGAATCTGGAAATGACCAAGACCATCTTGTCCGGCGCGGCCAACGCGCAGGCGGGGTCCACGGTCCGCTGGCAATTCACGGTCAGCAACGTCGGCGCGACCGCCGCCCGGCGCGTGGCCATTAACGATGTGTTGCCGGCCAACGTAACCGTCAGCAATCCGGCCAATGTCGCAATCAGCGCGGTCGGTGGCGTGACGAAGGAAAGCGGCGGTCCGGTGGCGGAAGGCGACATCACGGCGGCTCCCGGCGCTACTGCTGTCTCGGTCGCCGATGTGGTCCTCGAACCGAATGCGGTCTTGACCATCGCCTATGATACCGTGATCGGCGTCGGCGCCACGGCGGGCCAGACCTTGAACAATGTGGTCACCGCCAATTACAACAGTCTGCCGGTCGGAAGCACCGGCGGGCGCGACGGCAGCAACGGCGGCGACGACGATAGCAACGCCGCGTTGAACAACTATCAGGAATCGGCCAGTCAAGCCCTGCAAATCGCCTCGACGGTCACCATCGACAAACAGGTGACGCCGGTGACGGCGGCGGTCGGTGAAATCATCACCTACCAACTGCGGATCGATTTCATTCAAGGCACCACCAACAGCGTGGTGGTGACCGACCAACTGCCCGACGGACTGGCGTATGTCGGCCACGCGGTCAGCGTCGGCCACATCGGCATGGCGTTGAGCAACCCCAGCCACAACACCAACGTCGGGTCCGGCCAGACCGTCCGCTTCGATCTGGGTAGCGTGCTCAACGAACCCAACGGCAGCGACAAGGACGACTTTGTTCTGGTCGAAATCTTCGCCCGCGTGCGCAATATCGTCGCCAATCAAAACGGCGGCTCCATTCTCAACGGCGAAGCCGCCGGATCGCCGGTGTCGGTCAGTTACAACGACGGCGCACCCCGGACCGTCGAGTTCGATCACGACCAAGCGACACCCGGCAATCAAGGCATCCCGTTCACGGTGATCGAACCGGTCTTGGGCGTGACCAAGGCCGCCAGTCCGGCCGCTCAGTCGCTCGGCGATGTGGTGACTTACACCTTGAATGTAAGCCATCAGCCCACCAGCACGGCGGACGCCTACGATGTGGTATTGACCGACACCCTGCCCGCCGGCTTGACCTACATCGCGGATTCCGTGAACCCGCCGCCGGCCTTCGTCTCGTTCGACGCCGGCACGCGCGTGCTGCGGCTCGGTTATGCCACTCTGCCGCTGGCCGAGGGCAGCCGGGCGGTCAGCTATCAGGCCCGCATCGAAACATCGGCCACGGTCGGCACGCCGCTCAACAACGCGGTCGCGATGACCTGGGCCAGCCAGCCTAACGCGGCCGGCACCCCGGACGACGGCCGCACTGGAGCCGACGGAGCCGGCGGCGCGCTCAACGATTACGCGACCACCACCAGCGCGCCGGTCACCCCGACCGCGAGTTCAGCCATCGATGCGGTCAAGACCGTCGCCGATCTCAACGGCGGTGTGGCGCTGCCTGACGACGTGTTGGAATATACGGTCGTTTTGACCAACACCGGCAGCACGCCGGCCACCAACGTCGTTTACATCGACCCGATTCCGGCCAATACAACCTACATTGACGGTTCGTTGTCGCTGAACGCCGCTCCAGCCGCCAATGCGGGCACGGCGACGCAATTGCAGCTCGCGGTCGGCAGCCTGCAACCTGGAGCCAGCGCCACCATCAAGTTCCAGGTCCGCATCAATGCCGGCGTGGCCAACGGCGTGGTGATCCGCAATCAAGGCTCCGTGGACTCGGATCAGACCGTACCCGAACCGACCGACAGCGATGGCGACGACAACAACGGCGACCAGCCGACCGACATTCCAGTCGGCGGTCAACCGCCGTTAACCGGGGCGCTCTATGCCGAGAAGACCCTCGCCTGGACCGACACCAACAATTCGGGCTCGGTCAATGCCGGCGACACCTTGCGCTATACCGTCACCCTGCGCAACCGGGGCGCGGCGACGCTCACCGGCTTGAGCTTCAGCGACACCATTCCAACCGGGCTGACCTATGTCGCTTCCTCCGCTTCCACCACCAGCGGAACGCCAGCGGTGACCGGACAAGCCGTCAGTTGGACCGGCATCGCCGACCTCGCCCCTGGCGCAAGCCAGACGCTGAACTTCAACGTAACGATCGGCGCGATCGCCGGCGCGAGTCAAACCTTCACCAACCAAGGTAGCGCCACCTCCACCCAAACCGGTGCTGTCCTCACCGACAGCAACGGCGACCCCGGCGACGGCAGCCAGCCGACCTCGATCACAGCGACCGGCACAGGCCCCGCCACGCCGGCGTTGAACGTACAAAAACGCTGGTCGCTGGCGGTGGATGCAAGCGCCATCGGCGTGGTCGATCCCGGCGATATGGTGCAATACACCCTCACCGTCACCAACACCGGCGCGCAAGCCGCCAGCAACGTGCGGCTGACCGACGCGCCGCTGCCGGCTCAGTTCACCTTCGTGCCGGGCAGCCTCACCACCAGCCTCGGCGCGGTGGTGACCGAGACGCCTATCGACGTCAACGTCGGCACTTTGAACCCCGGCCAGACCGCCACCATCAGCTTCCGGATGACGGTCAACGCGGGAACCAACGGCCAGATCGCCAGCAATCAGGCGAACGCGACGGCGGCCGGCGGCATTTCGGCCAACAGCGACGACAACGGCAATCCCGGCGACGGCCTCAATCCGACGCTGACCCCCATCGGTCCGGTCGCCACCTTCGCCGGCCTGAGCAAATCGCTGGTCGCTACTTCAAACGGTGGAGATACCAGTACAGCGGTTCAAATCGGCGAAATTCTGACCTATCAAATTCAGTTCAACGTTCCGGCCGGCACGACCGGCGAGGTGACGATGGTCGACACCTTGCCGGCGGGTCTGAGTTATGTGGTCGGTACGGCGCGGCTGGCGCGGCAGTTCGGCACGGGATTGACGGCTTCGCAGAATCCGGGCGGCGTCAACGCCGCCGCCAGCGGCGCTTTCGTGCCGTTGACCGACGGCGCTGAAGCCGTGGCGGCCGGTCAGACCGTCAGCGTGTTCCTCGGCAACGTCATCAACTCCGGCGGTAGTTCAAGCTACCTTCTCGAACTGCAAGCGCGGGTCGATAACATCGCCGGCAACCAAGCGGGTGCGGCGCTCACCGATCAAGCGGATCTCAGCTATCGGAACGCCGCCGGCCAACTGGGCAATCTGACTCCGGCGACGCAAACCGCCACGGTGGCGGAGCCGAACGTCCAAATCGCCAAGACCGCCTCGGTCAACGCCGTGCTGCCCAATACAGCCAGCACGATCCGCTTCACCGTGACGTTGACCAACCCCGCCGGCGCGAACGTCAGCGCGGCGCACGACATCAGCATCAGCGATATCTTGCCGGCGGCCTTTGCTTCCGCGACGCTGGTGAGCGCCACGCCGAGCAACGGCGTGACCGGCGAGACCTGCGCCTTTACCGGCACGACTCTCAATTGCGGCGCGACGCTGTTCCCGCCCGACGGTCAGTTGGTCGTCGTTTACGACGCCACCACCACCGCCGCGCTGGCGGAAGGCGCTAGCGTGACCAACAACAGCGGCGCGCAATGGACCAGCTTGCCGGAAGCGAATCCGGGCGAGCGCACCGGCGCGGGCGGCGTCAACGATTACACCGCCGCCAGCAACGTTCTGATTCGGGTCGGGACGCCAAATCTGGACAAGACCATCGTCAACCCGCAAACCCGCTACGCCGTCGGCGACGAGGTGAGCTACCGCGTGGTGCTGTCCTTCCCCGGCAGCTTTAACAGCGCTTCGTTCCAGGATGTGTTGAGCGCGGGCTTAAGCTACGTGCCCGGCAGCCTGACCGTGGAGTACGGCACGGGTCTGACCGCATCCACGCCGCCCGCCGACTTCACGCGGACCGACAACGCGCCGGCGGCCGGTCAGGAAACGTTGGCGCTCGCCTTCGGCACGCTGACCAACGCCAGCGGCGACACGCGCACCGTCACCCTGAACTATCGGGCGCGGGTCGATAATCTGCTGAGCAATCAAGACGGCCAGACGCTGCCGAACACGGCCACGCTGGGTTACGCCAAACCGCTGACCGGCGAACCGGCCAGCATCAGCGACGCCGAGAGCGTCACCGTCGGCGAACCGCGTCTGGCGGTGACCCACGCCATCACCAGCCCCACCGCCAATTTGGAAGCTGGCGATACGGTCAACTACGAGGTCACCGTCACCAATACCGGCGATACGACCGCCTTCGAAACCTCGCTGCGCGAATTGTTGCCGCCGGGACTCGGCAACGTCCAGGGCATCAGCGTGGTGCTGGTCAACACCAGCGGCGGCAGCGAAACGCCGACCATCACCGTGCTGCCCGACGGCTGGCAAAGCAGTCCGTTCGATCTCAAGCCGGGCGACAGCGTGAAAATTGTGTTCACCGCCACGCTGCAAAATACCGTGCAGCCGGGCCAGAGCTTGCAAGCGAGCGTGGACGCAACCTACAGCAGCCGCGACGGCGACGATCCGAACCAACGGACCGGCACGGCGGCGGGCCCCGACCAAAACGATGATGCCGCGCTCGACAACTACCACGTCGCGGTGCGGTCGGATACGTTCACGGTCGGCGATCCGGTGTCCTTGAACAAGGCGTTCCAACCGGAGGCGGCCAAGACGAGCTACGGCATCGGCGAAACGGTCGGCTACCGGTTGCGGCTGTCGGTGGGCGAAGGTACGGTTCGAGCGGTCACCGTGACCGATACCCTGCCGGCGGGATTGACCTTCCTCGACGCCGCCATCGGCGCGGGCAACACCGGCATCACCTTCAGCGGCGGCGCGCCGGTCCAGAGCGGTCAAACGCTGACCTTCAACTTGGGCGATCTGGTCAATCCGGCCAACGGCAACGCCGCGGACGACTTCATCACCCTCGATATCCGCGCGCGGCTGGACAATCTGCCCGAACATCAGGATGGCGTCGTGCTCGGCAACAACGCGCAATTGCGCTTCACCGACGGCGCGGGCGTCCCTCAAACGCGGGACTTCGACGCCGATGCCAGCACGCCGGGCCTCCAGCCGCTCAATCTCACCGTGGTGGAGCCGAACCTCGCGCTCGCCAAGACCGTCGCGCCCGCCGAACAGAGCCTCGGAGACGTGGTGACGTTCACCTTGAACGTCGATCACACGGCGGCCAGCACGGCGGATGCCTTCGATCTGACCGTGACCGACGTGCTGCCGGAGGGTTTGAGCTACGTCGCCGGTTCGGCTTCGCCAGCGCCGGCCAGCGTCTCGCCCGACGGCCGGACGCTGACCTGGACGCTCGCTAGCCTGACCCGCGCGACCCATCAGGCGGCGATCAGCTACCAAGCGCGGATCGCGGCGGGCGCGGTGGTCGGCGTCGGCCTGACCAATACCGCGTCGTTGCTTTACGCCTCCAGCCCCGGCGCGACCGGTGCGACCGACAGCGGGCGCACCGGCGGCGGCGGGATTAACGACTACACCGGCGCGGGGACCGCCACGGTCCGACCGACGGCAAACGCCGTGATCGTACCGAGCAAGACGGTCAGCTTGGCGGTCGACGCCAACGGCAACGGCGCGGCCGATCCGGGCGACGCCTTGCAGTATTCCATCGTCCTGACCAATACCAGCGCAAGCCCGGTCAACAATGTGACCCTCAGCGATTCGATTCCGGCCAATACCGAGTATGTCGCCGGCAGCAGCAGTCCGCCGGGAACGTTCGGCAACGACACCTTGACCGTGAACGTCGGCACGCTCAACCCCAGCGCGTCCGCCGTCGTCACCTTCCAGGTTCGGGTCAACGCCGGGACGGCCGCCGGCACGCTGATCCGCAATCAAGCCATCGTGGATTCCGACCAAACGGTGCCCACGCCGAGCAATCAAACTGAAACGCCGGTCGTCGTCAGCCGCCCGCCGTCGTTGGTGGCCTACAAGACCGTCGCGGTTCAAACCGACACCGCGCCGGTCGGCGTGGTCGGATTCGGCGACACCTTGCGCTACACCCTGGTGTTGCGCAACGGCGGCTCCGCGCCGCTGGCTGGCTTGACGGTCAACGATCCGATCCCCGCCGGCTTGACGTACGTCGGCGGCAGCGCCAATCCGCCCGCGACCTTGGCTGGCTCGACCTTGACCTGGACCAACTTGAGCGTGCCCGCCAACGGCGAGCTGCGCTTGAGTTTCGATGCCAAGATCGCCGCGTTCACCAGCGCGGAACGGGTCTTTAACAACGAAGGCGCGGTGTCTTCACCGGAAATCGGCACGGTTCCCACCGACGCCAACCTCGATCCGGGCGACGGCGCGCAGCCCACCACCATTACGGCGGTGTCGGGCGCGACCGGCCGGCCCAAGCTGGAGCTTCGGAAGCGTTGGACGCTTCAGGATACGGCGGGCGACGGTTCGGTGAATCCGGGCGATACCCTGCTGTATGAGGTGCTGGTGGCCAACACCGGCTCCACCGCCGCCAGCGACGTGCGGATCGTCGATGACCCGCTGCCGGCGCAAGTGACGCTGGTCGCCAACAGCGTGACGACCAGCCGAGGCACCGTGGCCGGCACCAATCCGATCGCCGTCAACGTCGGCGCGCTCAATCCGGGCGAAACGATCCTGATCGGCTTCCGCGTCACCGTCAACCCCGGAACGGCCGGACAAATCGCCAGCAATCAGGCGACGGCCGCGGCGGCCAATCTCACCGGTTCGGTCTCCGACCTCACCCAAACGCCGATCGAGGGCGCGCCCGGTTTGTTTGACCCGCCGTCAGGCCGCAAGACGGTGAACGCCAGCGGTTTCCCGGTCCTTGAATGGCGGATGGTCTGGATCAACAACGGCAATCAGGCCGCGCTGGGGGTTCGGGTCACGGACGTTATTCCGGTTGGAACCGTCTACGAACCCAACAGCCTGCGCTGCGAGCCGAGCGGTGGCTCGACGGTGACGTTGTGCGCCTACGACCCCGCGCAAAACCGAGTGGTGTACGAGGGCAAGATCGCCGCCGATCCGGGAGCCGTGGACGAAAACGCGGCCCAGAACGAAGTGGTGATCGTCTTTAGCAGTCGATTCCAAGCCGGCACCACCAACGCCAGCAACACGGGAACCGCCAACTGGGACGCCAACGGCGACGGCAGCGTGGACAATGATGTGGCCGCCGGACAGCAGCCGATCAAGACCAACAGCGGCAAGGCCACCACTTGGGATATCGCGGAGATTCCGACGCTGTCGCAAGCGGCGATGCTAGCGCTGCTGGGCTTGCTGCTGCTGATGGGCTGGCGCTACCGCCAGCGCATGAGCTGATCGCGCGAGGTGAACGCCCGATCGAGGCTATAGAGCGTGACTGAGCGATAAGGGCGTCCCCAGCGGACGCCCTTATTGTTATCGGCGGTTGAACGCGATGAGAATTGGTTTAGGCTACAAGCTAACGCTCGCTCACACTTGAGATTTAAATGACGTTGCGCACCAAGGACACCGCCGGTTTTTATCGCACCGGTCGAGACGACGCCGACCGCCAGCTCCGCTTCGACCGAGGCACGCTGCTGCTGGAAGGCGTCGCCGAACTGCCGGCTGGGTTGGAGACTTGGTTTTGCTACGATCCGCGGGTGGACGCCTATCGCGCCCCGGCCAGTTGCTACAGCGCCATCATCGGCCCATTGAAAAGCGAGCTGGCCCGCAATAAAGCGCCGCGCTACCAACTTCGAGAGTTAAGTTGCGCGCTGGAAATGATCCCTTATCCGCACCAGCAAGACGCATTGGCGGCGTGGCAAGCGGCGAAAGGGCGCGGGGTGGTGGTGCTGCCGACCGGAGCCGGCAAAACGCTGGTCGGCTTGCTGGCCTTATGCTGGGCGCGTCGGGATGTGTTGATCATGGTGCCCACCTTGGATTTGATGCAGCAATGGTATGCCTTGCTGCGCGCCGCTTTTCCCGATCAAGAGATCGGCTTGATCGGCGGCGGCTATCACGAACCACAGCCGTTGACCATCGCCACCTATGATTCCGCCGCCCGCCACATCGAACGGTTGGGCGACCGTTTCGGTCTGCTGATCTTCGATGAGGTCCATCATCTGCCGTCCGAGTTCTATCGGATCATCGCCGAATTTTCGCTGGCCCCGTATCGCTTGGGCTTGACCGCCACGCCGGAGCGCGGCGACGGCCGCGATGTCGATTTGCCGGATTTGGTCGGTCCCATCGTCTATCGCAAACGGCCGGAACAGTTGGCCGGCGGCGTGCTGGCGGAGTTTCAGGTGCGCTCGGTCCACGTCGATCTCTCGCCCGCCGAACGCGCCGCTTATCAACAAGCGCTGGACGAACGCAACCGCTTCTTGCAGGCGAACCGGCTGTCGTTGAGCGCGCTGGAAGGCTGGAACCGCTTCGTCATGCTGTCGGCGCGCAGCGTCGAGGGCCGCCGCGCCATGCGCGCCCACCGCGACGCTCGCCGCATCGCCCACGCCACGCCGGGCAAGCTGCGCGCGCTGGGCTTGGTGTTCGCCAACCATCCCGGCGTCAAAACGGTGATTTTCACGGAGGATAACGCCACCGCTTACGAAGTCTCGCAGCGCTTTCTGATCCCTTGCCTGACCCATCAAACCGCGATCAAGGAACGGCAGGCGTTTCTGGATGGCTTCAAAAGCGGGCTTTATACCGCCATCGTCACCAGCAACGTCCTCAACGAAGGCGTGGACGTGCCGGACGCCTCCATCGGCGTCATCCTGTCCGGCAGCGCCTCGGCGCGAGAATTCATCCAGCGCCTGGGCCGCATCCTGCGGCGCGGCGACGGCAAGCAGGCGATTTTGTATGAAGTGATCGCCAAGGAAACCCGCGAGGAGCGAGTGGCCGACCGCCGTCGCACTCCGCCCGACGCCCAACGAAAAGAGCGGATCGACGCGACCTTGGCCTTGTTCGATCCCGCGCCGTCCGCCCCCCCCGACGCGGCGGCCGGATTTCAGACGCACGGCGGATCGAGACCGCGCGTCTAAGCGGATGCTTCCCTCCGAATTGCTGTTTTCCTCCAAGCGCGGCAGTCAGGTCTATCCGCGTTTTCTCAAGCGCGAGCAACACCTCTGGGCCGAACAGGTGTTAGACCTAATCCATCAGCACCAGCACCGCGCGCGCGGCGAATTGCAAGCGGCCTTGCGAGCGCTGGAAGGCGATTCACCCGATTATCGAATCGTGCGCGGCTTCGCCCATCTGGCATTGAACGCCGCCGAATTTACGCTGGCGACCGGCGACTTGGAGCCGGAAACCTTGCGGCGCGAGGCGTTCGCGCGGGCCGCCGAACGCGGCGGATACGGTGAAACGCAGGCGCGCGAGGTGTTGGAATCGCTCGCGCCACGCTATCAACTGGAAGCGGACGCGCTGCGCGAGGCGCTCTACGCCGACTTGCCGGAAAATCACCTGCTGACCGTGCTGCCGGATTTCACGCCGGACAAACTGGTGGACCGCTACAACCTCGCCCAAGCGCAAGGCGTTTTGTACGCGGCGCTGTATCTGCGCCTCACCGCCCACCGCAACGTGCCCGGCGAATACCGCCGGCTGTTCCAACATCTCAAGTTTCACGGGTTGATGTACGCGGTCGAAGGCCACCTGGATGACGGCTATCAGATTTACGTGGACGGCCCCGCCAGTTTGTTCAAGCAAACCCGCAAATACGGGCTGCAAATGGCGATGTTCTTACCGGCGCTGTTGCGGGTCAGCCGCTGGGAACTGGAAGCGGTGGTGCAGCGAGACGGTCAGGAACTAAGCTACCGGCTCGACTCCCAATCGCCGCTGCGGGCTTTGCAAGACCCCCCGCCCGCTTACGACAGCCTGCTGGAAGAGCGTTTCGCCGTCCGTTGGGGCAAACTCGGCACGGCCTGGACCCTAGAGCGGGAGGTGGAAATCGTCGATCTGAAGGGTACGGTGTTCGTCCCCGATTTCGCCTTGCGCCACACTGACGGCCGGATCGCCCACGTCGAAATCATGGGCTTCTGGCATCCCGATTACCTGCGCCGCAAACTGGACAAGCTGCGCCGGGCCGCCATGCCCGATTTGATCGTGGCGGTTTCCGAGCGGTTGAACGTGGGCGCGGACGACTTCCGCGACGTGCCCGGCCCGGTGATCTTCTTCAAGGGCAAGCTCGAACCCCGGCAGGTACTCGCTGTATTAGAGCCGTCGGGAACTTGTGTCTGATGGAAGGTAGGCCGGTTGGAACGCGCTTGGTGGCCGTCGTTACTGGCGGGGGCCGTCGAGGATCTCCATCAAGGTATCGCCGTGAAAAATCAGCGTCTTGAGCAAAGTGCCCCGACCGAGGTTATATTCCCATTTGTAGACGGGAATGATCCGGCGATATTCGGTTTCGTAGCCCGGCAGCCCATAGGGCAACGGCATGGGCCTGACCGGGTAATAGCCATCGTTGTAGCGTACGGCTTGCTCGATGAAACCGTCTTGCCAGGCATGACGCGGCTCGCCACAGGCGTCCAACACCTGCGATTGAGAATTGCCGGTTTGCACCACGTAGCGACCGCAGCGCAGGCTGTCAGCGAACGCCACCGCCGCGACCAACGCCTGCAATGATGCCATTAAAACCAAGCGCCTTAATCCGCGCATGTCGTTTGCTCCCGGCCGAAAAGCCGCCTTAGCCACGCTGGCGCCTTACCAAGCCCGAACGGCTGTCGCGATCAGCCGATAAGGCGCTTTACTGTTGCAATTGTTTATCATGCCTCATTCTGACCCAGCGCCGAGAACAATTATGAACGAATTTGTAGTGACTGCCTCGACCACGTTGGGTTTGGTCGCACTGGCTGAACTGGGTGATAAAACCCAACTGGTTTGCATGACTTTGGCGGCCCGCCATCCGCCCCTGCCGGTGTTGTTCGGTGCGATCGTTGCCTTTGCCATCCTGAATCTACTGGCGGTATCGTTCGGTGCCGCCGCCGCCGCGTGGTTGCCGGAATGGCTGGTTGCCGCCGCGGTGGCGATACTGTTTGCGGTGTTCGGCATCAATGCCCTGCGGGAGGCAGGTGAGGGAGCTGTCGAGATTCGGGAGCGCGACGGCCGGAGCGTGTTTCTATCGGCGTTTGCCATGATTTTTCTGGCTGAACTGGGCGACAAGACCCAACTGGCGGTCGCGGGTCTGGCCGGTACCCAGGCCGCTTTGCCGGTCTGGGTCGGCGGCACCCTGGCGCTGGCGCTGACCTCGGCGCTGGGGGTATTGGCGGGCCAAACCTTGCTGCGTCGCTTGCCCGTCCACGTTTTGCACCGGGTCAGCGGGGTTTTGTTTCTGGTGTTGGCGGCCTTTGCCGCTTGGCGGGCCTTCGCCGCCTTTTCCGGTTGAGCGGCCGGCTTCGCCATGCCCGCTCCATCGCGTGCGCCGGTCGCCGGCGCGGCGTCGGAACACCCGCTTTCGGGGCTGGCTCACGCGCTGGGCTGCTTTAGCCTCTGGGGCTTGTTTCCGATTTATTTCAAGGCCCTCAACCACGTCCCGCCGCTGGAAGTGTTGATGCATCGCATTTTATGGTCGGTGGCGGTGCTGCTGGCGCTGATGTTGTGGCAGGGACGCGGACCGGTTTTGCTGGCGACGTTCCGCGACTGGCGTCGCCTCCGGTTCTATGTGCTCACCAGCGTGCTGATTTCAGTCAACTGGCTGCTTTATATCTGGGCGGTGCAGAACAACCGCATTCTGGAAGCCAGCCTCGGCTACTACATCAATCCGTTGGTCAATGTCGTACTCGGCGTGCTGGTGTTGGGGGAACGCTTGAACCCGCGCCAGTGGAGCGCGGTCGCCATCGCCGCCAGCGGCGTGCTGGTCATGGTGATCGGTCAAGGCGTTTTTCCTTGGGTCGCCCTGACGCTGGCTTTAAGCTTCGGCGGTTATGGCCTGCTGCGCAAAAAAGACGGCCGGTCCGCCATGCTCGGACTGTGCGTGGAAACCGCGTTGCTGGCCCCGGTCGCCTTGCTGGTGATAAGCGCGCTGGCGGCGAGCGGGGCGGGCGCGTTCGGCGCGCGCGATCGAACGACCGATGTGTTGCTGTTGGCCGCCGGTCCGGTCACCGTCGTCCCCCTGGTGCTGTTCTTGGAAGCGGGCCGACGGTTGCGCCTGTCCACGCTCGGCCTGATTCAGTATCTGACTCCGACCCTGCAATTTTTGTTAGGCGTCATCGTTTACCGGGAAGCGTTCACCGCGATCCATTGGGCGACGTTCGGTTGTATCTGGCTGGCGCTGGCGCTGTACAGCGCCGATGCTTACCTGCATCAGCAAAGCCCTTGAGTCCGTAAAATCAGCGCGAGGTCCGGGTGGTGGCGGTAGTAGGTTCCCGGCATGATGAGGCCCCTTGGCGGACTCAAGAAGCTGGTGGCTTACCGTAAACAACCAGTTGATCGGGGCCGGCGCGTTTGGCGGCGGCAAGCGCTCCTTCAGCGGCTTGCAGCAATTCCTCGGCGGTGATGCTTTCGGCGAAACCGGGGTCGGGATACATCGCCAATCCGGCGCAAAAGGTGATATGCAGGCTATTTTCTCCGCCCAGGGTCGGTTCCCACTGACGGACTAGCTCTTGCAAGCGCGCCAACAGGTGGCGGCCCGGTTCCGTGCCGTTGGCCGGCAGCAGCAGCGCGAACTCATCGCCACCGTAGCGGGCTACCGTATCGTGGCGGCGGATGTTGGCTCCGAACAGGCGACCCAGCACGATCAATACCTGATCGCCGACCGCTCGGCCGCGCGTTTCGTTGATCTGCGTGCAATGGTCCAGATCCACCAGCACCAAAGTCAGGGGCCAGTTCTGAGCTTTGGCGGTCGTTAGCTCCCGGCGCAGGATTTCTTCAAAGTAAGAACGGTTGAACAGTCCGGTCAGCGAATCAAAGACGTACTCATCATCGCGTGGGAGCTGCGAGTGCAAGCCCGTGGGCGGGCTGGAGCCGATCACGGTAACCGGCCGTTCCGTCAAGAAATCGGCCGCGACCGCGGTGGCGCCGGTTTCTGGGGGATGGCCTGCGCTCGCCAGCTCGGCCATCTCTTGCAGGTTGCGCACGGTCAGCGCCTCGTGGGCCTGATCGAGAATGCCGGCGATTTCAACGGCATCCAAGGTCTTGATCTGGAAAAGCTCGGCCATTTCAGGGAGCTTGGCTCCGACCGAGCCTAACAGCTCCACGTAATCTTGCGCGGCCAAGCCGAACCACCGGCGGGCCAGTTCCGCGATTTGAGGCGAATTTTGCCAGTAGCCGGGACGCACCCAGATATCGGCCAAGCGCACCGAGAGCGCCACGCATTCGACCAAGCTTTGATGAGATTCGGGTACCAGCGGATCGCTCGGATCGAGGCTGCCGGCCACCGCGTGACACAGATAATCCGGCAATCCCCAACGTTTTAACAACCAGGAGCCCACTTGAGTGTGATCGACTTGCAAACGCGCTTGTTCCAGCCGGGCCAGCCGCTCGACATCTAAAACGGCCGAACCATCCAATTGACGGTCGCCGGACTCGTTCAGCAAGCTGGCGTATTGATCGGGCATCATGAGGGCCAGCGCCAGAATCCCAATACCGTGCAGCAGCCCGGCCAGAAACAGCTCCTCCAGGTTTTTCAACCCCAGCCGTTCGCCCAAGGTGCGACAAGCCGTGGCCGCCAGCAGCGAGCGACGCCAAAATTGCTCCGTATCCAACGGGATTCCGTTGAAGCCGCGCGCACTGGCGATCAGCGAAAAGCCCAGCGCCAGCGCCAGCGTGCCTTGTAGCCCCAGCAAATTCAAAACCTGCCGCAAATTGGTCGCCTTGCGGCGTATCCCGTACAATGGTGAGTTCGCGGCTCGGAACAGCTTGGTCACCAGGGCGGGGTCCATGGCGATCACCCGCGCCACCTCGTTAAGATGCACTTCCGGATTGTTAGCGAGTTCGATGATTCTGATGGCGACCGCCGGCAATGTCGGCAGGTTGCCGCAGAAACTCAACCGTTGTTCCATTTCTACACGCATGATGGGTATCCAAAGCTAAAGTCGCTGCGAAAACTGCCGACTATTATTGAAACCGGCTATAAAAAAACCAAGCATTAAATAAAATTGTTTTTAAACGTTGTTTAGAATAGTGGCTCTATGATCGACGAACCCGACGGCACGCAGGGCCGGAAAACCGATTTTCACTGTCAGCACTGCGGCCCCCTCCAGGACCGGCTAGCGTCGCTACAAGTCGAGTTGGGCCGGCTCCGGCAGGAGTTTCGGCGTGGCCAGATCATCGCACAGGTGATTGGAGAGTTACACCGGCTGGCGAACCGTCAGGCCGCCATCGGTGAGTTGGGCGAACTGATGGTGGACTTGCTGGTGGAGGCGCTAGCGGTGGATAGTGCCGCCTTGCTGAAATGGGATGGGCTACGGGGACGGTTCGTCATCGTGCACGGTCGGAGCTTGGCGCCGGATTGGGAATTGGCGCTGCCGCCGTCTGAAGTGCCCGACGGCTGCAATTCGGACCGATGCCAGCAGGCGCCGTTTCGCTTCGTGGAGCTTTTGCACCAGACCACGGCGCTCCAGCGCTGGATTTGGGTCTGCCACCGGCGCGCCGGGCTGGCCTTGTTGTTGGGCGATGCGTTGGATAGCGGCCTGAATCGCGGCCGCTTCGATGCTGACGACCACCGTATCGCCGAGACCGCCCTCGCCGTTTACGTCACCTTGCACCATCTGGACCGCACTGAGACCGCCCTCAAATATTCAGAAACCAAATATCAAGCCCTGTTCGATGGCGCGACCGATGCGTTAGCCGTGCTCGATCCGGACAGCGGCCTGATCCTCGATAGCAACCGTCAGGCCCACGAAATTTTCGGTCGCGGCGCGGGCATCGGCCGGCGCCGGCGCGCGTTGGAACACTTCTTGTTCGACGCCGCTGGCGACGCGCGAGACTCTCTGGCCGACCAGCGCGCCCGAGCGCTGGCCGGCGAAACGGTGCCGGCCGAATACCAGTTCCGCAGTGCCGCCAACCAATCATCTTGGATCGAGCTCCACTTCAAAACGGTTGAGATCGAGGGGCGGACCCGACTGCTGGCGGTGCTGCGCGATATTTCCGAACGCAAGCAGGTCGAAGCGCGCTTGCAGTACCATGCCTTGCACGACGCGCTGACCGGATTGCCCAACCGGGCCATGATCCTGGGGAGACTTCAGGAACTGCTCGATAGCCGCTATCCCCGCTATGAGCGGTCGGCGTTGCTGCTACTGGACATCAACCGCTTCAAAGTGATCAACGACAGTTTGGGCCATGACATCGGCGATCGGATGCTGGCGATGATCGGGCAGCGCTTGCAATCTTGCCTGCGCGCCGGCGATATCGTCGCCCGCCTGGGCGGCGATGAATTTTTGCTGCTGTTGGCCGAGTTGCGCCAGCCGGGCGATGCCATGATCTGCGCCGAGCGAGCCCATCAAAGCTTGTCCGACTCTTTTTACATCGGCGATCATGAAATTCACGCCACCGCCAGCATCGGGATCGCGTTGAATCAGGGCGACCGCCAGCGCGCGGAAGACATGCTGCGCGATGCCGATATCGCTTTGCATCAAGCCAAGGCGCGAGGCAAGGACCAGCCTTACGTGCTGTTTGATTCGGCCATGTACGACCAGATGGTCCGGCTCATGCAATTGGAGCGCGATCTGCGCCGCGCCCTGGAGCAGCGGGAATTTGAGGTGTTCTATCAGCCGATCATCAATCTGGCCACCGGCGCGCTCAAAGGCTTCGAAGCACTGGTGCGCTGGCGGCATCCCCAGCGCGGGCTGGTCTCGCCGGCCGATTTCATCCCCGTGGCTGAAGAGACCATGCTGATCGTGCCGCTGGGCTGGGAAGTGCTGGCTGACGCCTGCCGGCGGCTGGCGACCTGGACCCGCTGCTACCCAGAACGGATGCCCATTACCATCTGCGTCAATCTGTCCAGCCGGCAGTTGCTCGATAGCGGCCTGTTCGAGGATATCCGTCGCCTGCTGGCGGAGACCGGTTGCGATCCGGCTTTGTTGGAGCTGGAAGTTACTGAAAGTGTGTTGATCGAGAACAGCGATACCGCCCGCATGCTTTTGAACAGCTTGCGCGATCTGTCCATTCGCTTGTCGCTGGATGATTTCGGCACCGGCTATTCCTCGTTGAGCTATCTGCACCAGTTCCCCTTCGATACCATCAAGATCGACCGGACCTTCATCCAGACCATGGATCAGAGCGACGGCCGCCTGGAGATCGTGCGGGCCATTATCGCCCTCGCCCGCGCGTTGGGAAAAAATGTGGTCGCCGAGGGCCTGGAAACTTTAGAACAGGTCGATTTGCTGACGGGCTTGGGCTGCGACTTCGGTCAGGGCTACTACTTCGCGCGGCCGATGAACGCGGTCGCGGCCGAATCGTTCTTGACCAAGGCCCGCGTGCTGTCGGCGGCGGAACGGTCGGCCGGCTGGGCCGCCGCCGTTGCGCCCAAAAGCGATCGGGCCGCTTTGAATTGATGGATCGCTTGGCGGCCCGCGGCAGGGCTGACTGAAATTCATCTTGAATTAAGGTTGGCGCGCTATACTCAAAACGTTTGAGTTAACATCAATAATTAATTGATTCTTAATTGAAATTCTCCTTTCTAGCCCCAATGTGATTCAGGCGAAACCAGCCGCGAGGCAGCCAACGAATTCACTCCTAACCGACATGAACAAGAGGGAAGCGTCATGAGCGTTCGTTTTGTTCCCTGGTTTTTTAGTATGGCAACGCTGGCCGGAGTAGCGTTTGCCGCCGATAGCCAATGGCAAGCCTTGCCGGAAACCGCGCCGGCGCCCGCCGACAATCCGACCACCGAGGCCAAGGTGACGCTCGGCAAGATGCTGTATTTCGACACTCGTTTCTCGTCGACCGGCAATATCTCCTGTTTTTCCTGCCACAACGTGATGGAAGGTGGCGACGATCACCGGCCGACCTCCATCGGTGTCCACGGCCAGGTCGGCGGTCGCAACGCGCCGACGGTGTGGAACGCGGCCTTCAATTCGGCGCAGTTCTGGGATGGTCGCGCGCCTTCGCTGGAAGAACAGGCCAAGGGTCCTCCGACTAATCCCATCGAAATGGGCATGCAGGATTTGGACGCCACCATCGGCCGCGTCAAGAAAATTCCGGGTTATCAGGCTCATTTTGAAGCGGCGTTCGGCAAGGGCGAGGTCATGACCATGGACAACGCCGCCAAGGCCATCGCCGCTTACGAGCGGACCTTGATCACGCCCAACAGCGCCTACGACCGTTACGTCAAGGGCGACAAGAAAGCGCTGACCGAGCAGCAGGTGCGGGGCATGGAAACCTTCGCCAAGACCGGCTGCACCGCTTGCCATTCCGGGCCGGCCTTCAACGGCTCGCACAACATGCCGGCGGGGCAGGGTTTCTTCATGAAATTCCCCACTTTCCCCGGCAGCGTGTACGACGCTCAGTATCGGTTGCTCGAAGACAAAGGTCGCGCCGATGTCACCAAAAAGGACGAAGACAAGCAGATGTTTCGGGTGCAGACTTTGCGGAATCTCGCTTATACCGCGCCGTATTTCCACAACGGGGCGGTCAAGAGCCTGGATGAGGCGGTTCGGGTGATGGCCAAGGTTCAGCTCAACAAGGATCTGAAAGATACGGAAGTCAAGGATATCGTGGCCTTTCTGGGCGCACTGAACGGTGAATTTCCGAAACAAATCATGCCGATGCTGCCGCCGACGCCCGGCGATTTGATCACTGAGAACTGATTTTCAGCGTGAATGGGACCGGCGCTTTCAGCGCCGGTTATTTTTTGCAAGCGCCCAGCTCGGATCGAGTTTCGCGCTTTTTCCGCCAGCGGGGCTTGAAATTCCCGCATCCTGCCCGAATGGCTGTTGCACGCTGCCAATTTTCCCAAAAGCCAACGCTTTCAAGCGCGGTACGCTGGGCTATACTCAGTTTTTATGTAGAATTGCTTTTGTCCCTTTCAAGCACAGCAAGCGAACTCGCATGTCGGCACGCATCGCAACGGTCAAGCGCGATACCCTCGAAACCCAGATTCAGGTGCGGGTCGACTTGGACGGTACTGGAAGTGCCAGCTTCGTCAGCGGCTTGCCCTTTCTCGATCACATGCTCGATCAAATTGCCCGCCACGGCCTGATCGATCTGAACATCGAAGCGCGCGGCGATCTGCACATCGACGCCCATCACACGGTCGAGGATATCGGCATCACCTTGGGGCAGGCGGTCGGACAGGCCCTGGGCGACAAGCGCGGCATCCGCCGTTACGGACATGCTTACGTGCCGCTGGATGAGGCGCTTTCCAGAGTGGTGCTGGATTGCTCCGGGCGGCCGGGTCTGGAGTACGATGTCGGATTCCCGCGCGCGCGCATCGGCGAGTTCGATGTGGATTTGTTCCGCGAGTTCTTCCAGGGCTTCGTCAATCATGCGCTGGTGACGTTGCACATCGATAACCTGCGCGGCCGCAACGCCCATCACATCGCCGAAACCGTATTCAAAGCCTTCGGTCGCGCGCTGCGGATGGCGGTCGAGCCCGACCCGCGCACCGCCGGCGTGCCGTCCACCAAAGGCAGCCTGTAAGGCCCTCCTGTCCTGCTTTTGCGAGTTTTCCGCATGACTCACATCGCGATCATCGACTACGGCATGGGCAATTTGCGCTCCGTCGCCAAAGCGCTCGAGCACGTCGCCCCCGGCGCGCGGATCAGCGTCACCCAGGAGCGCCGCGACATCTTGCGGGCCGACCGGGTGGTGTTCCCCGGCCAAGGCTCGATCCGCGACTGTATGCGGGAACTGGCGCGCTGGGAGTTGCTCGACGTGGTCCGTGAAAGCGCGCTGGGCAAGCCGTTTCTCGGCCTGTGCCTGGGACCGCAGGCGCTGTTGAGCTTCAGTGAGGAGAACGGCGGCATCGACTGCCTGGGCGTATTGCCGGGGCGGGTGGTGTGGTTTGGCGATTTGCGCGATCCCGACTCCGGCGAACGGCTCAAGGTGCCGCACATGGGCTGGAACCAGGTCCATCAGCTGGGCGAGCATCCGCTCTGGCGGGGCATTCCCCAGGACAGCCGCTTCTATTTCGTTCACAGCTACTATCTGCAACCCGAGGACGCCGCGCTGGTGACGGGTCGAACCGAGTATGGCTTCGGTTTTGCATCAGCCATCGCGCGCGACAACATGTTCGCCGTGCAATTCCATCCCGAAAAAAGCGCGCAGGCGGGATTGCGCCTGCTAGCTAATTTTGCGGGTTGGAACCCCTGAGAACTTAATCCCGATCGGTTGGTTTTTGGAAGAACGCCGCTATGTTGCTGATACCCGCGATTGATTTGAAGGACGGTAAGTGCGTCCGGCTACGCCAGGGCCGCATGGAAGATTCGACGGTTTTTTCCGATGACCCGGTGGCGATGGCCGCGCGCTGGGTGGAGGCGGGCGCCCGCCGCTTGCATCTGGTGGATTTGAACGGGGCCTTCGCCGGCCAACCGGTCAACGCTCAAGTGATCCGCCGCATCGTCGCGGCGTTTCCCGAACTGCCGGTTCAGGTCGGCGGCGGCATCCGCGACGAGCAAACCGTGGAAGCGTATCTCGACGCCGGCGTCCAGTTCGTCATCGTCGGCACCAAGGCGGTGCAAGACCCGCATTTCGTCAGCGATCTGTGCCTGGAGTATCCCGGCCACATCATCGTCGGATTGGACGCCAAGGACGGACGGGTGGCGGTCAACGGCTGGTCCAAACTGTCCAAGCACAACGTGATCGATCTGGCGCAGATTTTCGAGCGTTACGGGGTCGAGGCCATCGTCTACACCGACATCAGCCGCGATGGCATGATGCAAGGCGTCAACGTCGGGGCGACGGTCCGGCTGGCGCAGGCCGTCAGCATTCCGGTCATCGCTTCCGGCGGCGTCAGCACCCTGGACGATGTGAAGGCGTTGTGCGCGGTCGAAAAAGAAGGCATCACGGGCGCGATCATCGGTCGGGCGCTGTATGATGGCGCCATCGACCTCGCCGCCGCCCAGCAGATCGCCGCCGGGGAGAGCGCTTGATGGGGCTGGCGAAACGCATCATTCCCTGTCTGGACGTGGACCGGGGCCGAGTGGTCAAGGGCGTCAAGTTCGTGGAAATCCGCGACGCCGGCGATCCGGTGGAAATCGCCCGCCGCTACGACCAGCAGGGTGCGGACGAGATCACCTTCCTCGACATTACCGCCAGCTCCGACGACCGCGAAACCATGGTGCACGTGGTCGAGCAGGTTGCCGGTGAGGTCTTCATCCCGCTGACCGTGGGCGGCGGTATCCGCACCTTGGACGATGTGCGGCGGATGTTGAACGCTGGCGCCGACAAGGTGTCGATCAATACCGCCGCCATCGCCCGACCCGAATTCGTGCGCGACGCCGCCGAGCGCTTTGGCAACCAGTGCATCGTGGTCGCCATCGACGCCAAGGCGGTGCATCAGGACGGCGAGACGCCGCGCTGGGAAATCTTCACCCACGGCGGACGCAAGCCGACCGGCATCGACGCGGTGGGCTGGGCGCGGCGGATGAACGCTTACGGGGCCGGTGAAATCTTGCTGACCAGCATGGATCGCGACGGCACCAAGCGCGGTTTCAATTTGGAACTGACCCGCGCTGTCAGCGAGGCGGTCAGCATTCCGGTGATCGCCTCCGGCGGCGTCGGCACGCTCGATCACCTGGCGGACGGCATCCTGCTCGGCAAGGCCGACGCGGTGCTGGCGGCCAGCATCTTTCACTTTGCCGAATACACCATCGAACAAGCCAAGCGCCACCTGCAAGCGCGCGGCATTGAAGTGAGACTATGAACGACGATTGGTTGGAACGCATCAAATGGACGGCGGACGGTTTGGTTCCCGCCATCGCCCAGGACGCTGACAGCGGCCGGGTGCTGATGATGGCCTGGATGAATCGGGAATCCTTGCAACGGACGGTGGAATGCGGTGAGGCGGTGTACTGGTCGCGCTCTCGCAAAGCGCTGTGGCACAAGGGGGAAACGTCCGGCAACACGCAGAAGGTCAAAAGCCTCCGGATGGATTGCGACCATGACGTATTGCTGTTGGAAATCGAACAAATCGGCGGCATCGCTTGTCATACCGGTCGACAACGCTGCTTTTTCGAGGAGTTTCGCGACGGCGCATGGGTGGTCACCGATCCGGTCTTGAAAGACCCGCGCGAGATGTACGGCGCATGAGCGATCAGATTCTGCGCGAGCTGGCGGCGACCTTGGAAGCGCGCAAGCACGCCGATCCCGACAGTTCCTACGTCGCTCGCCTGTACGCCAAGGGCTTGGACGCCATCCTCAAGAAAGTCGGTGAAGAAGCCGCCGAAACCCTGTTGGCCGCCAAGAACGGCGATGCTCAACACTTGGTGCATGAAACCGCCGATTTGTGGTTTCATACGCTGGTCATGCTGGCGCATCAGGGGCTTGGCCCCGATGCGGTGTTGAGCGAATTGCACCGCCGCTTCGGTACCTCCGGTCTGACCGAAAAAGCCGGCCGCGTCACCGGCTGAGTTTTTTCAGTCCGGCTCTCCCATCATACGAGGTAAACCTCATGCATTTTAGTATTTGGGAATTACTGCTGATTTTGGTCATCGTGCTGGTGCTGTTCGGCGGTAGCCGGTTGCGCAATTTAGGTTCGGATTTGGGTTCGGCGATTCGTGGCTTCCGCGATTCCATGAAGGAAGGCGGCAAACCGGAAACAGCCGAGGAAGACCCCAAGAAGCTTGAACAGGACGCCGTTTTTCAGGAGCGCGTCGAAACCGTCGCGACAACGCGCGATCCGCTGGCCAAGGATCGCGAAAAGGTCTGATAGGTTGAGATCGAACTCTCATGTTTGAAATGGGGTTCTGGGAGCTGGTCATGGTCGCCGTGGTGGCTTTGATCGTGGTCGGTCCCGAAAAGCTGCCGGGCTTGGCGCGTACCGCCGGCTTTTGGTTGGGCAAGGCGCGACGGATGGTCGCCGACGTCAAGGCGGAAGTGGATCGCGAGTTGCAGTTGGACGAACTCAAGCAATCGTTTCGCCAGCAGGCCAATCTCGGTGGCTTGAAAGAGTTGTCCGAGCAAGTCAAATCCTTGGAGCGCGACATTCAAGCGGAATTCAACGACCCTGGCCCGCCGCCCGGCTGGCGGCCGAGCTTGCCGACCGATCCGCCGCCTGAGGCCATCCCCAGTCCGGCGCCAGCGGCCGCTGCCCCAATTCCCGCACCTGTTCAATTGGCCAAGAACGATCCAAAACGGGTCGACTCGCCCACACCCTCATTACCGCCCGCCGATCCAAGCTCGTGACCGACGTCGACCGCGAGCAGCCGCTCGTCAGCCATCTCCTTGAATTACGCACCCGCTTGATCCGCATCGCGAGCGGCATCCTGTTGGTGTTCGTGGGCCTGTCGCCGTTCTCCAATCCGATCTATACCGCGCTCGCCAAGCCGTTGACCCGCTATATGCCGGCGCAGAGCAGCATGATCGCCATCGATGTGCTATCGCCGTTTCTGACCCCGCTCAAGTTCACGTTGATTTTGGCGGTCTTTATCACCGTGCCGTGGACGTTTTATCAGATCTGGGCGTTCGTGGCGCCGGGGCTGTATCAGCGCGAGAAGCGCATGGTGCTGCCGATTTTGCTGTCGAGCACGCTGTTGTTTTATTGCGGGATGGCGTTCGCTTACTTTGGAATCATGCCGGTCTTCTTCTACTTCATCACTCACACCGCGCCAGAAGGCGTGGCGATCATGACCGATATCAACCGCTATCTCGATTTCGTGATGATGATGTTCTTCGCGTTTGGGGTGGCGTTCGAGGTGCCGGTCGCGACCGTGATTCTAGCCTTGGCCGGCATTCTCACCCCGGAGGCGATGGCCGCCAAGCGATCCTATGTGATCGTCGGCGTGTTCGTCATCGGGATGCTGCTGATGCCCGATGTGATTTCGCAAACGCTGCTGGCGATGCCGATGTGGCTGTTATTTGAAGCGGGCATCTATATTTCGCGCCTGCTGCTGCGGCGTCAGGAGGCTCCGATGGCCACAGCCGCCGGCGGGAAGCAGGAATGACGCCTCACTTGTTGGGCTTGGAATGCGGTTCGGCCGCTTTGTTATACATCTGAGCGAGGCTCAGGATAATGGTCTGCGACGCCCGCGCGAAATCGCCGGTTTTAAGGGCCGCTTGCGCGTCGTCCTTATTGCCGGCCAAGGCGGTTTTCAGAACTTGGCCGGCGCAGATATGGAAATGGGCGTGATTTTTTTCAAGCGCTTTAAAGAGAATGTCCCGGCCAAATCGTTTCTTGCCGGCTCCATGAATCCACATGCCTAGCGTACAGCGATCATCCCGCGAGACGTCCTCGACAGAGAGATCGTCAAGCAGGTCATCAACGATCAGAGCCTGTAAGTGGGCTTTCCATTTTTGATGCGCTTCGATCGCGGTACGAAAATTGAGGCCGGCGGCCTCTTCCTCTAAGAGATCGGCCACGGGCGGTGGAGTCGAGGCCCGATCCTTCTGATCTTCGGGCGTGCCGTTGAGAAATTCGATGAGCCATTGTTTGAAAGCCATGGTTGATCCTCCCGATTTTGGAACCAACGTCCGAACGAGATAAAGCTTAGCTCATGCCATGGGAAAGTAAGGTCATTGAGCCCCAGTTAGGTCGTTCATTTCCATAAAATTCTAGCTGACGGGCGGGTAACGTGGCGTCGCTGTTCCCGCGATACTACCCGCCGCTCTCGAACAGCGCCGCAGTGGTCTTGTTCCAGCGGGCAACAGCTGTCGGTGACGCGGCTCCGCTCGATCTTGATCCGATCCGGTTGAAGGTTCGAATTGCGGAAGATAGTCATAGCTGTTATCGGCCGCCAACCGTCAGGCTTTAGAGATTCCCCGTAGAAAAATCCTCGTTCGGCTCGATCGGCCGATTCGTCGTAGGTCTTCGCCGGGCGTCTTTGTCCTTCAAGGACAAAAAAACCCGGCTAAATCCACATTTAACCGGCATTCGGCGGGATTTTACATATTCCGACGATACTGGCCGCCGACCTCAAACAGCGCGGTGGTGATCTGCCCCAGCGAGCAGCAGCGCATCGCGTCGACCAACACCGCAAACAGCTTCTTGTTCTTGTAGCGTCTTACGCACCGCACAATCATGTTGATCAAACCAATATCAGTCGCTAAGGCTTTCAGTCTTTTCGTTTTCGCAGCTTATCTATTGCCTCTTGCGGTTGTCGGTTGAGCTTTGCTGTCATCTTGGGTAGCGTAGTGTGTAGAGGTGATCATCATTCGTCATCTCACGAATTCTGACCCAATCAATCGAGGTGCTTTATATGACTGAGAAAACAGGACGCTGCCTCTGTGGGGCAGTGAGTTTCACGCTGACCGCTGAACCTCTTGCAACTCGTATCTGCTGGTGCCGGGACTGCCAGCATCTGGCGGCGAATGGATCGGTCAATCTACTGGTGCGCACTGAAGATCTTGTTGTTTCTGGGCCGCTTTCCGAATATACGAAGAAGGCAGATAGCGGTGATGAGGTGACCAGGCAATTCTGTCCAAGTTGTGGCTCGCACCTTTTCGGCAAAGTGGCGACAAGGCCACAGTTTCGGGTCGTGCGCGTCGGTAATCTGGATGATCCCTCATCAATTAAGCCGGACATGAATATTTGGGTGGCGAGTGCGCCTCGCTGGGCCTGTCTTGACCCAGCCCTGGAGACAGTAGAGCACCAACCTCAACCTCCAAAATAGCCTATCCAGTCGCAGGCAGTGTGTGCAGCTTGCGCAAGCGGTAGTCTATAGGCGCGCCTCCGCTTCGCGCTACCGACTGGTTAAAGTGGCCGGATGTTGCTCTAAAGTGTTACGGGAATTGGCGGCATAATGCGCCGTCACTGTATTTCCAATGTCTGGCACATTGCTTAACGAAAATCCGCTGCACCTTGCCTGGAGAAACGAAGCGCACGGCAATTTTCTAGAATAACAAGACTTGTGCTTGTAGTTATGTCCCTAGTAAAAATTTATAAAAATCAGTAGATTATTTCTAGAGTGGGCGATTTTCAGTATATATGCGAAAATCGCATAATCATTTGTTGTCGCGGACGCTTCGCGCCCGCGACAACGGGGCGGCGGATAAGCATCCGCGGCTTGCGCGGCGCGAAGCGCCGCACAACCACGCGGATGAACCGGACTTCGCCCGTCCAAAATTGCATTTTGTCCGGGCTCGCCGGTTATCCGCCGCCCCGTTATGCGTCATGACTAACGACATGCTTACGGCCGCTGACGGAGCTGCGGAGTCTGAGCTCCACGGCGCTGCATGGTCCGGCGACCTCGAACAGGTTAAGCACGTAGTAACCGCTGGCGCCGATGTGAACTGGGCAGACTCTATCGGCGAGACCGCACTATTTGGAGCCTCAGCTTGGGGGCACGCGGCCGTCGTTCGCTGTCTCCTTATGCTAGGAGCGAACCCTAACCTCCAAAATCAGGACGGGGTTACACCGCTGCATTGGGCGGCGAGCCACGGCAATGTCGATACGATACGAGCTCTCGTCGAAGCTGGCGCTGATCCAACCGTCCCGGATAAGCGAAATCGACTACCAATTGATGCGGCCCACGAACACGGAAAGGGCGCACATGTAGCTGTACTCAAAACCGTCGGTCCGCCAATCGCGTCTCGGCGGAAGCCGAAATGACGCATAACCAGCCAATGGAGCGGACGCCTCCGCGCTGCGCGCTCCAGCGCCGCTCATCGGCGCGTTAGCGATCGTAAATTCGGCCTGATCCTTCTTTCCGGCCCCCTCATCAAAGCAAGGCGCTTAGCCCCTAAAGCACTATCTTATACTTTTGGCTCACCCAGTTTTTTCACTTTTGCAATGGAGGTTTTTTCATGAAAAGCATTACTACATGGAGCATTATTGCCGTGGTTGCCAGTAGTATTGCAGCATGCAAGCCGTCAGACAACGCGCTTTCTGCCAATACTTCTCAAGCTACTCAGCCAGCAGCGCAGCAAACCACTATTTCCACACCCCCTAAAGAACAAGCCAGTGTGTCGCCGCCATCCGTCCAACCGAATGCCGAAAACATCAAACGCTTTAATGACAACGAAGCCGAAATGAATTCCCGGAAGTACTGGGTGGATCTCAAGAGTGCTAGCGGGGAAAAAATATCCGTTGCTTTTTATGAGGAATCCGGTGATCAGCTTTATGTAGATGTCAAGACTGGTGGAAAAACGGTCAAATTTTCAAAAATTGCTGAGAATTCTGGAAACCCTGTTTTCGGAGACGGTGATAAAACAACGCTTGTGAGCCGAGAAGGCGGCGGAGTGGTCGAGTTAATAACCGCCAACTCGAAAAAGATATACAAATAACCGATGGTATTTGTTGATGGCGAACCCATCATTTCACCGGCCTGCGCGAAATGCCGCGCAGCCCGCTCACTTCTACGTTAGGTTTATCCTCAAAAGGGTGGTTGCAGATCATACGGCTTAGCCGTATGATTGAGTTCATACGCACCGTTATTGAAACCCCTTTGTTCTCGAAACTCTGGCCGCGTTATTGGCACGAGGACGAGCGTGGTGAATTTGCGGCTTTTCTGGCTAAAAACCCGGAGGCGGGCGATGTCATCCAAGGCACAGGCGGCTTGCGTAAAGTGCGTTGGAGTCGCGCAGGTTCAGGTAAATCCAGCGGCGTCCGAGTCATTTACTTCACCCACAACGCTGCTGGAGAAATTGTGCTACTTCTGCTCTACGCGAAATCCGAGCGGGACTCAATGACCGCGATGCAATTGCTGGAGATCAAACATGCCCTTGACCACTAAACCGATGACTGATGCTGAATTAGCCGCCCTTGAAGAAGGGCGTGATTTTCACGCTGATTTGCTCCAGTCCATCCGAGAAATGAAAGCAGGTCAGGGAACAGTTGTCTATTCGCCCGTTATTGCTGCTCGCACGGCTGCTGGTCTGTCACAGGCGCAGTTCGCATCCTTGATGGGTGTATCCGTTCGCACCTTGCAGGATTGGGAGCAGGGGCGGCGTCAGCCGTCGGGCGCGGCAAGAACCTTGATTAAGGTAGCCGAGCGTCACCCTGAAGTGTTACGAGAATTGACGGCCTAGCACGACGCTTCAGCAACAGTACGTCCAAACAACCGCGCTTTCCCAGCGCCAGGTCTCAGCGCTGGAAAGGGGTCAAAAGGTCGAGTTAAGCCGTCACAGCCTACATATTCCGCCGATACTGCCCGCCGACCTCAAACAGCGCGGTGGTGATCTGCCCCAGCGAACAGCAGCGCACCGCCTCCACCAGCACCGCGAACAGGTTTTCGTTGTTGATCGCCGCTTGCCGCAACCGCGCCAGCATCGGGCCGCTGTCCTTGCGGTTGCGCTCTTGGAAATCGCGCAGCCGCCGCAACTGGCTTTGCTTTTCCTCGTCGGTGGAACGGGCCAGCTCGATCTTGACCTCATCGGGCTTGGCGTTCGGGTTGCGGAAGGTGTTGACGCCGATGATCGGGAAGCTGCCATCGTGTTTGATGGTTTCGTAATATAACGATTCTTCCTGGATCTTGCCGCGCTGGTAGCCGGTTTCCATCGCCCCCAGCACCCCGCCGCGCTCGCTGATCCGCTCGAACTCCTGCATCACCGCTTCTTCGACTAGATCGGTCAGCTCGTCGATGATGAACGCGCCCTGGTTCGGGTTCTCATTCTTGGCCAAACCCCATTCCCGGTTGATGATGAGCTGCACCGCCATCGCCCGCCGCACCGACTCCTCGGTCGGGGTGGTGATCGCCTCGTCGTAGGCGTTGGTGTGCAAGGAGTTGCAGTTGTCGTAAATGGCGATCAGCGCTTGCAGCGTGGTGCGGATGTCGTTGAAATCCATCTCCTGGGCGTGCAGCGAGCGGCCAGAAGTTTGGATGTGATATTTCAGCTTCTGGCTGCGCTCGTTCGCCCCGTATTTGTAGCGCATCGCGGTGGCCCAGATCCGCCGCGCCACCCGGCCCATCACCGAATATTCGGGGTCCATGCCGTTGCTGAAGAAGAACGACAGATTGGGCGCGAAGTCGTCGATGTGCATCCCGCGCGCCAGATAGGCTTCGACGTAGGTGAAACCGTTGGCCAGGGTGAACGCCAGTTGCGAGATGGGGTTGGCCCCGGCTTCGGCGATGTGATAGCCGGAGATCGACACCGAATAGAAATTCTGCACGCCGTGATGGACGAAATATTCTTGAATATCGCCCATCATCTTCAGCGCGAATTCGGTCGAGAAGATGCAGGTGTTCTGGCCTTGATCCTCCTTGAGAATGTCCGCCTGCACCGTGCCGCGCAGGTTTTTCAAGACCCAAAGCTTGATCTTCTCAATCTCGTCGTCGGTCGGCGGGCGGTGGTTGTCGCGCTCGAACTTCGCGATCTGATGGTCGAAAGCGTTGTTGAAATACATCGCCAGGATGATCGGCGCCGGGCCGTTGATGGTCATTGACACCGAGGTGGTGGGCGCGCACACCTCAAAGCCGGAATACAACACCTTCAAATCGTCCAGCGTGGCGATGGACACCCCGGAATTGCCGACCTTGCCGTAGATGTCCGGCCGCTCGTTCGGGTCGAAGCCGTACAGCGTCACCGAGTCGAAAGCGGTGGATAGCCGGGTGGCCTCGGCGTGTTCGGACAATTTCTTGAAGCGGCGGTTGGTGCGGAACGGGTCGCCTTCGCCGGCGAACATCCGGGTCGGGTCTTCGTTCTCCCGCTTGAAGGCGAACACACCCGCCGTGTACGGGAAGCTGCCGGGCAAATTTTCCAGCATCATCCAGCGCAACAGCTCGCCGTGTTCGTCGAAGCGCGGCAGCGACACCTTGGGAATCCGGCTGCCGGACAGCGAGCGAGTGGTCAGTTTGGTGCGGATTTCCTTGTCGCGGATTTTCACCACGTACTCGTCGCCGCTGTAGCTTTCCTTCACCTGCGGCCACATATCGACCAGCTTGCGAGCGTGCGCATCGACTTCGAGTTCCACCTTGTCGAGCAGCGGTTGCAGGTCGGCGGTCGATTTGCCGTCGGCCTCCAACAAGCTCATCACCGAACGCAACTGCTGGCGCTGGCGGATCAGCTTGACCTGCTTGTTTACTTCCCGGTGATAGTCGCGCACGGTATCGGCGATTTCAGCCAGATAGCGGGCGCGCGCCGCTGGGACGATGACGGTCTTACTGGTTGACGCCTTTCCCACGGCGGCCGGCAAATGGCCCGGCGCCAGTTTTAGGCCCTTGTCGCGCAGCAAGCTGACCAGGCCCTGATAGAGCGCCGTTACCCCGTTGTCGTTGAAACGGGCGGCGATGGTGCCATAGACCGCCATGTCATCGGGCGACTGACCGAAGGCTTTGTGGTTGCGTTGCACCTGCTTGCGCACGTCGCGCAGCGCGTCTTCCGCGCCCTTGCGGTCGAATTTATTGATCGCCACCGCATCGGCGAAATCGAGCATGTCGATCTTTTCCAACTGGGAAGCCGCGCCGAATTCCGGGGTCATTACGTACAGCGAACGATCCACCAGCGGCACGATGGCGGCGTCACCCTGACCGATGCCGGAGGTTTCCACGATCAGCAGGTCGAACCCGGCCAATTTGCAGGCGGCGATGATTTCACCCAGGGTTTCGGGCACTTCGCTGCCGGCGGCGCGGGTCGCCAGCGAGCGCATGTACAGATTGGGGCCGCTGATGGCGTTCATGCGGATGCGGTCGCCGAGCAGCGCGCCGCCGGTCTTGCGCCGCGACGGGTCGGCGGCGATGACCGCGATCTTCAGCCGGTCGTCCTGATCGAGTCGGAAGCGCCGCACCAGCTCGTCGGTCAGCGAGGATTTGCCGGAACCGCCGGTGCCGGTGACGCCCAGCACCGGCACGGTGCGGGCCTTGGCTTCGTTGAGAATTTGCTGGCGCAAATCGGTGGCGACCGTGCGATTTTCCAACGCGGTAATCAACCGGGACAAGGCTCGCCAGTCACCGGCCTTGATCTCGTCCAGCGTCTTGGGTGCGTATTGGCCGGGGTCGGTGTCGCAGACCGTCAGCATGTGGTCGATCATGCCCTGCAAACCCAGCGCCTGACCGTCTTCCGGCGAGAACAGCCGAGTCACGCCGTAGTCGTGCAGCTCGCGGATTTCCTCCGGCACGATCACGCCGCCACCGCCGCCGAACACCTTGATGTTCTCGCCGCCGCGTTCGCGCAGCAAGTCGAGCATGTACTTGAAGAATTCGACGTGACCGCCTTGATAGGAGCTGACGGCGATGCCTTGGGCGTCCTCTTGCAGGGCGGCGGTGACGATTTCCTCCACCGAGCGGTTGTGGCCGAGATGGATCACTTCCGCGCCGCTGCCCTGGAGGATGCGGCGCATGATGTTGATGGAGGCGTCATGGCCGTCGAACAAGCTGGTGGCGGTCACAAAACGGATTTTGTTCCGAAGTATGGCCTTATCGACGCCGGGCGAGGGGGATTTAAACTGACTGACGACCGCGGACATTTGGTGGGTTCTCCTGTCGTTTGTTATGGACAACAATCATACGCTTTTCATGTGCGCTGCCAGCGTTGGGTCTGGAACTGACACTAATAATAGTGATAAACCGTTGGCGATAATGGCCAATCTAGTTGCAATTTTCGCCAGTCTCTTTGCCAATAAGGGCGCAATTTTCGCCATCTTGAAATAGGCTTGTTATTCAATATGCAACGGGCCGATGGATTGAACGAGTAGAGTCTTATGCCTGAGGTCTCCGTAACCCCTGTCGCTTTTATCCAAGCGATTACCGCCGCTTATCGACGTTATGGCAAAGACCCCAATCCTGCTTTGCGGCGGTCGCGAATTACGCCAGAATTTTTATTAGACCCCGCCAATCGGGTGACCGGCTGGCAAATGCAAACCCTGTTTGGCATCGCCATCAAGGAACTGGACGACGAGGCGCTGGGCTGGTTTGCGCGCCGCTTGCCTTGGGGGAGTTATGGAATGTTGTGTCGGGCCTCGCTCAGCTCGCCCACTCTGGAAATCGCCTTGAAGCGGTGGTGCCGGCATCATCGGCTGTTGGCGGACGATATCACGCTGCATTTTTCCGTCGATCCGCAAGCTGCGTCGGTCGCCATCGAAGCCAACCGAAACTTGGGCGAGGTGGCGGAATTCTGTTTCGCGACACTGTTTCGCTATATCTTGGGTTATGCGTGCTGGTTGATCAATTCGCGTATTCCATTGCTGGAAACCTGCTTTCCCTTCAATGCCCCAGAGCATCTCAGCGTTTATCAGACGCTTTTCCCTGGCCCGCTGCACTTTCGCGCGCCGCTGGCCAGACTTAGTTTTGATCCGCAATATGCGGCGCTCTCGGTCCGACGCGACGACCGCGCTTTGAACAAGATGCTCCAGCAAGCCTTGCCGTTGACGATGTTTCCTTACCGACGGGATCGCTTGCTGGTGCAGCGAGTGCGGGAGCTGTTGAAAGCGCAACCGGAGGGTGGACATACCGGGGAATCGATCGCCAGGGAATTGCATGTTTCGTCCCGAACGCTGCACCGACAGTTGCAGGAGGAGGGGGCCTCGTTGCAGGCGTTGAAGGATGAGGTGCGGCGGGAGCGAGCGGTCGAATTGCTCCATCGCACGTCCAAGCCGATCAAGCAAATCGCGCGGGCGGTGGGCTTTCTCAGTGAAAAGAGTTTTTCACGCGCGTTCAAGCAGTGGACGGGAGCCACGCCGGAATCCTTTCGAGACAACGGCCGGCATTTCGGCGGGTGACGGCCGATGAAAACGGACAATCTGTTTTATCGAATCTTCCATACTTTGCCGACGCTGGCTTTGGAGCTGGCCGGCGTCACGGTCGCCAATCCTGCCGGTTACGATTTTCGCCTTTGCCTTTAGCCGAAGTGCTGGACCTCATCGAAACTATTCTGGTCTATCGTTTACCCAAGCTGACTCGACAGGAGATCCAAGCCATGCTCGGATTCACGCACGCTGATTTAAAGAAAAGCGTTTTTTATCAGGAAGTTTTTGCCGAAGGCCATCAAGAGGGCCGGCAGGAAGGTCGCCAAGAGGGCCGGCAGGAGGGCCGGCAGGAAGAATGTGTAGCATTAATTTTGAAGCTGCTACAACGCCATCTTGGCCGTTTGCCGGCCAAACACACCCGCAAGATCCGCCGTCTGCCACTGGCGACTGCCGAAAGTTTGGCGGAAGCCTTGCTCGACTTTCAGACGGTGGACGATCTGGCCATTTGGCTGGACGCTCAAACCGACCCAGCTTCTTCTTGAAGTCACTTGCCGGATGGAGAAATCACCGGACTATCTGACTGATGCTATCGGCGTGCGTCATGCGCCTGTCGCCGCATCTGCCCGAATTGTATCGCTGGTGCCGAGCATCACCGAGTTGCTGTTTGTGTTGAAGCTGGGCGAGCAGTTGGTGGGCCGCACCCATTATTGCGTTCATCCGCCGCATCGTGTGGCGAAATTGCCGAGCGTCGGCGGCACCAAGAAAGTTCGTTACGCCCGCTTGCAAGCGCTGCAACCGACGCATGTCATTGTGAACATCGACGAGAATCCGCGCGAGTTGGCGGAACGATTGATGGCCGATGGTTTTAAGGTCATCGTCACCCATCCGTTGACCCCGGAGGATAACGTGCCGCTGTTTCGGTTGATCGGGGGCATTTTCAACCGAGCGGCGGAGGCGGAGGCGTTGGTTGGGAGGTGCAATCAGGCGCTGGCGCAAGTGCGACAAACCGTTTGGCCCCGGAGGCGGGTGCTGTATTTGATCTGGCGCAAGCCGTGGATGGGGATCAGCCGCGAAACTTACATTTCCAAGATGTTGGCGTTGGTGGGTTGGGAAACCTGGCCGGTCGAATCCGAAGCGCGCTATCCGAAATTGGAAATCACGCCGACGCTGTTGGATTCAGTCGATCTAGTTCTGTTCAGCAGCGAACCGTATCGGTTTCTGCCGGAAGATTTAGAAATCTTCGCCCGCGATTATGCGTGTCCGCTGGAAAAATTGCGGCTGATCGACGGGGAAATGACTTCTTGGTATGGCAGTCGGGCGATTCAGGGGTTGCGGTATTTGAGGCAGTTGGCCGACCAAAAAGACGATCCGAATTAGACGCCAACTTTCTCAACTTGGCCCAGCCTGACACGATGCACTGCTTCCAATATGCCATTGATGTATGGAATGAGATCAACAAGGCGATTGGATCGCGCAAACACGACTACGACGCCAAAAGATAATACTTTGATATTCTGCTGAAATTCTAAGTTTCGATCAAGGGTGACAAACACGTCGCATACAGTGGCCGCACGACGAAGCAATTCACCGTTTTTAAGTCCCGACCAACCAAGGCTATGGACATGGAGCGTTGTCACTTCAGGCTCAGAGATCAGTTTGGCGAAGTCAAACGGAATATTTTCATCAAGCAGAATACGCATCAGCCGTGATCGACTCGTAAGCGGCATCAAGAACGGCGATAGCTTGCTCGCGTTTAACAGATGGGAATTGCCGCAAGAATTCTTCTAGCGTATCGCCACCTTCCAAATAGTCAAACAAGGAGCGAACAGGAACACGAGTTCCCACAAATACAGATACTCCACTCAGTATTTCGGGATGGCGATGCGTAATACCATCAAGTGTAACCATATGAAATCTCTCAATTACCTTTTAGAATTTAATCTGTAATTTAGAACCCATTTAGACAGATAAATTTACTTGTAATTTGATGCAAGAATTCGCATAAAGAATCAATCAACTGATATGTCTTCCCCCGATGTCCCTATATTTTCACCTTGTATAAGGTAGCCACTAATATTTGGTGAAAATTTAGCAGTAATATTTGAGCCATCGCCTTTTGTTAAATAAAAGATAAAATATTGATAATATAGACCTTTTCTATAAGTTTTTTCATTCGGAACGCTATGTAACTGATATTGACCAAATTGAGAATAATTATATTCAGAAAATATCGCTTCAGCTTCATAATAATTATATTCTTTATCAATCTCTAATTTATGAACAACTGCTTTCCAAGCAATTTTAGGAACTCTTACCCCAACTAAGATAATGAACTTTTGAGGCTTGTTAGGTTCTATTGTAAGCGGCAATTTAATTGGTATATCGTCTTCTGTAAAAAACAATGGACCCATACCTTGATAGCTTCCATATGCGTTTCTAGTACTATAGGGTGTCCTTATGAAAGGCTTTCCAAGGACACTCCAGTTTATAATAGAAGCGGGTCGAAACCCAATGTTGTTAATTATTAAATTATATCGCTGCTTAAAAATAGCGCTGAATTCAGGATCGCCCTCATATTTCTCAAAAGTAATGTTTTTTTGGTTTATATCGCGCTCAACTTGGATAACTATATTTGATTTACTCTGAGCTCGATCAAATGCGGTTCGCTCTAGGTGAGTACTATATGCAACGATAAGCGCTAGTATGCTTACCGCCAAGCTAACAAACGGTAGATATTTTTCAAGTTTTGCCATGCGACTAGTATTACCGTCTCGTAATACTTCCTAGTATCCCGCGCAAAATCTGCTTCCCTAATTGATTGCCCACCGTGCGCATGGTGGATTTCGCCATCGCTTCAATTGCGCCCTGCCGACGACCGTTACCCAGCAACCAATCCTTCACCAAACCGCCGATGCCCTCATCCTGCGGCTGAGACGCCTGAGCCTTACCTCTGCTGGGTTCAGCCATCGCCATCGCTTGCGCGCGTTGCTGGAGCCGTTCGTGCGCTGATTCGCGGTTGACCGGCGTATCGTACTTACCGCCAATCGGCGACAGTTGCCGCACGTTGGCCCGCTCCTGCGCGCTGATCGAACCGATCCGGCAACGCGGCGGCGCGATCAAGGTGCGCTCCACCGGCAGCGGCACGCCGCCGTCCTGCAAGGTTGTCACCAACGCCTCGCCGACGCCGAGTTGGGTGATGATCTGCTCGACGTTCAAACCCTTGTTCGGCGGGAAAGTCTCGGCGGCGGTTCGAACGGCTTTCTGATCGCGCGGGGTAAACGCGCGCAAGGCGTGTTGGATGCGGTTGCCAAGCTGTCCGAGCACCTGCTCCGGCACGTCATCGGGCAACTGCGAAATGAAATAGACACCCACGCCTTTGGAGCGGATCAAGCGCACGACCTGTTCGATGCGCTGGCGCAAGGAATCGGGCGCGTCGGCGAACAGTAAATGCGCCTCATCGAAGAAAAACACCAGCTTGGGAACATCGACATCGCCTACTTCCGGTAGATTTTCGAAGAACTCCGACAGCATCCACAGCAAAAAGGTGGCGTATAGCCGGGGCTTATGAATCAGCCGCTCGGCGGCCAGCACGTTGATGACGCCGCGCCCGCTCGTGTCCCGGTACAGGAAATCCGCGAGATTGAGGGCCGGTTCGCCAAAGAACTGGTTGCCCCCTTCTTGCTCCAACTGTAGCAGCGCCCGTTGGATCGCGCCGATGGAGGCGGTGCTGACCAAACCGTATTTCCCCGAAATTTCCTTGGCGTTCTCCGCCACGAAGCCCAGCATCGAGCGCAGATCATCCAGATCGAGCAGCAACAGACCATTGTCGTCGGCCACCTTGAAAGCGACCGTCAGCACGCCTTCCTGGGTGTCGTTCAGTTCCAACACCCGCGCTAGCAACGGTGCGCCCATCTCGGACATCGTGGTGCGCACCGGATGGCCGTTTTGGCCGTACACATCCCAAAACACCACCGGATTGGCTTGCCCCGCCCAATCCCGAATATCCAATTGCTGCAAGCGGGCTTGCAATTTTTCATTGGGCTGACCCGGCTGGCTCAGCCCGGCCAGATCGCCCTTGACATCGGCCAGGAACACCGGCACGCCCAACCGCGAGAAACCCTCCGCCAACACCATCAACGATACCGATTTGCCGGTTCCGGTCGCGCCCGCGATCAAACCGTGACGGTTGGCGTACTTGCCTAGCAAGTAAACGTCGCGCTCGCCTTTGCCCACGTAGATATCGTTCATGGTCGTCCTTCTCTAAAGCGTGATGATGGATAATCGGATTACAGCTTATGGGTTTCCGGCGTCAAGCCCCGCTCGCGATATTGCCGGAATCGCTCGCGGGATTTCGCCAGTACCTCAGGCGTCTGGTCCACCAGTTCCACCACGCGCTCGTAGCGCTCGAAACCGTCGGGCAGGGCATCGCTAAAGTTGATGAGCACTTGCGCGGCTCGGTCGGCCGGCAACCGCGTGCCGATCAGCACCGGAGAATCGCCCTCACCCTCTAACGGATAACGTTCGTGCGGGATGAAACTGTCCTGCCGGAAGGTCCACAATAAATCATCCAGCGCCGCGGCGTGCGAGTCGGACGCGGCGAGCAAGTAGATCGTATGGCCGAGCGTGTAGGCCTTGTCGATCAAGCGGCAGGCCAGCAGCGCCCGGCCATTGTCTTTCTGGTCGGACAGCACGTAGAAATCGACACGCGACACGTCACTTTCCTTTGGTTTCAGCCACTCGATCCAGCAAATATTGCGTCAACAGCGGCACCGGCCGGCCGGTCGCGCCCTTGGCCTTGCCGGTTTTCCAAGCGGTGCCGGCGATGTCCAGATGCGCCCAATGATATTTCTTGGTGAAGCGCGATAGAAAACAAGCCGCCATGATCGCGCCGCCGTCCCGACTGCTGGCGACGTTGGCCATATCGGCGAAATTGCTGTCCAGCCCTTCCTGGTAGTCCTCCCACAGCGGTAGCTCCCACACGCGGTCGTAAGCGGCGTGGCCGGCGGCCTGAAGCGCGTTCGCCAAGGGCGGGTGATTGCTGAATAAGCCGTGCGGATGTCGGCCCAACGCGATGATGCACGCCCCGGTCAAGGTGGCAATGTCGATCACGGCGGCCGGTTCGTCACGTTCGGCGTAGCTGAGCGCGTCGCACAGGATCAGCCGACCTTCGGCGTCGGTGTTGAGGATTTCGACGGTCTGACCGGACAGGCTGGTCACGATATCGCCCGGCCGGCTGGCCCGACCGCCCGGCATGTTCTCCACGGTCGGCATCAGGCCGATCACGTTCAGCGGCAGTTGCAATTGCGCGCAGGCCCGCAGCGTCCCCAGCACGCTGGCCGCGCCGCACATGTCGAATTTCATCTCGTCCATGCCTTCGCCCGGCTTGAGCGAGATGCCGCCGGTATCGAAGGTCACGCCCTTGCCGACCAGTACGTAGGGTTTTTCCTTGGCCGGTCCTTGGCGGTATTCCAGCCGGATCAATTTGGCCGGCTGGGCGCTGCCGTGGGTCACCGACAGCAAGGCGCCCATGCCCAAGTGTTCCATCTCATCCTCTTCCAGCACCTTGACCCGCAAGGGCGGAAACTCTCGGGCCAGCGCCTGGGCCTGTTCGGCCAGATAGCTCGGCGTGCAGATGTTGGGTGGCAAGTTGCCTAAATCCTTGGCCAGCGCCGTCCCCGCGCTGATCGCCAACCCTTCGCGCACGGCTTGTTCGCCGCCCGACAGTTCCCGCCGACCGGGTACGCTGAGTATAATCTTGCGCAACAAGCGGCGCGGGGCGTCCTTTTTGCTTTTGAGCTGATCGAAATGGTAGCGCGCCGCTTCGAACGCTTCGATGAATTGGCGGATTTTCCAATTGAGATCGCGTCCCTTGACCGGCAGCTCGGTCAGATAGATCGCCGCGTCGCTGGCGCTGGTGTCGTTCAACGCGGCGGCGGCGTGGGCGGCGATCTTGCGGAAACGGCGGTCGTCGATCTCGCGCTCCCGGCCGCAGCCGATCAACAGCACCCGCTCGCTGGAAACCTCGGGGATGTTGAACAGCAATAGCGACTGGCCCGGTTTGCCTTCCAGATCACCCCGGCGCAGCAGGTTGCCGAGATAGGCGCCGCAGGCGCTATCGAACTGTTCGGCGGCCGGGGTCAGCCGCCGGGATTCGTAAACGCCCAGCACCAGGCAGGCGGTGCGCTGTTTTTCTGGATTGCCGCTCTTGACCGAAAAATCCATCGCTAGGCCACTCCCGTAGTCGACGTGTGATGTTACTACTGCAAAATAAGGTTGCTATCAGGATGAGTTTAACCAGAAACCGCCGCGTCTCACAGTTGCTCGAATGCGAACGCTAGCGGGCCTGCCGTCCATCATCGACCGCTATCTGATCCGCGAGATCGGCCTGACCCTGCTGGCGACCGTGCTGGTGTTGTTGGCGATGGTGCTCAGCCATCGCCTCGCCGGCTATCTCAGCAAGGCCGCCAACGGCCTGTTGGCTCGGGATTCCATCTTCCTGTTGATCGGTCTACAGGCCACCCATTTCATGGTCATCCTGATCCCGCTGGCGTTTCTGTTGAGCATCATGCTGAGCTTGGGGCGCTTGTACCGCGATCACGAGATGACCGCGCTGGCCGCTTGCGGTTACGGGCCTTTATCGATCTATCGGGCTGTGTTTCTACTGGCGGTTCCGGTGGCGGCGGTCACGGCCGGTCTGTCACTGGTTCTGGTGCCGCTCACCATGGAGTTGCAGTTCGAGGCGCTGGCCAGGGCCCGCAAGGAAGCCGAGGTATCGATGTTCACGCCGGGGACCTTCCGAGAAGTGCTGCAAGGTCGCCATGTAGTCTACATCGGTGCTTTGGGGGAGCACGAGCTCCGCAATATTTTCGTTCAGACCCGCGAGCCGGACGGCGATCTCAGTATCACCACCGGCGAGAGCGGCCATCAGGAAATTGATGAGGACGGCATTCGCCACATCGTGCTCGATCACGGTCACCGCTATCGAGGTACGCCCGGTCGGGGCGATTACGAGATGTTGCGTTTCGAGCGCGCCACGGTGCGGGTGGATACCGCGCCGCCGCGCCAGGAATGGAAGCATCGGGAGACGCTGCCGACCCAGCAATTGCTGGGCTCGGTCGAACCCGATCATGTGGCGGAATTCCAGATGCGCCTTAACAGCCCGATCCAGGTGCTGATCATTGCCCTGTGGGCGCCGTTGGTGGCCCGCGCCAAACCGCGCGAGGGCCGTTACGGTCGAATCGTCGCGGCGGTGCTGATTTATGCGATCAATTTCAATTTGATCGGGGTCGGCGAGTCCTGGCTGAGCCACGGGCGCGTCGGCCCCGCCTTGGGTCTGTGGTGGGTGCACGGTCTGTTCGTGCTGTTAGGCGTCGGTTTGCTGTTGCATTACTACGCGCGCGGCCGCGGCTTGCGGCTGCTCCGCCGCCCCGCAATCGACCGGGCGGGCGCGGCATGAGGATTCTCGATCGTTACATCTTCCGCACGGTCGCCAGCACGACCCTGGTGGCCTTGCTGGTGTTGCTGCTGCTGGAAATGTTCCTTAGCCTGTTGGTGGAACTGGAGGAGGTGGGCAAAGGTGCCTACGATTTCGCGGCGGTGCTGCGGTTCCTGCTGCTGATTCAGCCTCAGCGCTTGTACGAGCTATTTCCGATGGCGCTGTTGGTCGGCGCCTTGCTGGGCATGGGCGCGCTGGCCGGCGGTAGCGAATTGATCGTCATGCGCGCCGCCGGCTTGTCCTTGAGCCAATTGACCCGCTCCGTCTTGCAAACCGGGCTGGTGCTGAGTCTGGCGGTGTTGCTGGTCGGCGAGTTCGTCGCGCCGCCTCTGGAGCAGAGCGCCAGCGAACAGCGCGCCGCCGCCAAGAGCGAGGGCATGGCGATTCGGGGCGGGCGCGGTTTCTGGGTGCGCGATGGCGACTACTTCGTTCACGTCCGGGCGGTGCTGCCCGGCATCCGGCTGTCGGATATCCATATTTTCAAGATCGGTCCCGAGTCCCAGCTGGAAACCGTCACCGCCGCCCAAGGAGCGCGCTATCAGGAAGGCCGCTGGGTGTTGGAAGGCATCGACCGCAGCACTCTGAACGGTGATACGGTGCACACCGAGCAGTTGAACAGCTTGGTCATCACGTCTGCCGTCAGTCCGAAAATTCTGGATGTGCTGGCGGCCGACCCCGGCAATCTATCGGTTCGCGATTTGTGGGTGTACGTCGATTATCTGGAACGCAATGGGTTGGATGCCCAAAGCTACCGGTTGGCCTTGTGGCGCAAACTGCTGGCGCCGCTGGTTTATTTGGCGATGCTGGTGGTCGCCATGCCGTTCGTGTTCGGCCCGCAGCGCTCGGTTGGAATCGGTCAGAGGCTGCTGGTGGGGTTGCTGCTCGGACTGGCGTTCTTTTTGGCCAACTATCTGTTGGGCAATGTGGTGCTGTTGTACGGTTACCCGCCGCTGCTGGGCGCGATCTTGCCGGCGCTGCTGTTCTTGGGCGTGGGATTTTTCGCGCTGCATCGCTTGCGCTGATTTAGCGCTGTTGCTTGGGTAGCACCACCAGTTCCGTTTCCGACAGCCGGTCGGGCAGGCGCAGCGCCAGCACCAGGACCAGGCAAGCCACGCCGACGGTTAGACTGGGGCCGACCCCGACGCCGAGAACCCGATACAGATAAGCGGCGACCGGAACCGGCCAGATTCCGGCGCTTAGAAAGCGCAGCAACGCCTGCCACCAGCCGATGCCCCGACCGTCGCGCCGTTGGACCCGCAACCGCCAAGCGCGCATTCCCAGAGTTTGGCCGCCGTGAATCCAAAAACCGGCGAAGAAGAAAAAACACACAAACAGTAAATAGCTCGAAAAAAACGGATTGCCTTGGAGCGGGCTGTGCTGCTTGGCGCTTTCGCCGCCGACCACCAGCACCGCCAACCCCAAGGCCAGCGCGGTCGCGACCAGCAACACGCCCGCCAGCAGCAGGCCGTCATAGACGATGGCCGCCAGCCGGCGCGGCAGCCGGGCCGGGGCTAGGGGAGTAACGGAACAAGCCCGTGCCACCTCGGCGTTCATCGAGGATTAAGTCGCAGGTCAGGTAAGGTGTCGACCCGGTTAGTTCGATCCGTTCGCGGGCGGTTTGCCCGCCGGCGTGGACTGCTCCGAACTTGATCCGCTCGTTTTGCGCGGCCGTTTGTTGGCGGCCGTCGGCTCGCTGTCGGCGGGCTTGGCCGAGACGGGCGCCTTAGCGTTGCTGGCGCCGCTCTTGGCGCTGCCCGGTTTGGCGGGTTGTGGGGGTGGCGCGGTGGCAACCGGTTCGCCGCTGGTCGAACGGGGGGGGCCCAGCCAACGGTTGAGTTCCGCGATGTCCGCTTCCGACAACTGGCCGGCGGCTTGGCGCAGCGTCAGATAGTTGGTGACGTAGGAATAGCGGGCGGCGGCATAATTCCGTTCGGCCAGATACACGTTCCGTTCGGCGTCTAGCACGTCCACGATGGTGCGAGTGCCGACCTCGTAACCGGCTTGATTGGCCTCCAAGGCGCTGCGGGTGGAGACGCGGCTCTGATCGAGCGCCTTGATCTGGCTGATGGCGGTCTCCTGACCGCGATAGGCGTTGCGAACGATGCGGATGGTTTCGCGCTGCTGGTTTTCCAAGCTTTGTCGGGACGCTTCGTAGTTGTAGGCCGCCTCGCGGGAGCGCGAGGACACCGCGCCGCCGCTGTAGAGCGGGATGGTCAGTTGCAGGTTGAGCTGGCTGCTGGCGAGATTGCTGTTGGCGCCGTTATCGGTGTCGACCCGGCCGGCCTGTAAGTCCAGCGTCGGATAGTGGCCGGCCTTTTGCAGTTTGACGTTCTCTCGCGCCCGATCGACATCGAACGCGGTGGCGCGCAAGCTCAGATTGTTTTCCAACGCCATCCGCACCCATTCTTCGGGATTGTGCGGTTCGGGCAGCACCAGCGGCATTCGCTCGGTCAACGAATTGAGTTGCGCGTAATCCTGGCCCGTCAACTGCCGCAAGGCCTCGCGCGCGTTCGCCAGTTGGTTGATGGCTTCGATTTCCTGGGAAACGGCGGCGTCGAAGCGGGCCTGGGCGTCGTAAACGTCGGTAATGGTCGCCAGCCCCACCTCGAAACGGCGGTTGGCTTGTTCGAGCTGACGGGCGAAGGCGTTCTTCTCGGCCGTGGCGTAGCTGAGATTGTCCAACGCCGCCAACACGCCAAAATAGGCTTGCGAGACCCGCAGCACCAGCTCGTTGCGGGCGTTGCCGAGATTGACGTCGGCTTGGCCGACCGTCGCCTCCGCCAGCCGTTGCCGGACTTGATGGCCCCGGTTATAAAGCGGCTGAACCAGCCTGATCCCGTAGGTATGGTTGTCGGCTGATGACGGTCTTGGCGCCGCGCCTTCAATCCCAAAATTATAACCTTGCTCGGCCGAGACTCCCATGTTGGGCAACAACAAGGCCCGCGCCTGCGGTTTGGCTTCCTGCGCCGCGTCGCGACTGGCAGTGGCGGCCTTGAGCACCGGATCGCTGTCTTGGGCCTGGCGGTAGACGTACAGCAGGTCCTCCGCCCACGTCGGCTGGCCGCAGACCGCCGCGGCCAAGCCGGCCAACACCAGACAAGAGAGTTTGGGCATGAGTGACGGCATCTCCTGTGAGTGAGTATGTTAACAATCTCTAATATACCACTCCTGGGCCGCGCGTTGTCGAGGTTGGCCGAATCGGAAACGGGTCGCTGCCGGTCAGAAGACGAAAGCCTTGGTGGGCGCTACGTTGCGCAAGGGCAGAAGTTCGGTGTCGAACAGGCTTTCCCGCAGCCATTCCCGCTCGCCGGTGCGGGTGATCAGCAGCGCCTCCATGACCGGCGGCTTGCCGGCCACGATGAACAAGCGTCCGCCCAAACGCAGGCTCTGCCGCCAGTCGTCGGCGACATCGGCCACCGAACCGGTGACGGCGATGGCGTCGTAGCGATGACCGCTCCAACCACGGCTGGCGTCGCCGGTATGCAGCACCACGTTGGCCGCGCCGTGGGTTTTCAGCTTGGAACGCGCGGCGTCGGTGAAGTCGGCCACGATGTCCACGCTGACCACGCTGGTGGCCAACCGCGCCAGACAGGCGGTCAGATAGCCGCTGCCGGTGCCGACTTCCAGCACCAGATCGCTCGGTTTGACCGCCAGGGCTTGCAGCAACCGACCCTCGACCGTGGGTTTGAACATGAATTCACCGTGGCCGAGCGGGATGGCGACATCGCTGAAGGCCAGATTGCGGTAGCGTTCCGGCACGAAATCCTCGCGCGGCACGCGGGCGAGGGTATCCAGCACTTGTTGGTCCAGCACATCCCAGGGCCGAATTTGCTGTTCGATCATGTTGTGGCGCGCTTGTTCGAAATTGAATGCGGTCATGTTCGGGTCCTGTCAACGCTGGGTGGTTTTTTGTAAGTTTTAGCGGGGACGACCGCCCCTGAGGCCAATTTGGATGCATTCTAACATAAGGGTTTTTCTCGCGGCGCGGGCTTAAATGAAAGTCGCTCCAACCGAAAAGAGGCGTTCCACCTCCGCTACCCGTTTCTTGTCGACCAGAAACAGGATCACATGATCGTCCGCTTCGATGACGGTATCGTGGTGGCAGATCACCACCTCATCGCCGCGCGCGATGGCGCCGATGGTGGTGCCCGGCGGCAGGCGGATTTCCTCGATGCGCCGGCCGACCACCTTGGAGGTCTTGTAGTCGCCGTGGGCGATGGCTTCGATGGCCTCCGCCGCGCCCCGGCGCAGGGAATGCACCTTGACCACATCGCCGCGGCGGACGTGGGTCAGCAGGGTGCCGATGGTGGCCTGCTGCGGCGAGATCGCCACGTCGATGATGCCGGAGGATTCGACCAGATCGACATAGGATAACAAGTTGATGAGCGCCATCACCTTGCGGGCGCCCATCCGCTTGGCCTGCATCGCCGAGAGGATGTTGGCCTCGTCGTCGTTGGTAACGGCGCAATACACGTCGACGTGTTCGATATTTTCCTGGCGCAGCAGATTCTCGTCGGCCGCATCGCCGTGCAGCACGATGGCCCGGTCCAGTTGTTCGGACAGCCGCTTGCTGGTGGCCGGATTGCGTTCGATGATCTTGACCTGAAACCGGTCTTCCAGTCCTTGCGCCAGCCGGGCGCCGATGTGGCCGCCGCCGGCGATGATGATGCGTTTGACCATCCGGTCCAGCTTGCGCAGTTCGGCGACGATGGCGCGGGTGTTCTTGCGGGCGGCGATCAGGAAGACCTCGTCGTCGGGCTCGATCACCGTGTCGCCTTCCGGCATGATCGGACTGCCCTGGCGAAAGATGGCCGCCACCCGCGTGTCGATGCCCGGCATCCGCTCCGGCAGGGTGCGCAGCGCCTGGCCGATCAGGGTGCTGCCCTCGTAGGCCTTGACGCCGACCAGCCGCACCTGACCCTCGGCGAAATCCAGCACCTGGAGCGCGCCGGGATGCTCGATGATGTGCTGGATGTAATCGGTCACCAGTTGTTCGGGGCTGATCAAAACGTCCACCGGCAGCGCGTCGTCCTTGAACAGTTGGTCGCGATAGGCGGTGTAACTGCCGGCGCGGACCCGGGCGATCTTGGTCGGCGTGTTGTACAACGTGTGGGCGATCTGGCAGGCGATCATGTTGGCTTCGTCGCTGTCGGTCAGCGCGATCAGCATGTCGGCGTCGGCGATGCCGGCCTGTTCCATCACGGAAGGATAGGAGGCGCTGCCGCGAACGGTGCGGATGTCCAGCCGGTCTTGCAGGGCCTGCAAGCGTTCGGGGTTGGCGTCCACCACGGTCACGTCGTTGGCCTCGCCGGCCAGGATGTGCGCGACCGAGCCACCGACTTGGCCGGCCCCGAGAATCACGATCTTCACGTCCGCTCCTTACTCGTCGAGAGCTTTCTTGGGGTCGATGCCCAGGGCGCGCAATTTGCGATACAGGTTGGTGCGCTCCATGCCGACCCGATCGGCCAGCCGCGCCACGTTGCCTTCGCATTCGCGAAACTGCTGCATCAGATAGGTCCGTTCGAATTGCTCGCGGGCCTCCCGCAGCGGCAAGTTCAGCGGAATGCTGCCGACATCCTGGGCCTTGACGGCGGTGATGCCGCGCACGGCGGCGTCCACTTCGTCCTGAGTGATCTCCTCGTCGCCGCCCAGGATCAACAGGCGTTGCACCAGATTCTTGAGCTCGCGGATGTTGCCGGGCCAGTTGTAGTTGCGCAGGCGGTTCTGGGCGGCTAGGGTAAAGTGGCGGTAGATCAGACTTTCCTGATCGACGAAGTAGCCGATGTAATAGTTGAGCAGCTCCGGCACGTCCTCGATGTGATCGCGCAGCGGCGGCAGTTTGATGGGGACAACGTTGAGCTGGTAATAAAGATCTTCGCGAAACCGGCCCAGCGCGACTTCCTGCTCCAGATCGCGGTGGGTGGCGGCCACCACTCGGACGTTGACCCGGACCGGCTCCTTGCCGCCGATGCGCAGGAACGAGCCATTCTCCAGGGCGCTGGCCAGCTTGGCTTGCGCTTCCAGATCCATGTCGGCCAACTCGTCCAGAAACAGGGTGCCGCCGCTGGCTTGCTCCAGCCGGCCGTAGTGAATCCGGTCGCCCTGTTCGGAGCCGAACAGCTCCAGGCTGGCGTTTTCTCGGGCGATGGAGCCGACTCCCACATCCACGAACGGGCCGCCGCGCCGCAGGCTGTGGGCATGCAGGAAGCGGGCGTAGACTTCCTTGCCGGTGCCGGGCTCGCCGAAGATCAGGATCGGGGCATCGTGCTGGGCGATCCGCAGCACCTGGGCGCGCAGCCGCTGGACGACTTCGCTGCGCCCGACCGGTTCGGCCACGATCCGCTGCTGGCGGCGCAGGTTGAGGTTTTCCCGCGCCAGCCGGTCCGCCTCCAACGCCCGCTCCACGGTCAGCAGCAGCTTGGCCATGGACAGGGGTTTTTCGATGAAATCGTAAGCGCCCAGCCGGGTCGCTTCCACCGCCGTCTCGACGGTGCCGTGGCCGGACATCATGATGACCGGGCACGGCAGGTGATCGCCCTCGCTCCATTCCTTGAGCAGGGTGATGCCGTCGGTGTCCGGCATCCAGATGTCGAGCAGGATCAAATCGGGCCGCTGCGCGCGGCGCGCCTCGCGGGCGGCGGCGGCGTTCTCGGCGGTCGAGACGGCATAGCCTTCATCTTCCAGAATTTCCTTGACCAAGTCGCGAATGTCGGGTTCGTCATCAACGACCAGAATATAAGACGCGCTCATCCGGCGGCCTCCTTATCAGTGTGCAACGGCGCGGCGGGAACGGCGGGTGGAGTTGGAGCGTCGGCGCCGTCGTGAAAGATCGGCAAGCGAATCGCGATCCGGGCGCCGCCGTCCGCCGGGGTTTCCAATTGAATCCAGCCGCCATGCTCTTCGACAATTTTTTTGACGATCGCCAATCCTAGCCCGGTTCCCTTGAGTTTGGTAGTCACGTAGGGCTCGAAGGCGTTGGCGTGCACGGAATCGGGGAAACCCGGCCCGTCGTCGCGCACGCTGAGTTCGACCCGGTCGGTGCCGGCGACGTGCTCGCGGCGGGTGCTGATCCACAACGTCGAGCCGTGGCCGTCGCGGATCGCTTCGATGGCGTTCTTAACCAAATTGTGCAGCAGTTGCCGCAGCCGGCCCTTGTCGCCGTTGACCCGCAAGGGTTCTTGGGTCAGATCGAGCTTGATTTCCACGCCCGCCGGGTAATCGCGGTAGAGATAAAGCACCTCGGTGACGAATTCGTTCAATTCCAGCGGCGCCAGTTGCAAGCGCGGCGGGCGGGCGTATTCGCTGAAGGCGTCCACCATTTCCTTCATCGCCTGAACCTGCTGGACGATGGTGTGGGTGCCGCGCTCCAGGACCTTGCCTTGTTCCTCGTCGAATTGCTTGAGATATTTATGGCGGATGCGCTCGGCGGCCAGTTGGATCGGCGTCAGCGGGTTCTTGATCTCGTGGGCGAGGCGCCGCGCCACTTCGGACCAGGCCGCCTCGCGCTCGACCTGGACGACGTGAGTGATGTCGTCGAAGACGATGACGTGACCCCCGTGAAGGCCGACCGCATCCGGCAACGAGCTGCCGCGACACATCAGAATGCGCCGGCCGGCGGTGCCGAACCAGGCGATTTCCTGGCGCCAGTCGCCGGTCTCGGTCAAGTGCGGACCGATGGCGGCGATGAACTCCTGCAACATCGGGTGCGCCACGGCGATCCACTGACTGTCGGCGCCGAGATACTCCTGCAAGTCGACCTCCAGGATTTGGCTGGCCGCCGCGTTGCAGGTTTGCAGGCGGCCGCCCTGATCCATGGTCAGCACCCCCGACGACAGCCGCGCCAACACCGTTTCCAGGTAGGCGCGCTGGCTTTCGACCAGCCCCTGGCTGCGTTGGGCGGCGTCATGCGCCTGCGCCAGATTGCGGATCATCTGGTTGAAGGATTCCACCAAAAAGCCCAGCTCGTCGCTGCCGGCCCCGGCGCCGGCCAGTTGTTTGTTGAACTGGCCCACGGCGACCGCCTGGGTGCCGTCGACCAGCTCGCGCAAGGGCTGCACCAGCCGGCGCGCGGTGTAGAACGCGGCCCAGAACGCCGCCAGCACCGCCAGCAACAGCGCCAGCGACAGGGTCAACGTGAAGCTGGCCTTGAGCGGCGCCCGCAGGAAGATCAATTCCCGGTAACTGTCGAAGGCGGCTTGCACCGCGTCGGCCAGCAGGCTCAAACGGTCGGTGACCGGAAACAGGGCCTGCAACTGCCGTTCCTCGTTGCCGAGGGAGGTGGCCGGCACCACGACGCGAACGTGAAAGCCGGCGTCGCCGATCGGTTCCAGTCCGACGTAATTGCGGCCTTGGCGGACTTGCAGCAGCGCCGTTTCCGGTGGGGGGTGCGGCAGGATCGCCGCCGGGTCCATGCTGGCGGTGGCGATGATTCGGCCGCCCTGGCCGAACAGGGTCAGCTCGGACGCCTCGCCGAGATCGAGTAGGTCGTCCAGGCGCCGGCCGGCCTGCTCGCCGTCGCTGTCCGCGACGCTGACGGCGACCCGCAAGGCTTGCTTGAGTACCTCGCGCATCCGCAGATCCAGGGCGGTCCGGCTGAGCTCCAAGGCGTTTTCCAGGCCGCGATCCACCTGCACGTCGAACCAGCTATCGATACCCCGTTGCAAGAAGTGCAGCGAAAAACCGTACACCAGCGCCACGGGGGTGATGGCCAGCAGCGCGAAAATGCCGGTCAGCCGCAGGGTGAGGCGCGAGCCGGGGGCCCGACGCCGGTACAGGCCGATCAGGGCGATCAGGTTGTACAGGATCAGACTGGCCAAAGCCCCCAGGCCGATGGCGCTGACCAGCAGCAGCCAGCCGTACATCTGTCCGAACTTGGCCGAGTTGGTGGTGGCGCGACCCATCAGAATCAGCAGCACCAGCAGCAAGCCGAACAGCAGCAAGGTGAGCGCCAGCCCCCGGCCGCTGGCGAAACGGCGGATCAGAGTGGCCATGTATACCACTCGCTGGTCAGGCGCCAGCTGTCGGACAGATAGGCGAACACCCGCATCGGCGCCGGCAGGGATTCGATATCGAGCCAGACCCGCAAGGCGCCTTCATAGCGCTCATTGCGCGCCAGCAGGCCCCGATCGAGCATGGGAAAGCCGTTGATCTGGCCCATGAACTGCAATGCGGCGCTCCGGCTGGTGAAGCCGCGGCGCTCTTTGCTGTTGAGATTGCTCACCAAGTACTGACGGCTGAGCGCGTGATACTCCAGCTTGAAGCGCTGGCCCAGGGAATAAACCGTCTCATCCCACACCCAAGGGCGGCGGCGGCGGACCTGCATTTCCAGTTCGATGATGAGGGGGACGCCGTTTTGCAAGGCTTCCAACGCCGCATTGCTGAAATGATATTCGATGCGGGCATCGAGCCGGTAAACCCCACCGTCCAGCTTGGTGGAGGCGGCGAGCACCTCAAAGCCGGCCGCCCAGGCGTTGGAAAGCTCCAACAAACCCCACAGCAGCGCCGACAGCAGGCCGGCGACCCGGCCGGGTGTCCAAATCCGTCGCGCGCCGGCCGACATGACTACGTTCCAGGGGCCGCGGCCGGTGGTTTGCACAAACCGGCGTAGTAGAAACCGTCCATGGTCGCTTCACCCGGCAGCAGCTGGCGGCCGTGCGGCAAAGCGCGGCCCCACTCGGCCGCGATGGGCCATTCAACGGCGTCGGGCCGAGCGGCGAGAAAAGCGGCGATCACCCGCTCGTTTTCTTGGCGCAGTACCGAGCAGGTGGCGTACAGCAAGCGACCGCCCGGCCGCAGCAGCGGCCACAGCGCCAGCAGGAACGCCTGCTGTTGCTCGGCCAGCGCGGCGATGTCGCTCTCGCGGCGCAACAGCTTGATGTCGGGATGGCGACGAATCACGCCGGTGGCCGAACAGGGCGCATCCACCAGAATGCGGTCGAAGGGAATGCCGTCCCACCAATCCGCCGGCCGGGCGGCGTCACCCGCGATCAGGCGGGCGTTCTCCCGCAGCCGGCCCAAGGTAGCGCGCACCTGTTCCAGCCGGCCGGCGTCCCAATCGAGCGCGGTCAGCTCCAAATTCGGTGCGCGTTCCAGCAGATGGCCGGTCTTGCCGCCGGGCGCGGCGCAGGCATCCAGCACCCGCTGCCCCGGTCGGACCTCCAACAGGGACGCCGCCAGTTGCGCGGCGCCATCCTGCACCGACACCCAGCCATCAGCGAAGCCGGGCAGCAGCGCGGCGTCGGTCGGTTCGGCCAGGAGCAGCGCCGTCGGGACACCCGGCACCGCCTCGGCGGCGTGTCCTGCTTCAGCCAGCCGCCGCCGGTAGTCCTCGCGCGCTAGGCGGCGCAGGTTGACGCGAAGGACAAAAGGAGGGCGGGTGTTGTTGGCGGCGACGATGGCCGGCCAGTCGTCCGGCCAGTCTTGCCGCAACCGTTCCAGCAACCAACGCGGGTGGGCGGTCTTGGCCTCTGAATCGCTTTCCAAGAGCGTCGCCAGCTCTTTCTTCCGGCGCAAGGCGGCGCGCAACACCGCGTTGGTCAGCCCCGCCGCCCACGGTTTACACAGCTGACGGGCGGCGGCGACCGTCTCGGAGACGGCCGCATGGTCGGGAACGCGCAAGTGCCACAACTGATAGAGACCGAGCAGCAGCAGGGCGCGAACGCCGTTTTCTGTCGCCGCCAGCGGCCGCGTCAACAACTGGTCGAGCTGCCTTTGCAATTGGAAATACCAGCGGCAGACACCGTGACACAGCTCGCGCAGCAAGCCTCGGTCGCGAACGGCGCTCCGGTTCAGGATTGGTGGAAGCGCCGTCGCCAGCGAGCGGCCCTCGCCCAACACCTGAACCAGCACCTGGACCGCGTTGGCGCGGACGTTCATGCCACGCCCAGCCGCCGGCCGGCCAACCGGTGGGCGGTCAAGAACGCCGCAGCCGGCAGAGCCCGCCCGCCCGGCAGTTGCACTTCGGTCAGCTGCAACACGCCCGCGCCGGTGGCGACGGCGATGCCGGCGCTGTTCTCTCGCAGCACGGTTCCCGGCGTGACGCCGTGTAATGTTTCCGCCTCGGCGCGCGCCCGCCAGATGCGCACGGTTTGACCGTCCGCATGAGTCTGGGCCACCGGATGCGGGTTGAAGGCTAACACCTGCCGTTCCAGCTCCAAGGCCGGGCGGTTCCAATTGAGTTCGGCTGCGCTTTTCGCCAGTTTGGGGGCGTAGGTCGCTCGGCGGTGGTCTTGGGGCACCGCCGCCAAAGCGTCGGCCAGCACTCCCGGCATTGCCGTTTGCAAAGTCTGCGCGCCCAAGACCGCCAATCGGTCGTGCAACTCGCCGCCGGTGGTTCCGCGCGCGAGCGGACAGGAAGCGCGGGCGTAAACGGGGCCGGTATCCAGGCCGGCTTCCATGCGCATGATGCAGACTCCGGTTTCGGCATCCCCCGCCAGAACGGCGTGCTGGATCGGGGCCGCGCCGCGCCAGCGCGGTAACAGCGAAGCATGGACGTTGACGCAGCCCAGCCGGGGAATCGCCAGCACCGCTGGCGGCAGGATCAGGCCGTAAGCGGCCACCACCATCAAATCCGGGGCCAGGGCGGCCAGTTCGCTTTGGGTGGCCGGGTCGCGCAAGCTGTCGGGCTGGTAGACCGGTATCCCAGCGGCCAGCGCGGCGGTTTTCACCGGACTGGCGCGCGGCTGGCGGCCACGGCCGGCCGGCCGGTCCGGCTGGGTATAGGCCGCAACGAGCGGATAACCCGCAGCCAACAGCGCGTGCAGGCTCGGAACGGCAAATTCGGGGGTACCCGCAAAGATCAGACGCGGTAGAGTCGTCGTCATGGGTTGATGCAATCGGCTGAAGACGCCGCCGGGCGTCGGGCGCCGGGCGGGGTCAGCCGGCAAGAGCGGTGAAGGGCGCGCGGCGCGCGGAAATCCATGCTCAAGAGGCGCGCGCTTCGAGGCGGGCTTGCTTCTCCAGTTTTTTGCGGATGCGGTCGCGTTTCAACACCGACAGGTAATCCACGAACAATTTGCCGTCCAAATGATCGATCTCATGCTGGACGCAGACCGCCAGCAAGCCGCGAGCCTCCAGTTCGAACGGATCGCCGTTACGGTCCAGGGCGCTGACGCGGATCCGCTCGGCCCGCTCGACCTTTTCATAAAAACCGGGCACCGACAGACAACCTTCCTCCGACTCGCATTCCCCTTCCCGTTCGAGCACGCTCGGATTGATGAATGCCAGCGGCTGGTTTTTCTCCTCGGAGACATCCATCACCACAATCCGTTTCTGAACGTTGGCTTGGGTGGCGGCCAGACCGATGCCCGGCGCCGCGTACATGGTCTCCAGCAGGTCATCGATCAAGGCGCGCACGCCTTCGTCGACGGTTTCCACCGCCAATGCCGGCTTGCGCAGCCGGGGATCCGGATAGTGCAGTATGGTCAGTTTTGCCATGGGGACTCCGCAAACGCCCGATTTGATCGCCGCATCGATTTTTTCACCAGGAAATCATACGAGAAATTACACTACGGGGGCTATACTTTGCGCCAAGGGGGTAATCCGCATACACTCCCGCCCGTTCCTTTGGATGACGAGCAAGGACCATGACTATCACGCGTTCATCAAGGCATCTCGGGACTGCCCTGTCGCTGGCGGCGGCAGTCCTGCTCGGATCGTGCGCCCAAGCGCCTACCCGACCCGAAGCGGCTCCGGCCGGTGACGAACCAGGACCGCTATTGGAATCCGCCAGAGCGGAAGCCGGCGCACGCCCTCCGCAAAACTATCCGGTCGCTCCGGGCGAAACAGCGCAGTCGAGCCAGGGACCGTTCGCGAAACCAGGAGCCGCCCGCTCCAGAATGGGCAAACCCGTCGCCGAGGCAGGCCCGGTCGCGCTGCGGCCCGATCACCCGCAAAGCTACAGCGTGGCGCCCGGCGACACGCTGTGGTCGATCGCCGGCCGGTTCCTGCAAAATCCCTGGCAGTGGCGGCGCATCTGGCGGCAAAACCCCCAGCTTCGCAACCCGCACCGGATCTATCCGGGCGACGTGCTCCGCTTCAGCCACGACGCCGACGGCAACCCGCAACTGGTAGCCAGCCGTGGCGAGGTGCCATTGATCAAGCTCTCGCCCGAGGTCCGCGCCGAAACGCTGACTCAGCCGATCCCGCCGGTTCCCCGCGACGCAATCGAATCGTTTCTGACCCGCGCCGAAGTGATGAGCGAAGCGAGTTGGCGCAGTATGCCTTACATCATCACCGATGACGACGAGCAGGCGGTTTACGCCGACCGCGACCGAGTTTACGTTCGAGGCCTCAGCTTTGACCAGACGCGCTATCAGGTGTTCCGTCCCGGCGAGGAGTTGCGCGAACCCGGTTCCGGCCGCTCGCTGGGGGTTGCCGGCATCTATCTCGGTGAGGCGACGTTGGAGCGAGATGAGAACCCGGCCACGTTCATCCTGTCCCACACCGTCGCGCCGGTCCGCGCCGGCGACCGGTTGCTGGCGATTGAGGAGGAGCGCGAGCTGTACAGCTTCGAGCCGCATCCGGTACCGCCGGATACTGAAGGCGCCATCATCGCCAAGCTCGACGCCGACGTGACCCAGATTACCCAATACAGCAGCGTCATCATCAATCTGGGCGCTCAGGATGGGATCGAGCCCGGCCACGTTTTGGCGGTGTTCGGTAAAGACCGCAAGGTCGAGGATCCGGTATCGGGCGGCTCCGTGCGCCTGCCGGGCGAGCGGGCCGGCTTGGTGATGATCTATAAGGCCCACGAGCTGGTCAGCTACGGACTGGTGATGCAGGCCGAGCGTTCCATCCGCTTGCAGGATCGAGTGACCACGCCCTGAACCGGGACGCCGCGCCGCCAGCGACCGATCCCGCGGGATTGCTGGCGCTGTTGCGGGCGCCGGGCATCGGCCCGGCCCGCTTCAGCCGGCTGCTGGAGCACTTCGGCTCGGCCGGCGCCGCTTTGGCCGCCGACCGGGCCGAGTGGGACCAGCTCGGCCTGCCCGCCGCCGCGCTCGACTATTTGCGCGAGCCCGACTGGCGGGGGGTCGAGCGGGATCTGGCTTGGCTGAAGCAACCCGGCAATCAGTTGTTGGGACTGGACGACAGCCGTTATCCGCCGCTGTTGCGGCAACTCGTTCACCCGCCGCCGCTGTTGTTCGTCTGTGGAGCGGTGGATAGCCTGCGCGCGCCGCAACTGGCCATCGTCGGAACCCGCCACCCCACGCCGCCGGGCCGGGAAACCGCCCGACAGTTCGCCGCCTTTCTGGCCGAGGGCGGCTTGACGGTCACCAGCGGTTTGGCGCTCGGCATCGACGCGGCCGCCCATCAGGGCGCGCTGGCCGCCGGCGGCTGGACCGTGGCGGTCATGGGCACCAGCCTGGAGCGGGTGTATCCCGCCAAACATCGAGATTTAGCCCACGCCATCGCCGAACGCGGCGCGCTGGTCTCGGAATTTCCCATCGGCACGCCCGCGCTGGCCGAGAATTTCCCGCGGCGCAACCGCCTGATCAGCGGGCTAGCGCTGGGGGTGCTGGTGGTGGAGGCGGCCCTTCAGAGCGGCTCGCTCATCACCGCCCGCTTGGCGCTCGATCAGGGGCGAGAGGTGTTCGCCATCCCCGGTTCCATTCACAATCCGCTGGCCAAAGGTTGTCACGCGCTGCTGCGGCAGGGCGCGAAGCTGGTGGAAACGGCCGCCGATATTCTGGAAGAACTAGGCCCGCTGGCGGCGGCGGGCGCCGATGCACCCGCCGCCTTGCCGGCGCTGATGCCGCCGCCGAAGCCGCTGGATGAGGATTACCGCCAACTGCTGGCGGCGATGGGCGATGCGCCGGCGGCGGTCGATCTGCTGGTGGAGCGTTGCGGATTGACTGCGGAAGTGGTTTCCTCCATGCTGCTGATCTTGGAATTGGAGGGTTATGTGGCGGCCGTTCCCGGCGGTAGGTACTGTCGCCTCAAAGTGTGATTGCCGGCTGGCGCCTTCCAGGATCGGCCCCACCCTCGCCGGATGACGGGGGTTTTTGTTTTCCAAGGTGAGCGTTGGAATGAAAGAAAACATGCTGGATGTGTTGATGTATCTGTTTCAACACTATATGGACGATGAGGCGGACGACGATCCTGACCGTGAGTCCATTCAGACCGACCTGCTGGCCGCCGGCTTTCCCTCTCAGGAAATCCAACAAGCCTTCGAGTGGCTGGACAGTCTGACCGAGCGCCAGACGGTTCCGCTGACGGTCAACCCCAGCTCCTTCCGCATCTACGTCGAACCGGAAGCCGCCAAGCTGGATGTGGAGTGCCGGGGATTTCTGCTGTTTTTGGAGCAAAGCGGCGTGCTCGTTTCGGAAGCCCGCGAGCTGGTCATCGACCGCGTCATGGCGCTCCAGGCCGACGAGATCGGTTTGAATCAGTTGAAATGGATCATTTTGATGGTATTGTTCAACCAGCCCGGTCAGGAAGAGGCCTACGCCTGGTTGCAAGATCTGGTGTTCGACGAGGTTCCCGGTTACCTGCATTAGATCTCAAGCACGCGCTTTTCGTGTCTCGCCCGCGTTCTCGCCGTCCGGCGGCCCTTGACGGGCGGGCGCTCCCATCCTTTTTATCCATGCTGAGCTCATGAGTAAAAACCTGGTTATCGTCGAATCGCCGGCCAAGGCGAAGACGATCAAGAAATATCTGGGCCCGGATTTCGAGATACTCGCTTCCTACGGTCATGTGCGCGATCTGGTGCCCAAGGAAGGCGCCGTCGATCCCGAGCGCGATTTCACCATGAAATATCAGCTCATCGACAAGAACGAGCGCCATGTCGATGCCATCGTCAAGGCGCTGGCCAAAGCGGATACGTTGTACCTGGCCACCGATCCCGACCGGGAGGGCGAGGCCATTTCCTGGCACCTGTACGAAATTCTGAGGCAGCGCGATTTGCTGCGCGACAAACCGGTACAGCGGGTGGTGTTCCATGAAATCACCCAACGGGCGATTCAGGATGCCGTCGATCATCCGCGCAAGCTGTCGCTGGATTTGGTTAATGCCCAGCAAGCGCGCCGCGCCCTGGATTACCTGGTCGGGTTCAATCTGTCGCCGCTGTTGTGGAAAAAAATTCGCCCCGGCCTGTCCGCCGGCCGGGTGCAATCGCCGGCGCTGCGGATGATCGTCGAGCGCGAGCAAGAAATCGAAGGCTTTCAGACGCGGGAGTATTGGACGCTGGAAGCCGACGCCGCCAAACAGGCGCAACCCTTCACCGCCCGTCTGAGCGAATACGGCGGCGCCAAGCTGGCCCAGTTCAGCGTTACGGATCGCGACCAGGCGCGGGCCATGGAGCGGGATTTGCTGAGCGCCGCCCGCGCCCAACTGACCGAATCCAAGCCGTCGGATTCCGCCGCCGTCGGCCGCTTGCGGGTGGCGCGGGTCGAGCGCAAGCAGCGCAAGCGCAATCCGGCCGCGCCTTTCACCACCTCGACCTTGCAGCAGGAAGCCTCGCGCAAGCTAGGTTTCTCGACCCAGCGCACCATGCGGGTCGCCCAGCAGCTTTATGAAGGCATCGACACCGGGCAGGGCGCGGTCGGGTTGATCACTTACATGCGCACCGACTCGGTCAATCTGGCGCAAGAAGCGATCGCCGCCATTCGAGACTTGATCGCCCGGCGCTACGGGGCGCACAACGTACCCCCCAGTCCCCGCGCGTTCAAGACCAAAGCCAAAAACGCCCAAGAGGCGCACGAAGCGATCCGGCCGACCGAGGTGACGGTGGCGCCGGATTCGATCCGCGCTCAACTCAACGCCGACCAACATGCGCTTTACGAACTGATCTGGAAGCGCACCGTGGCCTGTCAGATGATTTCGGCGACGCTGGATACGGTCGCCGTGGATTTGAGTTGCGGCGCCGGCAATACTTTTCGCGCCACCGGCTCGACGGTTGCCGAACCGGGCTTCATGGCGGTTTATCAGGAAGGCGTGGACGACTGCGGCGACGACGACGACGACCGGGTGTTGCCACCCCTGCGCGAAGGGGATTGGGTGGACTTGTTGGCGCTGCGGCCGGAGCAGCATTTCACCGAGCCGCCGCCGCGCTATTCCGAAGCCAGTCTGGTCAAGGCGTTGGAGGAATACGGAATCGGCCGACCGTCCACGTATGCCGCGATCATTTCGACGTTGCTGGCGCGCGACTATGCGGTGCTGGACAGCCGCCGTTTCAAGCCGACCGACATCGGCCGGATCGTCAACCGCTTTCTGACCCGGCATTTCACCCGTTACGTGGATTACGACTTCACCGCCCGACTGGAAGATGAGTTGGACGCGGTATCTCGGGGGGAAGAAGACTGGGTGCCGCTGATGCGGGGTTTTTGGAACCCGTTCAAGCAATTGATCGAGGAAAAGGCCGAAAGCGTCTCACGCCAAGAAGTGATTCAAAGCCGGGAGTTGGGGCTCGATCCCAAGACCGGCAAGCCGGTTTCGGTGCGGATGGGGCGGTTTGGGCCGTTCGCGCAAATCGGCGTCAAGGAAGATGCCGACAAGCCGCGTTTTGCCAGTCTGCGCCAGGACCAGCGCATGGATGCCATCACCTTGGATGACGCCCTGGCGCTGTTTCAGTTGCCGCGCGATTTGGGGGCCAACGCCGAGGGCGAACCGATGCAAGCCAGCATCGGCCGGTTCGGACCCTACGTGCGCTACGGGAAGACTTACGTCTCACTGAAAGATGAAGATCCCTATAGCGTCAGCCGCGAACGGGCGTTGGAATTGATCGCCGCGCACCAACAAGCGGCGGCCAACAAGGTGCTGCGGACGTTTCCCGAGTCGGCCATTCAGATTTTAAATGGCCGGTACGGGCCTTATATCAGCGACGGTAAAAAAAATGCCCGTCTGCCTAAGGGTCGCGACCCGGCAAGTTTGACCTTGGCCGAATGTGAGCTGCTGGTGCGCGAGGCCCCCGAGAAGAAAGCCGGGCCACGCCGCGCCGGTAAGGCGGGTTCCAGTAAGGCGGCGGGTGGCAGGACTTCGGCCGCCAAGGCGACGGCCGGCAAGGTGGCGAGCGTCAAGACGGCCGCCGCCAAAACGCCGGCGTCCAAAACGCCGGCCGTCAAGACCAAGAGCGCCAAGGCGACGGCGGCCAAGACGACCCCCACCAAGAAATCCGCCGCCAACGTCGCGGCCTCGCGCCCGCGTTGACGTGGAGGCGCGCTTGCGCGCCGCCGTCCGGACGGTCCGGGCCGGCGGCATCATCGCCTATCCGACCGAAGCGGTTTACGGCTTGGGCTGCCATCCGCTCGCCGAACGAGCGGTGCGGCGCTTGTTGGCGCTCAAACGGCGACCGGTCTCGAAGGGATTGATCTTGATCGCCGCCGATTTTGCGCAGCTCGATCCCTTCTTGCAGCCGCTGACGCCAGCCGAGCGGGAGCGGGTCGCCACAAGCTGGCCGGGACCGCATACCTGGTTGATTCCCGCCAAGCCTGAAACGCCCTGTTGGCTGCGGGGCCGGCACGACACGCTGGCGGTGCGGGTGACCGCGCATCCGCTGGCGGCGGCGCTGTGTCGGGCGTGCGGTCATCCGCTGGTTTCGACCAGCGCCAATCGGAGCGGCCGGCCACCGGCGCGAACGGCGCTGGCGGTCCGCCGGCAACTGGGCCGCGAGCTCGATTATCTTCTGCCCGGTCCGACCGGCGGCGCGGCCCAGCCGACGGAAATCCGTGATGTGCGCAGCGGCCGACGGCTTCGGGGGGGGTGAGCGGGGCGCGGCTCGCTCACCCCGCTCGTTGCGCCCGTCTTGCCGCAAGCCCTGACCGGCATATCCGATGCGGTCTTTCAGGTTCAGGCCGCCGACTTTTCCCAGCGATAGAGCCGCAGCGGCGGAATATTGAGCAGTTCCAGGCCGGCGCGCGCCGGCATTCCCAGCAGCGGCCGCGCCAGTTCCGCAACCTGGTCGCTCACTTGATAGGCCACGAAGCGCCCGCCGACGACCAGGGCCGAGGCAATCGCCTTGATGATGCTCGAACCGGTGTCACGCCCGATCTTGGAAAACGGGATCCCCGAAACGACCGCCTCCGGCGCGGGCAGATGGTGTTGCGCGAGCGTGTCTTGCAGTTCTTGAGCGCCGCCGCAATGCACGATGAGCCGGTCATCCTCGATTTGCCGGAGCAGCGTGCAAAATTGAGGATTGATCTCGATGCTCAGCAATTTTGCATCGGGTGGCAGCGCGTTCAAAAACGCTTGGGTGGTGCCGCCGACCCCCGCGCCCAGCTCCACCACGGTTTTGGCCGAGCGCATTTCCGACCAATGCACGATGCGCTGTTCGAGGAAGCGCGAGCTGGGAATGATCGAGGAGACTTGGCCTGGATTTTTCAAGAACTCCCGCAAAAACAGCAATTTGTTGTTCATTAAATTTTCAGTGAGCGGTTGGGTTTGATGGGCGGCGCCATTGTTCTTGGCGACGGCGCGCCAGTTGATCGCGTGGCGCTGCTGCTGGACAAGCGGCGATTTTTAGAGCGGATCGCTCAAGGTTGGAATCGAGCGCGCCAGCAGCATTTTGACGCGAACCATGCCCGAAACCAAATTTTGCTGGATTTCGGCCATGGTGATTTCTCCCGGCGCTTTCCCCGCGGCCCGATTGGCGACGACCGCGCAAGTGACATAGGATAAATCCAACTCTCGGGCCAGCGCCGCTTCCGGCATTCCGGTCATGCCGACGATGTCGCACCCGTCCCGTTCCAGCTTGCGGACTTCGGCCGCCGTTTCCAGGCGCGGCCCCTGCATCGCCGCGTAGGTGCAGGATTCGCGGGCGTCGAGTTCCAGCGCGCGGGCGTCTTGAATCAGCCGTTCCCGCAACGCGGGGCAGTAAGGCTCGGTGAAGTCGATGTGGGTAACGTGACTCAGATCGTCCTCAAAGAAGGTGCCATGCCGGCCCCAGGTGTAATCCACCAACTGATCGGGAAAGGCCAGCGCGCCGGGCGCCATGTCGTGACGGATGCCGCCGACCGCCGCCACGGCGATCACCTGTTGCACGCCGAGCCGGTGCAGCGCCCAAAGATTGGCTCGATAGTTGATCTTGTGCGGCGGCAAGGTGTGCTGTTGGCCGTGCCGGGCCAGAAACACCACGCTCCGGCCGCCCAATTCACCGTGGGTCAGCGGGCTGGACGGGTCGCCGTAGGGGGTGGACACGGTCTGCCGGTGGGTGATTTTCAGGGTGTCCAGAGACGTGAGGCCGGTGCCGCCGATGACGGCGATGGGCGATGTCATGAGCGGTCACCTCACAAACAGGCGCGGCGCGTCAAGCTGGGAATCGAGGATGGCGCCCACTCAAGCCTCAGTCGCCCACGGCGTAAATGGCCGGCAGGTTGCGCCAGTAATCGTGGTAATCCATGCCGCAGCCAAACACGTAACGATCCGGGACCTCCAGACCGACGAAATCGACGGTCAGGCCGGCGACCTTGCGGTCGTGCCGTTTGTCGACCAGCACGGCGCTGTAGACCGCCTTGGCCTCCCGGCGACGGATTTCAGCGAGGATCGCCTTGAGGGTGTCGCCTTCATCGAAGATGTCATCCACCACCAGCACGACTTGGCCGGCGACCTCGGGTCGAGGCCCTGCGAGCCACTTGATGGCGCCGCCGCGCGTGCCGCCGCGATAGCGGGTGGCGTGCAGATAGCCGACCCGCAACGGAAAGCGCAACCGCGCCAGCAGCCGCGCGGCCGGCACGAACGCACCGTTCATCACCACCAGCAACAACGGATCGCGCTGTTCCAATTCGGCGGTAATGGCGGCGGCCATGCGGTCCAGGGCGCTCTCGATCTGCTCGGGCGAATGCAACAAATCGGCGTGCGCTAGCGCGGCGAGCGCTTGCGCGGAACTGATGTCGGTCATCGCTGCTCCCGGTTAAGGATCGGTGAGCGAGCGAGCGGGGCGCTGGATTTCGCAGCCATCAAACGTCCATTTCCAGCAAGGGCGAAGCCTCATAATCGCGCACCAGCCGGGTCGCTCGCTGCCAGAGCGGCTCGCGGCGCAAGCGTTCCACGGTGGGGTGGCCGCGTCCGTGCAAGCGGATCAGCCGCAATTGGCTGACCGGTTCCAGCGGGTGGCGAAGGTTATCGAGGATGGCGACGGCGGCGCGGCGGTCGTTGCAGGCCAGCACCATGTCGCAACCGGCGGCCAGCGCCGCGCGCGCCCGTTCCGGCGGCGGACCGGCTGCAACCGCGCCGGCCATGTCCAGATCGTCGCTGAAGATCACGCCCTGAAACTCCAAGTCGCGACGTAAGATGGCCTTCAGCCAGCGCGCCGAAAAGCCGGCCGGGCGGTCGTCCACTTGCGGATAGAGCACATGCGCCGGCATCAGCGCCGCCAAGCCGTAATGGATCATCCGTTCGAACGCCAGCAGGTCGGCGCCCGCTAAATCCTGGTAGGAGCGCGGGTCCACCGGCAGTTCCAGGTGAGAATCGGCCGCGATGCCGCCGTGGCCGGGAAAATGCTTGCCGACGCCTTCCATCCCGCTTTTCTGCATGCCGCTGACATAGGCGTGGGCCAGATCGGCCACCGCTTCCGGGTCGCGATGGAACGCCCGGTCGCCGATGATGCCGCTGACGCCGTGGTCTAAATCCAGAACCGGCGCAAAACTGAAGTCGACCCCGACCGCCCGCAGTTCGGCGGCCATCAACCAGCCGGTGGCGCGCGCCAGCTGCTTGGCGCGCATCCGATCGCGATCGTAAATCTCGCCGAGACAGCGCACCGCCGGCAGCCGGGTAAAGCCGTCGCGAAAGCGCTGTACCCGGCCGCCTTCGTGATCCACCGCCACCAGCAGGCGCGGTTGCCGCAGGGCGTGGATGGCCGCCGTCAGCGCCGCCACCTGCTCTGGGGATTGATAGTTGCGGGCGAACAGGATGACGCCGCCGACCAGCGGATGTCGCAACAGCTCGCCTTCCTCGGCCGTCAATTCCAAACCGTCCAGCCCCAACATCACCGGTCCCAACGCCATTGTTTGCGCCCCGTAGCGATTCTTGGCAGAAAACAGTTCTATGATAGCGTTTTATCGGACGATGACCAGTTGCCATGTCGATGTCGCGTGCCCTATCCAGCCGTAAGCGTCTCGCTCTTTCGCGGCGGCGCTTTGGGTCGAGCGAGCTGCTGGCGGCGGTGCTCGGCGCGCTGGCCGCGAGCGCGAGCGCTGCGAGCGATTGGTTTGGCGAGCCGATCGGCTCGGGCGTGACGGACGGAAAAATCAATTATACGGTTTTGATTCTGATTCCCGCGATCCTGCTCGCCGTCGTGGCGTTGTTTTGGTGCTGGCTACAGCGTCAGGAGGCGGTGCGACGCGCCCACCAGTTGCAGCGCGAGCTGAACGAAAGACAACGGGTGGAAACGGCGCTGCGCGAAAGCGAAGCCCGTTTCCGCGACGTGACGGAAGCCGCCAGCGACTGGATCTGGGAAATGGATGAAAACCTGCGGTTTATCTATTTGTCCGAGCGGTTTCAGGCTTTGACCGGGATCGAGACCCACGCCGTGCTGGGGCTCACGCGCTGGGAGCTGGCGGGGGTCGGCGCCAGCATCGACTTACAAAAATGGCGCAAACACCGCGAGACTTTGGAAAATCAGTTGCCGTTTCGCGATTTTATCTATCAAACTCAATTGCTCGGCGACCGGCAGAACGGGCGTTATCTGAAGGTGAGCGGTAAGCCTATCCACGACGAGCGGGGCCAGTTTCGGGGTTATCGGGGCACCGGCACCGACATCACCGAACAGGCCAAGGCGGAGGCGGCGCTCTACCAGAGCGAGCTGCGCTTGCGGCGCATCATCGATCTGGTGCCGCACATGATCTTCACCCGCGACCGCCACGGCCATTTCCTGCTGGCCAACCGCGCCACCGCCGCCGCGTACGGCGCCACGGTCGAGGCGCTGGTCGACCGCTCTCATCACCTCAGTCACAGCGTGCCGGAGGAGGTCGAACAAAGGCTGGCCGATGATCGGGCCGTGCTCGAAAACTGGGAATCCAGACTCATCCCCGAGGAGGTGTTCACCGATCACGCCGGTCGCGTCCGCACCTTGCAAACCATCAAGATCCCCTTTAACGAATCCGGCATGAGCGAGGCGGCGGTGTTGAGCGTAGCCATCGATATCACCGAACAAAAGCGCGCCAAGGAAGAAGTGGCGCGGATGCGGCTCTACCTCAAGAACATCATCGACTCGATGCCCTCGGTGCTGGTCGGCGTCGATCCCTGGGGCTACATCACGGTGCTGAACCAACCGGCCGAACAGACCGGCGGCGTGTCCTGGGCAGCGGCGCAGGGCCGGTTCTTCGGGGAGGTTTTTCCGCAGTTGCAAAGTCAGTTCGAACAGGTACGGCAGGCGATCCGGGACGGCCACCCGATCAAGACGCCCCGCATGACGCTGGAAGTAGACGGTGAACTGCATTATGCCGATGTGATGGTTTATCCCCTGATGGCGGACAACGTGAGCGGCGCCGTGATTCGAATGGATGATGTCACCGCCCGGGTCCGCATCGAATCGATGATGGTGCAGACCGAGAAAATGCTTTCGGTGGGCGGGCTGGCGGCCGGCATGGCGCACGAGATCAACAATCCGCTCGGCGCGATCTTGCAGGGCAGCCAAAACATCCTGCGGCGCATCGGGCCGGAGCTGACTCAGAATCGAGCCGCGGCCGACGCTTTGGGCGTCGATCTGAACCAGCTCAACCGCTACCTGCAAGAACGCGGTATTCTGCGCTTGCTGGAAGGCATCCGCGAAGCCGGCGCGCGCGCGGCCAAGATCGTGGCCGATATGCTGTCGTTCAGCCGGCGCAGCGAAGCGCAGTTTGCCCTGGTCGAGGTGGAAGACCTACTGGAAACCGTGCTGCGGTTGGCCGCTAGCGACTACGATCTGAAAAAGAAGTACGATTTCAAGCGAATCCGCATCGAACGCGCCTACGATCCCGCCTTGCGACTGGTGTATTGCGACAAGACCGAAATCGAACAAGTGATTCTGAACCTGCTCAAGAACGCAGCCCAAGCCATGGCCGAGGAAGAGACTCCGTCGCCCAGAATCCTTTTGCGAACCGCGCGCGAAGCGGATTACGCCGTGCTGGAAGTGGTTGACAACGGACCCGGCATGGAGGACAAAACCCTCAAACGCATTTTCGAGCCTTTTTTCACGACTAAGGATGTTGGAGTCGGTACCGGCCTGGGATTGTCGGTGTCTTATTTCATCGTCACCGAACAGCACAACGGCCGGTTGTCGGTGACCTCCAAACCTGGGCAGGGCGCCTGTTTCAGCATCCGCCTGCCGCTGGTGCGGGAGAAGTTGTCATGACGGGCTGGGTTTTGATCGTTGACGATGAGGAAATGATTCGGGAAAACTTGAAAGCGTATTTGGAAGACGAAGGCCTGGGCGTGGTCGCCTTCGAATCCGCGACCCACGCGCTGTTCTGGCTGCAAGCCGGCGTTAGTTGCCCGGTCTGCATCATGGACATGCGCCTGCCGGACATGGACGGCAACACCGCCATCCGCGCGCTTCACGAGTTATATCCCGAGATGAAATTCCTGATTCATACCGGTTCTTCCAGCTACAGCCTGCCCGAGGATTTACGCACCATGGGTCTCGACGACAGCCGCGTTTATCGCAAGCCGTTGGAGGACATGGGGCCGCTGGCGGCGGCGGTGCGGGCGTTGGCGAGCCCACAAGAGGTGCGACCATGAGCGAGCGAGCCGCGCGCATCCTGATGATCGACGACGAGCCCCTGCTTTTGGAAGTGCTCACCGCCTTTTTGGAAGATAACGGATTCGTCGTGCTCCAGGCCACCGATGGGCCGACCGGCCTTGAGCTGATCCGCCAGGAACAGCCCGATCTGGTGTTGTGCGATCTGCGCTTGCCGGGCATGGACGGCTTGCAAGTCTTGGCCGCCGTAACCCGCGATTACCCCGACCTGCCGATTCTGGTGGTGTCCGGTCTGGGCGGGATGAGCGACGCCATTCAGGCGCTCAAGCTGGGAGCCTGGGACTACGTGACCAAGCCGATCGAGGATATGGCGATGCTGGAGCACGCCATCGCCCATGCCTTGGAGCGCGCTCGGCTGCGGCGGGAAAATCGCGAACATCGCTTGCATCTGGAAGCCGTCAACGAGCAACTGCTGCAAACCTTGCGGCGCTTGCAGGAAGACGAAGCGGCCGCGCGGCGCATTCAGTTTCAGCTGCTGCCCGAAAACAACAAGCTCTATCGAAATTACCGATTCAGCCGCCATTTGTTCACCTCCCAATATCTCAGCGGCGACTTCGTGGATTATTTTCCCATCGACGGTGAGCATTTGGGGTTCTACATCGCCGATGTTTCCGGTCACGGCGTGTCCTCCGCGTTCGTGACAGTCATGCTGAAAAGCTATATCGGCCGTTACCGGGAACTGCACCGGCAGAACCGGGATCGCGGCATTCTGAATCCCGCCGAGACGCTGAGCCGGCTGAATCGGGAAGTGTTCAGTTGCCACATGGATAAGTACCTGACCATCTTTTTCGGGGTCATCAACTGGAACACCAACCACCTGCGCTACAGCAGCGGCGGCCAATTCCCCTTTCCGATCCTGTTCGATGGCCAGCAGGCGACGTATGTCGGCAAGAAAAGCCTGCCGGTCGGGCTGTTTGATTTCGCCAGCTACCAGACCGAATCCCTGCAACTCCCGTCCGAATTCGCACTTCTACTGATTTCGGACGGCATTCTCGAAACCCTGCCGCAAGCCAATCTGCGCGAGAAGCAAGCGTTCTTGCTGGACGTGGCGAGCAAGATCGATCTGACGCTCGACGGTTTGATTGCGGCGCTGGGGCTGGAGCACGCCGGCCTGCTGCCGGATGATATCAGCCTGTTGCTAGTCGAGAAGAGAGGTTGAAATGGACGAGGGCGCCGCTTTTTACGCCAAACAGGGAACGACCTATATCGTCAAGCTGGCGGGTGAAATTCGCTATACCATGGGTTGCGCGTTGGCGGATTTTCTAGACGGTTTGTTCGCCCGCGCCGATTATGACGATATCGTGGTGGATATCACGCAAACCCGTTCCATCGACAGCACCAGTTTGGGGTTGCTGGCGAAGATCGCCAATTTCAGCCGCGAGCGCTTCGGCCGCAAGACCACCTTGTTCTCGACGGACCCCGATGTGAATCAACTGCTTGAAACCATGGGATTTTATGAGATATTCGACATCCGCGACACCGGCGAAACCATCTCGGAAACGCTGCGACGGTTGGCGATTGAGGCGCCGTGCAAAGAGGAGCTAACCCGCATCGTATTCGAAGCGCATCGCACCCTCAGCGAACTCAACCCGCAAAATCAGGAAGTTTTCAAGGGGGTGCTGGACAACCTGCGCGCCAAGTTGGACCCGCATTAACGCTGGCGTTCGAGCGCGGGCCACGCGGCAACGGAGCGCGGGTTGCAACGCGCCGACGGAATGCGGGCGCGGCTGGATCGCTCGCTAGCAGCCGGCGATAAAGACGCGGTCGCCCGCCGCTACCCACTCGAACAAGGCGAGCAAGTCAGGGTTGTGCATGCGGATGCAACCGTGCGACAGCGGCACGCCCAGGGGCGCGGTATCCGGGCAGCCGTGAATGTAGATGAAGCGGCGCAAGGTATCGCGATCACCCCCGCGATTGCAGCCCGGTTCCAGCCCGGTCAGCCACAAAATGCGGGTCAGAATCCAGTCCCGTTCGGGATGGCGCGCCGCCAGTTCTGGATGGTAAATTTCGCCGGTCGGCCGCCGGCCGACGAATACGGCATCGGGCGGCAGGCCGTCGCCGATCTTGATGCGGATGCGGTGCCAGCCGCGCGGCGTGCAACCGCTGCCGCGCCGCTCGCCGGGGCCGTTAAGGGCGGTCGAGACCGGATAGCAGGCCAGCGTGCGCCCCCCCACCGCCAGCGTCAGTTGCTGCTCGGGAATGCTGACGCGGATCACCCGTTCGCGATTCACCATGTCGTGTAGGGACGGCGGGCCAGTTGCGAGTTGTAGTAGCGGATGTCGTGTGAAACGTCCTCACCCAGCCAGTCCGGTCGCGCGAAGGGTTCGTCGGGACGGCGCAATTCCACTTCGGCCACGATCAACCCGGCGTTGTCGCCGGCGAACTCGTCGATTTCCCACAGATGTTGGCCGTGACGCACGAAATGACGCGTTTTCTCCAGCAGCGGCTTCTCGCATAAGGCATCGAGGATTTCCTCGGCTTCCGTGGCGGGGATCGGGTATTCGTACTCGCTGCGCTGGATGCCGAGCGTACCGCTCTTGATGTTGAGAAAGCCCTGACCGTCCGCCAGTCGCACCCGCACCGAGCAGCGGGCGTCGCTGGTCAGATAGCCTTGGCGCATCCGCGCCGAACGTTCGACTTGCTGACGCCAGCCATCATTGCGAATCAAAAACTTGTGTTCGATTTCAATCCCCATGCCGCAAACTCCTGGCGACGGATCGCCCCGGTCGGATCGGGCGGGTAACGCGCGCCGCGTGGTGTTGTATGGTGTATGCTTGTTATTCAACTGCCTGGGAAGCGAGCCCCATGAGCGACCTCGATCTCAATGAACTGCCGCTGCTCGATGACGAGATCATCCTCGAATTGCGTGAGGTCATGGAAGACGAGTTCGCCGATCTGCTGCACAATTTCCTCGAAGACCTGCCGCTGCAATTGGATCGCTTGCAAGACGCCATCGCCCGTGGCGATGCCGGACAACTTTATCAGACCGGCCACAAATTTAAATCCAGTTGTGGCAGCCTGGGGGCGTTGCGCTTGGCCGAATGGGTGCAGCGCCTGGAACAGGCCGGCCGCTCGAACGCGCTGGAGGAGGCGCGGCGCTGCTGGCAAGCCGCTCGGGCCGTCGCCGCTGAAACGGCGGCGGCGCTCCAGTCTCAGTTGCAATAAAAGTCGCCGGGCGCGGCGCGACTGCAAACGCTCCCGCTGGCGAGACCGCATCATCGGCGCGATAGCGGTGTCAAACAATTCGGTCACGCCGACCGCCATTGCGAGAGCTCCATCATGTCCGAACCGCGGCACGCCAACCGGCTGATTCACGAAACCAGCCCCTATCTGCGCCAGCACGCCCACAATCCGGTGGCGTGGCAGCCTTGGGACGAAGCGGCGCTCGAACAGGCCCGGCGCGAGGAAAAACCGATCCTGCTGTCCATCGGCTATTCAGCCTGTCACTGGTGTCATGTGATGGCGCACGAATCCTTCGAGGATGACGCCACCGCTCAGGTGATGAACGAACGGTTCGTCAACATCAAGGTGGATCGCGAGGAGCGGCCCGACCTGGACAAGATTTACCAGACCGCTTTTCAGTTGTTGCAGCGCCGGGCGGGAGGTTGGCCGCTGACGATGTTCTTGACTCACGACGATCAAACGCCGTTTGTCGGCGGCACTTATTTCCCCAAGACGGCCCGCTACGGGATGCCGGCTTTCGTCGATATCCTGCACCGCGTCAGCGCGCACTATCGCCAACATCGGCATGATTTACACGAACAAAATCAAGCTTTACTGGACGCCTTGCGCGTCGAGAGCGACCTGCCCGCCGCCGCCGTGTCCGCCTTGGGCGCCGCGCCGCTGCCCGCCGCGCGCGAGCAGTTGCTGAGGAGCTTCGATCCGAGCCACGGCGGGTTTGGCGGCGCGCCGAAATTCCCGCATCCGACCCAGCTGGAGCGCTTGTTGCGGCAGTGGGCGGCCAGCGTCCGCCGCGGCGAACCCGACCGGCAAGCCGGAACCGCCGCTTTTTTCAGCTTGCATAAAATGGCGCTGGGCGGGATTTACGATCAACTCGGCGGCGGCTTCTACCGCTATTCGGTCGATGCCGAATGGCAAATCCCGCACTTCGAAAAGATGCTGTATGACAACGGCCCCTTACTGGCGTTGTACGCGCAAGCGTGGCGAGCGACTCAGGACCCGGTGTTTCGTCAGGTTGTCGAAGAAACCGGGGCGTGGGTAATGCGGGAAATGCAGTCGCCCGAGGGCGGCTATTACGCCACGCTGGACGCCGATTCCGAAGGGGAGGAAGGCAAGTTTTATCTATGGACGCGCGAACAGGCCCAAGCCGTACTGGATGCCGGTGAATACGCGGCGGTCGCTGCCCGTTACGGCCTGGACCGGCCGCCCAATTTCGAGAATCACGCTTGGCACTTGCGGGTCGTGGAGGAAAGCGCGGAACCGCCTTCAGAGCCGGCAATTGACGCCGCGCGGTGCTCCGACCGGCTCGCTAGCGGCCGCCGCAAGCTGTTCGAGAGCCGGGGGCAACGGATTTGGCCGGGCCGCGACGAAAAAATTCTGACGGCTTGGAACGGGCTGATGATGCGCGGCATGGCCATCGCCGGCCGTCATTTGGGCCGGATGGATTTGGTGGCTTCGGCCGAACGCGCCCTGGATTTCGTCCGCTCCCAGCTCTGGCGCGACGGACGGCTGCTGGCGGTCCACATGGCCGGTCAGAGCCGGTTGAATGCTTATCTGGACGACTATGCTTTCCTGATCGACGGCATTTTAGAGCTGCTGCAATGCCGCTGGCGCGACGGTGATTTCGATTTCGCGCTGGCGCTGGCCGATGTCTTGCTCGATCGGTTCGAAGACCGCGACGCCGGCGGGTTCTTTTTTACATCCTCCGACCACGAACGGTTGATCCATCGACCCAAGGCGGCGCACGATGAGGCCCTACCGGCGGGCAACGGCATCGCCGCGCAAGTCTTGCTGAAGCTCGGTCACCTGACCGGTCGAACCGCGTATCTGGACGCGGCCGAACGGGTATTGCGCTGGGCGTGGCCGGTGATCAAGCAAATTCCCTCCTCCTGCAACGCCTTGTTGGCAGCGTTGGACGATTATCTGGAGCCGGGGCAAACCATTGTGCTGCGCGGCGCCGGGTCAGAACTGGAGGCCTGGCGGCAACGCTGCGGACAGCCCTATGCCCCCGGCCGGCTGACGCTGGCTATTCCGGCCAACGCGAGTTTAGCGGTCGGATTGTTGGCCGAGCGGTCAGCGGGCGCGGGGCCGGTGATCGCTTACGTTTGCGGCGGACTGCAATGCCTGCCGCCGATTACCGTGCTGAGCGAGCTGGAGCGCGAGCTGGCTTCGGCCGAGCTGGCGGCGTCTTGAACGCGAGCTAACAGCAGCAACGGATCTGCGGTTGCCTTTGGCGTCGCCGTCATGCGGCGCGGGGAAATGTTGTGAGGTCTAGGCGCTCTATCGCCACACCTCATATAATGAAAGGGGTTAGAATTGAAAGGGCACTAGAAAAACTATACGGCTCTTGCCGAGCGCGCGATATTTTCTGGCGGAGCCATTTCGGAAATCCTGTTTTGGAGAGAATACGCACCATGACGATTCATCTTTATTTTTCGCTCATCCCCGAAGCGCTGATCGCTTCCATGTTGAGCCCGGAACAGTTCGGGCAATATTACTCGACCGGCCACAAGTACAAATCCAAGGGGCAAGCCATCTTTTTCGAGGTCGATCCCAATTTCCGGAATGACTATTTCAACATTGACGAGGGGCTTAAGCGTTGCGTGCCGCGCCCGGACGGGACCCCCAAAAACTCGGTTTACATCTCGGTTTACCGAGTGCTGGAGCACATTCCGGTCAGCGCGTTGGGCAAGCTATATCTCAGCACGGCCTACGGTCAGACCCTCGGCTTGAGCCGTACCGATGCCTTTCCAGCCAAGGAAAAGGGCTTGCACATGTATCAGGATCTCGCGCCGGTCAACAGCTTGGTGGTGAGCGCGCAAGATCCTCGCACGTATTATGAAAGCGTCACCAGCCAGCCGGCCAAATTCATTCGTTTTCCAGGATTGTGCTTCGTCGAGCTCGGCTTGGGCGCGCTGGCGACCGATCCGATCAACGGCGCGGTGGGCGATCTACCGTACTCCTTCATGCATCACTTGCGCGAAGCGCTGCTGGAAGTCGATCCGACCGGCAAGCAAAGCAAGCTGGTGCATCGGGTGCATTCGCTAGAATTCCCCTATCGGATGATCAAGAGCGGCGTCTATATGGGCAACGGTCCCGATCTGGCGTTTTACCAGATGCCGTCGCACGAGGTCTTGCGGCGGGAACATAATGCTTGGTGGCGCTCGGCCAATCTCAGCTGATTGAGCGTCGCTCGAACGCATTTGAAAAGCCGCCGCCAGAATCCTCTGGCGGCGGCTTTTTTTGACGGTTCGGCTGGAAAAACCGGTTCCAACCACGCCCGCAAAAGGCGGTCAGGCGCTTCCTCAATAGGGCGGACGGTCGTAGTAATAGCCCGGCGGTGGCCCGTCGTCGCGATAGTAACGGCGCGGTGGCAGACGGCGGTAGGGCCGATAGGGACCGTCGCTCTGATAGTTGTTCTGGTAATCCATCTGGTTGCCGACCGAACCGCCGATCAGCGCGCCGGCCAGGCCACCGGCGACCGCCCCGTTACGGTGGTCGAGCTGATGCCCGATCACCGCGCCGGCGGTCGCTCCCATCAGAGCGCCGTTCTGGGTGTGATAGTAAGGCGCGCCAGGCGGAGCACAGGCGGTGATCAAGCCCAAAGCCGCAGCGAGGAGGCCAATTTTGAACGGCGTTTTCATGGAAGCATCACTCCGAGTCATCTGGTCATGGGCAGCGATAAAAAATTGACGGCGGTCACTAACAGAGACAAAACGCTAATGACGCCGCCGCCATCAAAGTCCACATACACCCACACTGGTTGCGCGCAGTATTGCGCCGACAAGGTGAATGTTGCCTGAATACATCAGGCGGTGTTGGCGGAGGTTGAGGAAGCGGCGACGATCCGCGCCAGCGCCTCCTTTCCCAGGACCGCCGCCCGCCAGCCGCGCCGCAAGCGGGACTCTTCACCGAGCACCAGGCTTTCGATGTCGCGGCGGTCCGCGAGCGCGCCCGGCGCGATCTGGTAATCAGCGGCGCGGCTCTCGATCAGTTCTCGCAACTGGTTGGCGCGTGCCGTCTGTTCGGCTGAAAGTCGTAGCCGGCGCGGCTGCGTTGGCCAGCGTTCGGGCGGTTCGGCCTTGGCGGCGGCGATGCGCGAGAGCAGCGCGGCCTCATGCTGGCGGCGGAACGCGGCGGGCAAGCCGCGGACGGACGGTAGCTCGGCCGCCGTGGCCGGCATCCGCCGGGCGAGTTCGACCAGCACGGCATCGTCCAGAATCCAGCGGCGCGGCCGATCCTGCTGGATGGCCTGCTCCTCGCGCCAAGCCGTCAGCGAGCGCAGTACCGCCAGCGGCAGGCCGCGCAACCGGTGCTGTTCGCGAATCCGCCGCCACGCTTCTTGCGGCTGGGGGCGGTAGCGCTCGGGATCGGTCAGAGCCTGAAAATCCTCGGCCAGCGCCTCCGACCAGCCACGCTCCCGCAGCCGGGCGAGCTGTCGGGTATAAAGAGCTTCCAGATAGCGCACGTCATCGGCCGCATAGGCCAGCCATTCCGGCGGCAGCGGCCGCTGTCGCCAGTCGGCGCGGGTGTGGGCCTTGGCCAGTTCCACGCCAAGCATTTGCTTGACCAGCGCCGCATAGCCGAGTTGATCGCCGACGCCGAGCACCAGCGCCGCCAGTTGCGTGTCGAAAACGGGTGCCGGAACCGTACCGCCCAAGTAGAAAAAGATTTCCAAATCCTGATAGGCGGCGTGCAGCACCTTGGTGATGCTTGGGTCGTACAGCCTTTCCAGCAGTGGCTCCAGCGACGGCAGCGCCAGAGGATCGATGCAGGCCACTTGGCCGGGAATGGCGATCTGGATCAGACAAAGTTGCGGATAAAAAGTCTGCTCGCGAACGAATTCGGTATCCAGGGCCAACCAGGAGCAGCGATCCAGACGAGCGCAGAAAGCGACGAGCGCGGCGCGATCGACGATGTACAGGGGGTCGCTCATTCCCGCCGCCAGCGGCCGGAGTTGCCGCCGGTTTTTTCCAGCAGGCGGATGTCGGTCATGACCATGCCGCGATCCACGGCCTTGCACATGTCATAGACGGTGAGCAGCGCCACCTGGACGGCGGTGAGCGCTTCCATTTCCACACCGGTCCGGCCGAGCGTTTCGACAGTGGCTTGACAATGAACGGCGGAGAGCTCGGTGCTCGGTTGCAAATCCACCGCCACGCGGGTCAGCGCCAGCGGGTGACAGAGGGGAATCAGGTCGGCGGTGCGTTTGGCGGCCATGATGCCGGCGATGCGGGCGATGCCGAGCACGTCGCCCTTGGCGTGCGCGCCGGCCGCGATCCGTTGCAGGGTGGCCGGTTTCATGCGGATCCAGCCTTCGGCGACCGCCCGCCGGCGAGTGCTGTCCTTGTCGCCCACATCGACCATGTGGGCTTCGCCGGCGGCATTGAAGTGGCTCAGTTCAGCCACGCGGTCTCACTTCATCGCGACCAGCAGCGGCACGATCATCAACGCCACGATGTTGATGATCTTGATCAGCGGGTTGACGGCCGGGCCGGCGGTGTCCTTGTAGGGGTCGCCGACGGTGTCGCCGGTGACCGCCGCTTTATGCGCCTCGGAACCCTTGCCGCCGAAGTTGCCGTCCTCGATGTATTTCTTGGCGTTGTCCCAAGCACCGCCGCCGGCGGTCATCGAAATGGCCACGAACAGCCCGGTGATGATGGTGCCCATCAGCAGGCCGCCCAGCGCCTTCGGTCCGGCCGCCGGCCCCATCAGCCACGCCATGCCGAACGCCACCACGATGGGGGTCAGCACCGGCAACAGCGAAGGGATGATCATTTCCTTGATCGCGGCCTTGGTCAATAAATCCACCGCCCGTGAATAATCGGGTTTGGTAGTGCCTTCCATGATGCCGGAAATTTCCTGGAACTGGCGGCGCACTTCCAGCACCACGGCGCCGGCGGCGCGGCCGACCGCCTCCATCGCCATCGCGCCAAACAAAAACGGGATCATGCCGCCGATGAACAGGCCGATGATCACGACGGGATCGGTCAGCGAAAAATCGACCTTGACATTCGCGATGGCCAGCTTGTGCTCGAAATCGGCGAACAGCACCAGCGCGGCCAAGCCGGCCGAGCCGATGGCGTAGCCTTTGGTGACCGCCTTGGTGGTGTTGCCCACCGCGTCCAGCGGGTCGGTGATGCCGCGAATCTTTTCGTCCATCTCCGCCATTTCGGCGATGCCGCCGGCGTTGTCGGTAATCGGACCGTAGGCGTCCAGGGCGACGATGATGCCCGCCATCGACAGCATGGCGGTGGCGGCGATGGCGATGCCATACAAACCGGCCCAGCTATAAGCGAGACCGATGCTCAGGCACACGGCGAGGACCGGCAGCGCGGTCGCTTTCATCGACACCGCCAGCCCGGCGATGATGTTGGTGGCGTGACCGGTGGTGCAGGCTTCCGCCAGCTTCTGCACGGGACTGAATTCGGTGGCGGTATAGTATTCCGTGACGACCACCATGGCGGCGGTCAGGCCCAGCCCGACCAGCGCTGAACCCCACAAACCCCAGAAATGCTGGCTGCCCATGAACAGAAAGATGACCGGCATGAAAGTTACAGCGGAGATGCCGCCGGCCACGGCGAGACCGCGATAGAGCGCGTTCATGATCTTCTCGCCTTCTCTCGCCTTGACGAAGCCGCAGCCGATAATCGAGGCGATGATCGATACGCCGCCCATCACCAGCGGTAGCACCACGGCGTTTTGCGTCAGCTCGCCGGTGAACATCAGGCTGCCCACCAGCATGGTGGCGATGATGGTGACCGCATAGGTCTCGAACAGGTCGGCCGCCATGCCGGCGCAGTCGCCGACGTTGTCGCCGACGTTGTCGGCGATGACCGCCGGATTGCGCGGGTCGTCCTCGGGAATACCGGCTTCGACCTTGCCGACCAAATCCGCGCCGACGTCGGCGCCCTTGGTGAAGATACCGCCGCCCAGACGAGCGAAGATCGAAATCAAGGAGCTGCCGAAGGCCAAGCCCACCAGCGGGCCGAGATCGGGAACTCCTTCATGACCCATGGCCAGCAAGACGTAATAACCAGTCACGCCGAGCAGCCCCAAGCCGACCACCAGCAAGCCGGTGATCGCGCCGCCGCGAAACGCGACTTCCAGCGCCGCGTTCAGGCCGTTGTGAGCGGCTTGCGCGGTGCGGACGTTGGCGCGCACCGAAACGTACATGCCGATGTAACCGGCGACGCCCGAGCAGACCGCGCCGATCACAAAGCCGATGGCCGATAAGCCGCCCAAGGTGAATAAGATGATGATGCCGACGCCGACGCCGACGATGGCGATGGTGGTGTACTGTCGGTTCAGGTAAGCGCGCGCGCCCTCTTGAACGGCGGCGGCGATTTCCTGCATTCGGGCGTTGCCGGGGTCTTTGGATAAGACCCAGTTGACTGATTTAACCCCGTAAATCAAGGCGCCGATGGCGCAAAGTAACGCTAAGATCAGGCCTACCGTCGCCATGGCAAAGATCCTCCGCAGTGTAAGCAATTCAGAATCATGATTGTTCTCCGAATTATTGTGTGTGTTTCTCTTATTAAAGCGTCGACATGCGATCTTGCAACCGGCATGGCAGCCTCTGGTCCGAACAGCGTGAGAATACCACCGGCTCGTCGGGCATGAGAGACCCAAACCAGCATACCACGCTCTCTATGAAAAATAGGTCAAGATGACCGTCACAAACAGCGGGTTGTCGAGACATGCCAAGCTCCCTGGGAACGAAACGGTCAAACCCCGCCGGTCAAGGATAAACCACCAAAGGTTTGCGGTGACTGGCCGCATTTGACGATTGTGTAGTTTATTGAGGATTGGCGTAGTGTTCCACACACCGCAGAATTTCCGCCTTGGCTTCGTCGGCGTCGCCCCAGCCGTCGATACGAACCCATTTGCCGGAATCGAGATCTTTGTAATGTTGGAAGAAGTGAGCCATCTGCGCCAACTGGGTTTTAGAGACGTGTTCGACTGACTCGATGTGGTCGTAGAGCGCGCATTCCTGCTTGATGGGCACCGCCAGTATCTTGGCGTCGCCGCCGCTTTCGTCGGTCATTTTCAGCACCCCCAGCGGCCGACAGCGCACCACGCAACCGCTGACCAGCGCCAGCGGGGCTATCAACAGCACATCGAGCGGATCGCCGTCCTCGCAAAGGGTTTGCGGGATATAACCGTAATTGCAGGGATAGTGCATGGCGGTGTTCATGAAGCGGTCGACGAACAGCGCGCCGGTTTCTTTATCCACTTCGTACTTGACCGGGTCCGCGTGCGCCGGAATTTCGATGATGGCGTTGAATTCATCGGGAAGGTTATGACCGGCGCCTACTCTATCCAAAATCATGATATCGCCCTTTATATCGCGGTTGGCGGAGGTGTGTTTGCTGGAGCATGGCTATACTACAGTAAGGCCGACTGCTTGGCAGCTTGTCACGGACTGGCAGCGGGCGGGACGATTGACTGGGCGGTTGGCCGGTTCGTCCCTTGCGGGCGGCGCCGACCGCCGCGCCCGCGTTTGGCCCGGTCGCCCCGGAAGGCGATTTTGACCGCCATCGGATTTCCAATCTATTCCTACCCCCCCCACTGAAAGAGTGAAATTATTATGAGAATCGTTCTGTTAGGCGCACCCGGTTCAGGCAAGGGAACTCAAACCGACTCCATCATCGAACGTTACGGCGTTGCCACGGTCGCCACCGGCGATTTGCTGCGCGCCGAGGTGGCCGCCGGCACCGAACTGGGCCGGCGCGCCAAGCCTTACATGGATGCCGGCGATCTAGTGCCGTTCGATATCGTGCTGGGCATGATCGAAAACGGCGTGCGGTCGCTGGCCAAGACCAACCCCAAGGGTTTCATGATGGATGGCTTTCCGCGCGATCTGGCCCAGGCCGAGGCGCTGGATACGCTGCTGGCCAAGCTCGGTCAGCCGCTCGATAAGGTGCTGTTTATCGATGTGGATTACGAGGAAATCGTCAAGCGTTTGTTAGGGCGTGGCCGGGCTGACGATAACGAAGATACCATTCGCAACCGCTTGCGGGTTTTCGAGGAGAAAACGGCTCCACTCATCGATTACTACACCCGAAAAGCTTTGCTAAGCAAGATCAAAGGCACCGGCACGGTCGATGATATCGGCGCGCGAATCCGTGCGGTGCTCGACGGAATTACCTAATCCGACGCGCTGCCAAAGCGGGGATGTCCCGGTCGCCGCTTTGCCGCGGGGCGGGCCGGGGCATTCAGGGCCTGCCCGAACGGTTCGGCCGGCAGTCGTTTTCAACCGCCCAAATACGCCTTCCGCACCTCATCATTGGCCAGCAGGTTAGCCCCGCTATCGGCCAGCACGATGCGGCCGTTTTCCAGCACGTAGCCCCGGTCGGCCAGTTGCAGGGCGCGGTGGGCGTTTTGTTCCACCAGGAAAATGGTCACGCCTTCCTCGCGGATTTCTTTCAGAATTTGAAAAATCTGGGCGATGATGATCGGCGCCAAACCCAGTGAAGGCTCGTCCAGCAGCAGCAGGTTCGGTCGGCCCATCAGGCCCCGGCCGATGGCCAGCATCTGCTGCTCGCCGCCGGACAGCGTGCCGCCGCGCTGGTGGCGGCGCTCCTTCAAGCGGGGAAACAGTGTGAAAATCCGCTCCAGATCGGTGTCCAGCCGCGACTTGTCGGCGAAGAATCCGCCCATCTGCAAGTTCTCCCGCACGGTCAGGCCAGGGAAAATCCGCCGCCCTTCCGGCACCAGCGCCAGCCCGCACTGCATGATGACGTGGGTCGGTTTCTGGGTGATGTCCTGGCCCTCGAACACCACGGAGCCTTTGCTGGCGTGCGGCGAGCCGCAGATGGTCAGCAACAGCGTGCTTTTGCCCGCGCCGTTGGCCCCGATCAGAGTGACGATTTCGCCGGGATGCACGTCCAGCGACACGCCTTTTAGCGCCTCGATCTGGCCGTAGAAGGTGTGAACGTCCTCCAGCTTCAACATCATCACTCTTCTCCCAGATAGGCTTTGATCACCTTGGGATTGTTACGAATCTCCGCTGGCGTGCCGGTGGCGATGGGCCGGCCGTATTCCATCACCAGAATCTCGTCGGAGATGCCCATCACCAAGCTCATGTCGTGCTCGATCAGCAGCACGGCGACCTCGTGGTGGGCGCGCAGATCATTGATGAGCCGATCCAGATCGCGGGTTTCCTGCGGGTTCAAGCCGGCCGCCGGTTCGTCCAGCATCAGCAGCTTGGGGTGGGTGATCATGCAGCGGGCGATTTCCAGCCGCCGCTGCTGGCCGTAAGCCAGATTGCCGGCTTCGCGGTTGGCCACGGCCAGCAGCCCGACCTTTTCCAGCCAGAACGCCGCCCGCTCCAGCGCCTCGGCTTCGGCGCGACGGTATTGCGGTGTCTTGAACAAACCGGGCAGCAAGCGGGCTTCCAACTGAGTGTGCTGAGAAATCAGCAGGTTTTCGACCACGCTCATGGTCTTGAACAGCCGCACGTTCTGGAAGGTGCGCACCAACCCCAGCCGGGCGATGCGATGGCTGGGCAAGTGGTTGATGGCTTGGCCGTCCAGCGCCACGCTGCCGCTGGTGGGGTGGTAAAAACCGCCGACGCAGTTGAACACGGTGGTCTTGCCCGCGCCGTTGGGGCCGATGATGGCGAAAATTTGGCCGCGCCGCACTTCGAAGGCCACGTTATCGACCGCCAGCAAGCCGCCGAAACGCATACTGAGATCGCGCACCGCCAGCAGGGGTTGTCCGGCGGGCTGGGCAGCGGAAGCCGGAGCAGGGGCGAGGCTCATGGCGACCCCTCCGCATGGTCCGGTAATTTCAACGGCGGCCGCGACGCCGGAATCAGGCCCTGCGGCCGCCACATCATCATCAGCACCATCACCAAGCCGAAGGCCAGCATTCGATACTCGTTGAACTCGCGCGCCAGCTCCGGCAGCACGGTGATGGCGACCGCCGCCAGCATCACGCCGAGCTGCGAACCCATCCCGCCCAGCACCACAATCGCCAGCACCATCGCCGATTCGATGAAGGTGAAGGATTCGGGATTGATATAGCCTTGACGGGCCGCAAAAAAGGCTCCGGCAAAACCGGCGAAGGCGGCGCTCAAGGTCAGCGCCGACAGCTTGATGACCGTCGGATTCAAACCCAGCGACCGACAGGCGGTTTCATCTTCACGCAGGGCTTCCCAGGCGCGGCCCAGCGGCATCCGCAGCAGGCGGTTGATGACGAACAAGGTCGCCAGCACCAACGCCAGCCCCAGCAGATACATGAAAATCACTCCGTGATTACCGCTGTAGTCCAGGCCGAAAAATTCGTGAAAAGCTGTCCCACCCTCACTGGCGACACGGTTGAATTCCAGTCCAAACAGGGTGGGGCGGGGGATGTTGCCGATGCCGTCGGGGCCACCGGTCAGGAAATTCAAGTTGTTCAGCAGCAAGCGGGTGATTTCGCCGAAACCGAGGGTGACGATGGCCAAGTAATCGCCGCGCAACCGCAACACCGGCAGGCCGAGCAGAAAGCCGGTCAGCGCCGCCAGGCCGCCCGCGAGCGGCAGACAGAGCCAAAACGACAGGCCGTATTGCTGGGCCAAATAGGCGTAGGTGTAGGCGCCGACCGCGTAGAAGGCGGCGTAGCCCAACACCAACAAACCGGCGAAACCGACCACGATGTTCAACCCCAGTCCCAGCATCACGTAAATCAGCGCCAGCGTCATCACATCGACCGCGCCGCGCGAGGCGGTGAACGGCCAGATCAGGGCGGCGGCCAGCAGCAACAGCCATAGCGCCAGCCGCGCGTTGGGCCGCTCGGTCACCGACCGCAAACTGGTGGCGAGAGGGTTTTCGCGCCAAGTCGCCGGCGGGCGCAGCTTGGCCCAGAGCCGTTGCAGGGGCTGCTGGAACAAGCGCAGCAGAAAGACGATCACCACCGCGACGATGACCGGCATCGGGGTGCGATTGAGCGAGACGTTGACCCCATCGACGCGAAGGTGCAGGCCGAAGATCGGGGTGAGCAGCACGGCGGTCAATAGCGCCGCCAGCACAGCATCGGACAAAACGCGGGGCATGATTACACTTTCTCCACATCGGGTCTTCCGAGCAGGCCGGTGGGTCGCACCAGCAGCACCAGAATCAGCAACGTAAAGGCCACCACATCCTTATATTCGGTTTGCAGATAAGCCGAGGCGAAGCTTTCCGCCAACCCCAGCACCACCCCGCCCAGCATCGCGCCGGGAATGCTGCCGATTCCGCCCAGCACCGCCGCCGTGAACGCTTTCAGCCCGGCGATGAAGCCGATGAAGGGATTCACTAGCCCGTAATACATGCTGACCAACACCCCGGCCACCGCCGCCAGCGCCGCGCCGAGCACGAAGGTCAAGGCGATTACCCGGTCGGTATTGATGCCGAGCAGATTGGCCATGCCGCGATCCTCGGAGCAGGCGCGACAGGCCCGGCCCAGCCGCGAGCGGCCGATAAACAGGGTCAGGCCGCCCATGAACGCCACCGTAATCACCGCGATCAGCACCTGCATGTAGGACACGTAGACCTGAAAGCCGTCGGCCGGGCCGAAGCGCCAGCCGCCGGTCAGCACCGGCTGCATCGACACGTCGCGCGCGCCCTGGCCGATCTGCACGTAGTTTTGCAAAAAGATCGACACGCCGATGGCCGAGATCAGCGGCACCAATCGGGGACTGCCGCGCAGCGGCCGATACGCCAGCCGCTCCACCGTCCAGCCGTAGGAGCCGGTCACCAGAATGCTGATGGCCAGCGTCACCAGCAGAATCGCGGTGATGCTATGGACGCCGAACAGCCCAAGGCCGGTGATGACCATCAGCCCGACGTAAGCGCCGATCATGTAAATCTCGCCGTGGGCGAAATTGATCATGCCGATGATGCCGTACACCATGGTGTAGCCGATGGCGATCAGGGCGTAAATGCTGCCCAGCGTCAGACCGTTGATGATCTGCTGGAGAAATTCGAGAAAGGAGAACCCGGACATGGCCGCCGCGACTGAGAGAGTGGAATGCAAAAGCGCCGAGCGAGCGGCGCGCCAACAAGAAGGGCGAGGTTTTTAATCCTCGCCCTCGACGGTCAGCTCATTTGGCCGGGGTCTTGGTGGCGTCGGCGTGCCAAGTGAACACGACGAATTCGAATTCCTTCAAATCGCCGTTGTCCTTGAAGGCGACTTTGCCGATGGGGGTTTGAAAGCTGTTCTTGCGGACGTAATCGGCGATCTTCACCGCGTCCTCGGTTTTGGTCGCCTTGATCGCGTCGGCGATGATTTGCACCCCGGCGTAGGCCGGCATCACGAACGGGCCAGTCGGGTCTTCGTTCTTGGCCTTGAACGCCTTGACCAGATCGGCGTTGGCCGGATCGGCGCTGAAATCGGCCGGCAGCGTCACCAGCAAGCCTTCGGACGCCGGGCCGGCGATGGCGCTGATGTCCTTATTGCCGACGCCTTCCGGCCCCATGTATTTGGCGTCGAAGCCCTGTTCGCGCGATTGCCGCAGCAGCAGGCCCAGTTCCGGGTGATAGCCGCCGTAATAGACGAAGTCCACCCCGTCCTTCTTCATCTTGGTGATCAGAGCGGAGAAATCAGTTTGGCCTTTGTTGATGCCTTCAAACAGGACGGGTGTGATGCCGGCGGCCTTGACGGTCTTGTCCACTTCCTTGGCGATGCCTTCGCCGTACTGCTGCTTGTCGTGGATGATGGCCAGCTTCTTGGGCTTGATCTTGGTGGTGATATATTTGCCGGCGGTCGGGCCTTGCTGGTCGTCGGTGCCGATGGTGCGGAACACCATCTTGTATTTTTGCTGGGTGATGGCGGGGTTGGTGGCCGCCGGGGTAATCATGAAAACGCCTTCGTCCTCGTACAGCTTAGAGGCGGGCTGGGTGGAGCCGGAACAGAGATGGCCGATCACGAACTTGATTTTTTGGTTGACGATCTGGTTGGCGACCGCGACCGCCTGTTTCGGTTCGCAGGCGTCATCCATGACGACCCCTTCGAGTTTCTTGCCGTTGACGCCGCCCTTGGCGTTGATTTGCTCGACCGCCATCTTGGCGCCCATCATCTGCATGTCGCCGTATTGCGCGACCGGCCCGGTGGTGGGGCCAGCGAAGGCGATTTTGATGGTGTCCTCGGCCCGCGCCAGACCGCCCAGGCCCAGAATGACGGTGGCGACGGCGGCGCTCAGAACGTTGCGGCTGAATTTGTTCATCGACGGACTCCTCTCCAACTGATGGTGAAACCGGGGGATAGGTTTGAAATAATTTTAATCGTTAAGAATTAACCGAAATTTCCGCCCGCGACAAGCGGCGCAAACAAAATTCACGCCGCCGCGGGCGGGCGCCTCGGCGCGAGCAGGATTTGAGGTGTGGAATCAGATGACTTTGGAAAACCGCGGTTGTTGCTGTTCCCGCAAATAGCGGTCGAACGCCATGCAGATGTTGCGGATCAACAGCCGACCCGGCGGCAAGACCTGGATGCCGGTTTGATCCAGCGCCAGCAGCCCGTCGGCTTGCATCTCGGCCAGTTCCGCCAGTTCCGCCGCGAAGTAATCCGGGAAGCGAATGGCGAAACGCGGTTCGACCGCGACGAATTGCAATTTGAAATGGCAAATCAGCTCGGTGATGACCGCCCGCCGCAGCCGGTCGTCGGCGTCCAGCCGCACGCCCCGGAATACCGCCAGCCGGCCCTCGTCGATCCGGGCGTAATACTCCTCCAAGCCTTTGAGATTTTGGCTGTAGCTGTCGCCTACCATGCCGATCGAGGTCGCGCCGAGACCGATCAGATCGCAGTCGGCGTGAGTGCTGTAGCCTTGAAAGTTGCGATAAAGCGTGCCGGCCTGCTGCGCCAGCGTCAGCTCGTCATCCGGCTTGGCGAAATGATCCATGCCGATGTAGACGTAACCGGCATCGGTCAGCCGTTCGATGACGGTTTTCAGAATGTCGAGCTTCACCGCCGGCGACGGCAGCGCGCTGGCGTCAATCTGGCGCTGGGTTTTGAACAAATCGGGCAGATGGGCGTAGTTGAACACCGAAATTCGGTCGGGATTTTGCGCGATGATTTCCGTTACAGTCCGCTCGAAGCTGGCGACGCTTTGCAGCGGCAGACCGTAAATCAAATCGACACTGATCGATTTGAAACCCTCGCGCCGGGCGGCCTCGATCGTCTGTAAGGTAATTTCGCGGGATTGCAGGCGGTTGACCGCCTTCTGTACCGCTGGATCGAAATCCTGCACGCCCAGGCTCAGCCGGTTGAAACCCAGCTCCCGCAGCAGCGCGATGGTCTGTTCGTCGGTTTCGCGCGGATCGACTTCGATGGAGTATTCGCCGCTGTCATCGTCGAGCAACTGGAAATGCTCGCCGGTGACGCGCATCAGCTCGCGCATTTCATCGGCGCTGATGAATGTCGGCGTGCCGCCGCCCCAATGCAGTTGGGTCACCGGCCGAGCGCGATCGAACAGCGCCCCCTGCATCGCGATTTCCCGGTGGAGATGATCGAGGTAAGGCAGGGTATGGCGGCGGTTTTTGGTGATGATCTTGTTGCAAGCGCAGTAAAAACAAACCGTATCGCAAAACGGGATATGCAAGTACAGCGACAGCGGCTTGCCGGCGGCGTTGCTGGCTCGCGCTAGTTCCTGATAGGCCGCATCGCCAAAACCCGCGTGGAACTGCACGGCGGTCGGATAAGAGGTGTAGCGCGGGCCGGCCTTGTCGTATTTGCGAATCAGCGCGGGATCGAAAAGGAGGGTGGCAGTCATCTGGATTGGCCCCACGGCGCGGGTTTGCCGAAAAAATAACCTTGGGCGTAGTCCACGCCCAACTGGCGCAAGCGCTCGATAATCGGTTGGTTGTGCGTGTATTCGGCGACGGTTTGCAGGCCCAAGGTGTGGCTCATCTGATTGATGGCCGCCACCAGGGCGCAATCGCTGGGATTGTTGATGATGTCCTTGATGAAGCTGCCGTCGATTTTCAGGAAATCCACCGGCAGCGTCTTGAGATAATGAAAGGAGGACAGGCCGCTGCCGAAATCATCCAGGGCCAGCTGGCAGCCGTAGCGTTTGAGCACCACCATCAGTTGGGTCGCCTGACGCAGGTTGTGAATGGCGGCGGTTTCGGTGATCTCAAAGCAGACTTGGGCGGGAGCAAGGCCATACTTGGCGAACTGCGCCTCAATGAAATCCAACAACGCCTGATCGCTGAGGGAGGTGCCCGACAGGTTGATGGCCAAGCGGGCGCCGGTCTGGCTGGATCTCACCACGTGCTCGCGAAACGCCGCCTGAATGACCCAACGGTCGATGGCCCCCATCAGACCATAGCGTTCGGCGACCGGAATGAAAGCGGCCGGCAACACCAGTTCGCTGTTCTTTTTCAGCCCGTCTTGATGCGCCACCCGCAGCAACACTTCATGGCGCACGGTCCGATAGCCTTCCTCGCCCAACGCGACGATAGGCTGGTAGTAGAGGCGGAAGCGGTCCTGTTCCAGGGCCTCTTGCAGGCCGGTCGCCCCCAGGATTTCACCGTGACGCGACGCCGGTTCGCCGTCGGCTTGCTGGTAAACGTGCACCTGATTGCGGCCCAGCTCCTTGGCGGTGTAGCAAGCCGCATCGGCCTGGGTCAGCAGCTCGGCGGTGCTGCCGGCTTGGGCGTTGATCGGCACCAAACCGATGCTGACCCCGATCTGGTAGGAGCGTCCTTCCCAGTGGAACCGGTAATTGCGGATGGTTTTGACCACGGTCTGAGCGATGGTGAGCGCGCGATCCAACGGGCAGTTGTCGAGCAACAAGCCGAATTCGTCGCCACCGATGCGCGCCAGCGTATCGCGTTCGCGGAACATGCCGGAGAGCAGGCTGTTGACCTGCTTGAGCAGCTCGTCTCCGGCGGCGTGACCGGCCGTATCGTTGACGGTCTTGAACTGGTCCAGATCCAGATAGCAGACGGCATGACGGGCGCCGTACTGACGGGCGCTGCTCACGGCGCGCTCCAGCCGCTTCTCGAATTCCGCGCGGTTGACCAGGCCCGTGAGGGCATCGTGGCTGGCGTCGTGGGCCATTTGTCGGGCCCACTGCCGGGTCGCGGTGATATCGTGAAACACGAGCACCGCGCCCAAGATACGCTCATCCTGGCCGCGAATCGGCGCCGCCGAATCGTCGATGTCATATTCCTTGCCATCGCGGCTGATCAGCACGGTGTGATGGTCCAGGCCGGCGGTTGCGCCGTTCTGGAGACAGAAAGCCACCGGGTCCGGCGCGGGTTCGCGGTTTTGTTCGTTGACGATATGGAACACGTCCCGCAGTGGCTGTCCGCGTGCTTCATCGTCGGGCCAGCCGGTGAGCTGCTCCGCCACCGGATTCAGGTATTGCACGATGGCGGCCGCATCGGTGGTGATGACCGCATCGCCGATCGAATGCAAGGTCACCTGCGCCCGTTCCTTTTCGGCGAACAGGGATGCTTCGGCTTCCTTGCGCGAGGTGATGTCGACGCCGACCGATTGAAAGTGCTCCGCTTTGCCGCTGTCGTCAAACAGCGCAAAATCATGCCAAAGATGCCAGCGCGCGATGCCATCGGCCCGCACGGTTTTATGTTCGTATTGCCGCTCCGGCCTTTCGGGGGCGAACGCCGCCAGTTGCTCCACCACGTCGGCTCGTTCTGACGGGTTGAGGAAATCGATGAAACGCTTGCCGATCAGGTCTTGGGGCGGCTGCCCGAAGAAACGGGCGTAAGCCGCGTTGACGAAGGTCAGCGTGGTGTCCGGCAGAAACCGGCAAATCAAATCCGGCTGATTTTCGACCAATTGACGGTAATGCGCTTCGGCTTCGCGCAGGGCTGCCTCGGTTTGCGTGCGTTGGGCGATCTGCTGGCGCAGTTTGGCGTTGACTTGCAACAGCTCGGTGTTGCGGGTCAGTAGTTTTGCTTCCAATTCGGTGGCGGTCCGTTCGAGCGTCTGGCGGATTCGCCCGTACTCGCTGACGTCGCGCACGATCGCCACGATAAAAACGCCGGTCGCGGTGCGCAAGGGATTGAAACTGATTTCCGCCGAAAACTCGCTGCCATCCCGCCGCAGGGCCGACAGGGCCGGGCCGGCGCCCACCGGATGGGGATGCGGATGGCCGATATAGTCGGCGAAACGCTGGGTTTGCTGTTCTCGTAAATGCTGGGGGATGAGGCTGGCCAGGGATTGCCCCGCCAGCGCTCCCGGCGGGTAGCCGAACAATGCCTCGGCCAAGCCGTTGGCGTAGGCGAGCCGGCCGGCTGGGTCCACCACCAGCATGGCGTCCGGCGCGATGTCCAACAAACGATTTTCTAGGAACGCCAACTCTGTTGCCATCGCCATGCAGGGTTGCCCTTGATTGTTAATTCTAATTTTTTTCAGCAAGCGCCACCGGGGTCGGTCTGGAACGAAAAGCGGGCGGCTACTTTGGGTCGCAACCGTTCGAAGCGGGCCTACAGCCGCTTTAGCTGGGACGCATTGATCAAGAATACCCCTTGTCCGCCCCGCTCGAATTCCAGCCAGGTAAAAGGTACGTCGGGAAACGCTTCGCAAAGGGGGTACTGGGCCTTGCCGACTTCGACGATCAACAAGCCGTCGCGTTTGAGATAATCGCCCGCTTGGCGCAAGATTTCTGCCACGACATCCAGCCCGGTTTCGCCGGCGGCCAGGCCCAGCCTCGGCTCATGCTGGTATTCGACCGGCAAAGCGTCCAGTTCGGTCAGATCGACATAGGGCGGATTGCTGATGATAATGTCGTAGCGTCGGCCCTTCAGCGCCGAGAACAGATCCGACTGTAAAACCTCGATTTGGTCGTCCAAGCCGTGTTCCATGACGTTGCGCCGGGCGATTTCCAGGGCATCGGCGGAGACGTCCACCAAATCCACCCGCGCTTCTGGAAAGGCATAGGCGCAGGCGATGCCGATACAGCCGCTGCCGGTGCCGAGATCCAGGATCTGCTCCACTTTGCGGTTGCTGGACAGCCAGGGTGCGAAATGCCGCTCGATCAACTCGGCCAACGGCGAACGCGGCACTAGCACGCGCTCGTCCACATAAAAGGGCAGGCTCATAAACCAGGCGCGATTGGTCAGATAAGCGGCCGGTTTGCGTTCGGCGACGCGCCGTTCCAACAAGTGTAGCGCGGCCTGCTTTTCGCTCGGCGTCAGGTAGGACTGAAAATATTCGGTGTGCAGGTCCGGCGGTAAATGCAAGGCGTGCAACACCAGCGCCGCCGCCTCGTCGATGGCGTTGTCGGTGCCGTGGCCGAAATGCAAGCCGGCTTCGTTCATGCGGCTGGCGCCCCAACGAATGAGGTCGCGAATCGTGTGTAAATGGCGTAAAACGTTGTCGTGGCTGGTCATTGAAAGGTTCGGTCCTGAGATGGAAACGCCCGCTTTGCTAAAAGTGCGCGCGGTTCGAGCGAGCCGGGCTGGCCGGCCCGGCCCTCCATCAGGTTGCAGGAGATTCTACCGTTTCGTCGGCGAAGCGGATATGCTCTCCGATCGAGAAGGAAGAAGTAGCCACCATGATGGCTAATATGTAAAGAATAGGTGAGTGAGGCAAACGAAGCATGAGCCATCGGGCAACGTTGACCGGGCTGGCGCTGGCCGGGGTTCTGGCGCTGGGTATGGGCGTCTGGGTGGGGGATTGGCTGTTCGGCCATCGACCCGCGCCGGCTCCCGACATCGCCGGCGCTTACTTGACCGACCGGCAACCGCTTGAGGAGTTTCGCTTGATTCATCACAGCGGTCAACCGTTCACCCGCGCCGACTTGCGCGGAAAATGGACTTTTCTCTATTTCGGCTACAGCTACTGTCCGGATGTGTGTCCGCTGGCGCTGGTGGAGCTGAATCGCTTGCAGAAACTGCTGGTGGAGCGAGGCGTCGATGCGGATACGGCCTACGTCTTCATCTCGGTCGATCCGCAGCGCGATACGCCGCAGCGGCTACAGGACTATGTGAGGTACTTCAATCCGAAATTTCAGGGCGCGACCGGGCCCGCCGATGAGCTGAGCAAGCTGGCCAAACCGCTGTACGTGTTTTACCAGCGCGGAGCCGACGGCAAGGAAACGGGGAATTATACGATCGACCATACCTCGACCATCACCTTGATCGATCCTGACGGGTTGCCGCGCGCCATTTTCACCCCACCGCAAAATCCCGAACGGATGGCGCGGGATTTTCTGAAAATTCGGGCCGCTGCTTCTTGAAGGGCCGCCGGCCGTTTGGGTTTTCCATAGCCACTATTTGATCCTCATGCCTGACTCGCTTCCACCCGCCCCGGCGGTCACCTTCGGTGATCGCTTGCGCAATTTCCCGCAATATCTGCTGCCTCAGCGGTTATTGACCCGCTTGACCTATCGATTGACGCGAGCGCGCTCGCCCTGGCTGAAAGAGGCGCTGATCCGTGGCTTTGTCCGCCACTTTCAGGTTGATTTGAACGAGGCGTTGGAGCCCGACGCGCGAGCCTATCCGCATTTCAACGCTTTTTTCACGCGAGCGCTCAAACCAGGCGCCCGGCCGCTGGCCGCTGGTGAATCGGTAGTGTGCTGTCCGGTCGATGGCGCGGTCAGTCAAATCGGCTGCGCCGAGGCCGACAGGCTGGTGCAGGCCAAGGGCCGAAACTTTTCGCTGACGGCCTTGCTGGGCGGCGATGCCGAGCGGGCGCGGCCGTTCCAGGGTGGCGCTTTCGCCACCTTGTATCTATCCCCCCGCGATTACCATCGCATCCACATGCCGTTGGGGGGGATATTGCGGGAGATGGTGCACGTGCCCGGCAAATTGTTCAGCGTCTCGCCCTTGACGACGCGGGTGGTGCCGGATTTGTTTGCTTGCAACGAGCGGGTGGCGGCGCTGTTTGAGACGCCGTTGGGACCGATGGCGCTGGTGTTGGTGGGGGCGATCAACGTGGCCTCCATCGAGACCGTGTGGGCGGGTGCGATCACCCCGCCGCTGGGTTCCGCGCTGCGGCGGTGGAGTTATCCGCTCGACGGTGAGCGTGCGGTGCGGCTCGACAAAGGCGCCGAGCTGGGCCGTTTCAATATGGGTTCGACGGTGATCTTGTTGTTCGGTTCCGCAAGGGTTCGCTGGGAAAGCGGCATCCAGGCCGGCGCGACGGTGCGGATGGGGCAGCGCCTGGGGCAGAGCGTCAAAGTAACCGATTGAAAGCGGTGTCAGGCGCTGTCGACCGGAAAAGCGATGACTTCTTGAAGCAAGGTCTTGCCCGCCGCCGCCATCACCAGGCGATCGAAACCGAGCGCCACGCCCGCGCACTCTGGCAAACCGCTGTCCAGCGCCGCCAGCAGGTGCTCGTCGACCGGCATCGCCGGTAGCCCCAGCGCCGAGCGTTTCGCGTTTTCCCGCTCGAAGCGGCGGCGCTGTTCGGCGGCATCCCCCAGTTCGTGAAAGCCGTTGGCGAGTTCGACGCCGTGCAGATACAGCTCGAAGCGCTCGCCGACCGGCGGATCGCCTGGTCGCAACCGCGCCAAGGCCGCTTGCGAGACCGGATAATCGTATACGAAGCTCAGCCGCCCCTGCCCCAGTTCGGGCTCGATGCGGTGGGTCAACAGCAAATCCAGCCAGGGATCGAGCTCGGCCGCCGGCATTCCCGGCGGAATCGGAATGAGGTGACTCCGGGCGCAGGCGGCTAATTCTCGCACGCGCGCGCGATAGGGGTCCAAGCCCAGGAAGCGCTGAAACAATTCGCGGTAGCTCAAGCGTTCCGGTTCGGCCAATGCCATGCGTCCGGCCAATAGCGCCGTCACCAACTCCGCGACCTCAGACATCAGCCGGTGATGGTCGAAACCGAGCCGATACCACTCCAGCAAGCTAAATTCAGGATTGTGGCGGCGGCCCGCCTCACCGTCGCGAAACACCCGCGCGATCTGATAGATACAGCCGCTACCCGCCGCCAGCAAGCGCTTCATCGGGAATTCCGGCGACGTGTGCAGGTAAAGCATCTGTCCGTACCGCGGTCCCGGCCCCGAATAAAGCGTGCCGAAACTGGCCAACTGAGGGTCGGTGATCGCCGCCGCCGACAGGGCTGGCGTCTCGACTTCCAACACTTGCCGCTCGGCGAAAAAAGCGCGGATTTGCGCCAGCAATCCGGCGCGCAAACGCAAGGTGGACAGGTCGGCGCCGGGTCGCCAGCAAGCAGCCTGCTCCATGCGTTAAATCGCTGGCGGGTGAGGGCGGGAGGGCGGATCGGGGGCTATGCTATCATCGGCGAAGCAGACCCGGTTACGTCCGGCGTTCTTGGCGTCATAGAGCGCCGTATCGGCGCGCTGGATGAAGTCCAGCAGTAGTTCCCTTTGCTGGCGGACCGCGACGCCGAGGCTCAAGGTGACCGACCGACCGCTCAAGGGAGCGCCGAAGTTCAATTCCGCGATCCGCGCGCGCAGCCGTTCGGCGAAGCTGGCGATATTGGCCAATTCTTCGCCCAGCGAAAAAATCGCCAGCTCATCGCCGCCCAACCGCACCGGAATGTCGCTGGCGCGAATGGCGTGCAAGATTTCCTCCGCGATCCGATGCAAGACGATATCACCCTGATGGTGACCGTAGCCGTCGTTGATCGGTTTGAAGTGATCGATGTCCATTAACGTCACGGTCACCGGGCCGCCGGAGCCACGATCCTGAATATCGCACAAGCGCTGCACCACTTCCCGCATGTGGGCGCGCGTGAACAGCCCGGTCAACGGATCGCGGATCGACTGCTCGTAGACCCGTTGCCGCTCCAGATCGAGCTTGCGATGGATCACCTCCCGCTCCACCGCCACCTGAAGCGGCACGCTGATCTGCTCGACGATCTGGCGCAATTCGTCGCTGGCGGTCACCGCTTCGGAAAGCGCCACGATGGCGACGGCGTGCACCGTGCGCTTGTCGGGCGAAAACAGCGGCAGCATCAGAACGGGCGCGTCGTCGCCGTCGCGGGTCAGCATGAAGCCGGCGGCGCTGCTGGCGTTCAGCTCGTTCCACTGCTTTTGGTCCAGATCCAGAATCCGGGCGACCGCCGCCGGCGGCTCGATCTCCAGGCCGCTGTGCCGGGCCGCCGCCGACAGATTCAACACGCTGCGGTGGTCGAGCCGGGCGTAGAATTCCAGCGAAACCACCGGCAGCACCCGTTGGGTGATGGCCAGCAGGCTGCTGGCGATATCCCGGAAATCCCGATGAATCAGCATGGTGCTGGTGATGTCGCGCAGCGCTTGGTTGATCCGCAACAGCCGCTGGATGTCGGTGTCGCCCCGCGCGATCAGATACAGCCCGCAGTCCAGCGTTTTCAGCTTGTCGATCATCGGCCGGATCAAATGCTCGGGGATGATCGAGCCGTGCTGGGGCGCGATCATCCGGATGGGATGGCGCTCGATGGCGCTCAGGGCGTAATCGAGAATGTCCCGACTGGGCATGTAGTGTTCGTGAAACGGCCGCATGGCCTCGAAATAATGCTCGTCCTTGGCGACCAGCGCGAATTCGGAAGTCAGCCCGCCGAAGATGTCGCTGGAAAAGAGCACGCCGGTCGAGGAATCGAAGGTGCAGATGGCGCCGGGAAAATGGGCGTAAGGGGTGAAGATGAAGTCGAGCCGGCGATCCGGCAGCATCAGTTTCCAGTCGTTGGCGTCCACCAGCCAGAACGGCAGCCGTATCCCGTAGTGCTTGATCAGCATCTGGGCGCGCCAATGGGTGACCAACACCGCGTCGTCGCGGTCGATCAACTGATCGATCAAAGGCAGCGCCCCGGTGATGTCGGGGTCTTGGTGGTGGCAGACGAAATAACGGATGTGGGAAAACGGGATGACCTCCTCGATCTTGCGCAGGGTTTGTCGGAAAGTCAGCACCGAGCCGGGGTCGAACAATATGGATTGATCGCCCTGCTCGATCAGGTAAACGTGACACTGAAACACATCGTTTTTCAGCCGGTGGCCGACCCACCAGACCCGATCGGCAATTTGGACGGCGTGGTTGGTGTCGGCCCGTTCGATATCGTCAATCGTATAGGCAGCCATGCGCGCATTCTCCCGGTCCCGGTTGTCAGCCCAGCGGCGTCCGACGCCGGCGAGCGACCCGCCCGACGCCCGTGCGTCTCGGCCAAATCCAAGTCTTCATGGCTGGAGCCCGTAGCCTCGCTTATTCCTTGACGCGGGAAACGTATTCGCCGGTGCGGGTGTCCACCTTGATCACCTCGCCGCTTTGCACGAACAGCGGAACTCGGACCACCGCGCCGGTTTCCAGGGTTGCCGGCTTGCCGCCGCCGCCGGAGGTATCCCCGCGCAAGCCGGGATCGGTTTCCACGATGGTCATGATCACGAAATTGGGCGCGGCCACGCTCAGCGGCACGCCGTTCCACAGCGTGACCTGACAGAGCGCTTCTTCCTTCAACCACTTGGCGGCGTCGGTCACGGCCGCGGCATCGGCGGTTAGCTGCTCGTAGCTCTGCGGGTCCATGAAGTGCCAGTATTCACCGTCGTTGTAGAGGTATTGCAATTCGACATCGACCACGTCGGCGCCTTCCGCGCTGTCGCCCGACTTAAAGGTGCGCTCGATGACCCGTCCGGTTTTGAGGTTGCGCACCTTGACCCGGTTGAACGCTTGGCCCTTGCCGGGTTTGACGAACTCATTTTCGACGATGGCGTAGGGGTCGCCATCCAGCATGATCTTCAATCCGCTTTTGAATTCATTGGTACTATACGTTGCCATACAACATCCATCTCGGTTGTGGAAGGGTCAAAAAATAGTTGACTATGATACTGACAAAATCGAACAGGCGTCAGGTGCCGCGCTGGCAACGTGAGCTGGCTCGGGCCATCACCGATCCGGTCGAATTGCTGCAAGAATTGGACCTCGATTTGGAACGGTCGTGGCCGGCGCGGGCGGCGGCCGCGCGCTTTCCGCTGCGGGTGCCGCGCGGCTTCGTGGCCAGGATGCGCAAGGGCGATCCCGACGATCCGCTGTTGCGGCAAGTATTGCCGTTGGCGGCGGAACTGGCGCCAGCGCCAGGGTTCGTCGCCGACCCGGTTGCTGACGGGTCCGCGCGGGCCGCGCCGGGTGTGCTGCATAAATACCAGGGCCGGGCGCTGCTGGTCGTCACCGGCGCTTGCGCGGTGCATTGCCGGTATTGTTTCCGGCGCGAATATCCCTATGCCGAGCATCAGGCGGGCGCTGCGGAATGGCGGCCGGCGCTGGCTTATCTGGCCGGTGACGCCAGCATCCGGGAAGTGATTCTCAGCGGCGGCGATCCATTGTCGTTGTCCGACCGACGTTTGGACGCATTATTGGCACGTTTGGACCGAATTCCCCATCTACAGCGCCTGCGCATCCACAGCCGACAACCGGTCGTCCTGCCCGAACGGGTCGATGATGGGTTGCTGGATGTTCTCGCCAAGACTCGGCTGCGCCCGGTGCTGGTGATTCACGCCAACCACCCCCGCGAAATCGATGAAACCGTGCGCGAGGCGCTGGAACGCTTGGCCGCAGCCGGGCTAACGCTGTTGAATCAATCGGTCTTATTGCGGGGCATCAATGACGACGCGGCGGTGCTGGCCGAGCTGAGCGAGGTTTTGTTCGCCGCCCGCGTGCTGCCCTATTACCTGCATCTGCTCGATCGCGTGCGCGGTGCGGCGCATTATGAGGTGAACGAAAGCGAGGCATCAGCTATCATGGACAGATTGTTGCAGCTGTTACCGGGCTATCTTGTACCCCGGTTGGTACGGGAACAACCGGGCTATCCGGCCAAGGTCCCGGTAGGGAGCGCCTCCGCTAAGCCCTGGTTAGCGTCGGATTTCTGGCCATCCGTAGAGGTTGGAACGCGTGTCTGAGCCTTCCGTCATCAATCTGCTGATCGTGGATCGTTCGAGGTCCGCCATCGACCATGTCGTCAAGACCCTGCGGGCGGATGGCTACCAGCTCGAACTGACCGAAACCGACCAGGCCGAGCAGACTCGCAACGCCATTGATTATCAACTGCTGGATCTGATTTTATTGAGGCCGGGCGAAGACTTGCCGACCGTCGCCGAGGTGCGGCTGATGGTGGCCGAATCGGGGCAAGATATTCCCATCGTCGTGACGGTGGACGAGGCTTACCGCCAGCAGCACAAGCCCGCCCGCCTGCTGGAGGAAGGGGCGGACAACTACTTTGATCTGGAAGATGCCGACCATCTGGTGGCGGTGGCGCGCAAGGAACTGGCGCACTTGCGAGCGCGCAAGCGCGGGCAATCCTTCGAAACCCGTTTCAAGGAAAGCGAGAGCCGCGTTCAGGCGCTCTTGGAAAACAGCCAGGAAGCCGTCGCTTACATTCATGAAGGCGTGCATATCTACGCCAATCCGGCATACCTGCAACTGTTTGGTTACGAACACAAGGAAGAACTGGCCAACATTCAATTGGTCCACATGGTGCCTCCCACCTATCGGGACGCGTTAAAGAGCGTATTGCGTCGCAGCATCCGCTCTGGCAAAGCGGTCGAACCGGTCGAGCTGGTCGGGTTGCGCAGCAACGCTAAAACCTTTCCGATCATGTTGGAATGCGCGCCGACCCGGATGAACGACGAACCCTGCACGCAAATCATCGTGCGGGACGCCACCCCGGAGAGCAGTACGATCAGCCAGCAGCAGCTTGAAGATTTGCTCAAGCATGATGAGGTGACCGGTTTGTACAGCCGGCGGTTTTTTATGGAAACCTTGGAGATCGATCACGAAGGCAGCGTGTTGTACCTCTTGTTGACGGACTACGCCGCCATCCGTTACGCCATGGGGTTCGAGGCTGTCGAGCAGTTCGTGAGCGAAGTGGCTGGTTTGTTCAAGGAAATGCTCGCGCGCGAAGATATCGCCGCGCATTTCGCCAGCGGGGTGTTCGCGATTTTTTTGCCCGCCGGCTCGCCGACCGACGCGGTGGTGGTGGGCGGGCGGATTTGTGCGGCCATCGCCGAGCACAGCTTTCAAATCGGCAACAAAATGTTCACCACCACCTGCTGTATCGGGATTTGCAGGGCCAAGGATAGTCAGGAAAGCGCCGTGCAGATTTTGTCGCACGCCGACCGGGCCTGCGAGATGGCCCGGCAAAAAGGCGGCAATCGGGTCGAGGTTTACAACCCGCCCAGTCCTGAAAAGAAGAGCGGTGTGGTCAGCCCGCAGGATGAGGCGGTCATCAGGCTGATTCGAGCTGCCTTGACCAAGGGGCTGTTAAGTCTCAACTATCAACCGATCGTCAGTTTCGGCGCGGCCGAGGAAGCGCGTTACAAAACGTATCTGCAAATTGTCGATGAGGAGACCGGCAAGCCGCAGCCCATGGAAAAAGTAGGCGTGGTGGCAGCGCGCTATGGCGCGATGGCGGCGCTGGATAAATGGACGCTCATCCGCGCGCTGTCGGCGCTCATGGAAATCCGGCAGGATGCCTTGAAGCCGCCGCTGCTTTTCGTGCGGATTTCTCGCAACTCCATCGTGGACAAGCAATTTTTCGATTGGCTCACCAAGAGCGTCAAGGACAGTCGACTGCCGGCCCAGCACTTGGTGCTGGAGATCAAGGAGGACAATCTGGAAGATTGCTTCGAGGAAGCGAAGTATTTGCGCGTCCGCTTGCGGGAGCTGGGGTGCGGCGTGGCGCTGTCTCATTTTGGGGGCAAGCCGCATTCCGACCGCCTGCTGAAGGAGTTGACGCCCGACTATATCAAACTGGACGGCAGCCTGATCGAGCGTCTGGCCAAATCCAAGGACGAAAACAGCCGCCGGGCGATGGCGGATTTGGCCGCCCAAGCGCAGAACCTAAAGATTCGCGTCGTGGCCGCCGGCGTTGCGACGGCGCCGCAGATGGCGAGCATCTGGCAGTTCGGGGTCACGCTGGTGCAAGGCAGCATGGTCGCGGAAGCGAGCCCTAAACTGGATTTCGATTTCCGGCAATACGCCAGCTAAAACCCTCGAACGAAGGTCCGGGCAGCCGCGTGCCGCGGCATTCGTTCTCGTCGTGCCCGTCAGGCCTGCTGGCGCAGCGCGGCGATACGCTCCTCCAGCGGCGGATGCGTCGTCAGCAGCTTGCGCAAGCCCTGGCCAAAGCCGCCGTTGATACCGAACGCGGCCATCTGCGAGGGCAAGCGCGACGGTTCGTGCAACTGCCGCAACCGCTCCAGCGCCGCGATCATCTTGCCGCGACCGGCCAGCCGAGCGCCGCCGGCGTCGGCGTGAAATTCCCGCTGGCGGCTGAACCACATCACGATCAACGAGGCCAGCAAGCCGAACAGCAGCTCCAACACCATGCTGGTCAGGTAGTAGCCGATGCCGGAACCGCGATTGTCCTGGCCGCGAGATAAGCCCTGATCCACCACCGAGCCGACGAGGCGCGACAGGACGATCACGAAGGTGTTCAGTACGCCCTGCAACAGGCTCAGCGTCACCATGTCGCCGTTGGCGACGTGGCTGACTTCGTGGCCGAGCACGGCTTCGGCTTCGTCGGCCGACATCTGTTGCAGCAGCCCGCTGCTGACCGCCACCAAAGCCGCATTGCGGTTGGCGCCCGTGGCGAAGGCGTTCGGTTCCGGCGAGTCGTAAATCGCCACTTCCGGCATGCCGATTCCGGCTGCTTGTGCCTGGCGCTGCACGGTGTCGACCAACCAGCGTTCGGTCTGGCTACTGGGGTTTTGGATGACCTGTGCCCCGACCGACATCTTGGCGATCGACTTCGACATCAACAGCGAAATGATCGAGCCGCCCATGCCGAAAATAGCCGCGAAGATCAAAAGGCTCGAAAGGTTGAGGCCGGATTGATACAAATAGCGATCCACGCCCAGCAGCCGGGCGACGATGCCAAGCAGCAGCACGACCGCCAGGTTGGTGACGACGAACAAGAAAATACGTTTCATGACGGCACTCCGTTGAGGCGATTTTGAACTGTAGGGATGCGCTAGCCGCGATTGCAAGTGGTTTGGCGCCTGTTGGGACCAAAATGCGGCGATTTTGTTCAGGAAGCCGAGTGGCGGGTCAGCAACATGGCGTCGCCGTAGCTGAAAAAGCGGTAACGGCGTTCGACCGCGTGCCGGTAGGCGCGCAAAATCGCGGCATGACCGACGAAGGCGGCCACCAACATCAATAAAGTGGATTCCGGCAAGTGAAAGTTGGTGATCAGCGCGTCCACGCCGCGAAAGCGATAGCCGGGGTAGATGAAAATGCGGGTTTCACCGCGCCAAGGTCGCGGAATACCCGCGTCATCGGTGACGGTTTCCAGCGCCCTGACCGCCGTGGTGCCGACCGCGATCACTCGGCCGCCGCGCGCTCGGGCCGCGCGGATTTGCTCGCACGCCTCGGCGCCGACCTCGATAAGCTCGCCGTGCATGACGTGTTCCGTGATACGTTCGGCCCGCACTGGCTGAAAGGTGCCGGCGCCGACGTGCAGCGTGATGAAGGTTTGTGTAACGCCCGTGGCGGCGAGCCGGTCTAGCAGCGTTCGGTCAAAATGCAGGCCGGCGGTGGGCGCGGCCACCGCGCCGGACCGGCGAGCGTAAACGGTTTGATAGCGTTCGCGGTCCCGTTCGGTCGGTTCGCGGGCGATGTAAGGCGGCAGCGGGATTTGGCCGTGCTGCTCCAGCAGCGCCAGCAAGGGCCGATCGCTCTCGATGCTGATTTCGAACAGGTCGTGGTGGCGGGCGAGCACGGTGGCGGTGAATCCGGCGTCCAGCAGCAGCACGCCGCCGGGTTTGGGCGCTTTGCTGGCGTGCAAGTGAACCAGCGCCCGCCGCTGGTCCAGCAGCCGTTCCACCATTAGCTCGATGCGCCCGCCGCTGGTCTTGCGACCGTACAGTCGGGCCGGGATGACGCGGGTGTCGTTGAACACCAGCAGGTCATTGGGACGCAGCAGGCGCGGTAGTTCCTCAAACCGCCGATCATCGAGCGCCCCGGTGGCACCCTCCAGCACCAGCAGCCGGCTGTCGCCGCGCCGCGCTGGAGGGTGCTGAGCGATCAACTCCGTGGGCAGCTCGAAATGGAAATCCTGACGGCGCCATTGACGGCTCGGTTCCTCCGGTTGGGAGCGGTGATGCGATTCACCGAGCGGGTAGCCGTTGTGAAACTTCGACTTCCGGGTAAACTCTGAATCCATCATCCCGTTGCCATGCTGTAGGTATTGAAATGCGTAAAACCTTATTGATCGTCGCCGCTCTGTATTCCGCCGGCACGCTGGCCGCCGACCCCGCGCCCCCCGCGGCTCCGCCCAAGCAGCCTGATCTGGCCAAGCTGCAAGCGGCTTTGGAGGGCGACAAGCCCGACAGTGTGGCTCCCTCCGCGATTCCGGGCCTTTATGAGGTCGTAATCGGCGGCCAGGTCTTATATGTGAGTGAAGATGGCCGTTTCGCGGTGCAGGGCGATATTCTGGATTTAGGTACCCGCGACAATCTGACCGACCACCGGCGCGGCGAGTTGCGCGGCAAGGCCATCAAGGCGCTCGGCGAAAACAATATGGTGATTTTCGGTCCCGAGGGGCCGGTCAAGCACACGATTACCGTCTTTACCGACATCGATTGCGGTTACTGTCGCAAGATGCATAGCCAGATAGCCGACTATAACAAGGAAGGCATCAAGATACGCTACCTGTGGTTCCCGCGCGAGGGCATCGGTTCGGAGTCCTACAAAAAAGCGGTGTCGGTCTGGTGCGCGTCGGACCGGCGGGAGGCCATGACCAAAGCCAAGCGCGGCGAGAGCATTGAGAACAAGACGTGCGATAACCCGGTTCAGGCGGAATACGAACTGGGCCAGAAGTTGGGCGTGCGCGGCACGCCCAGCATGATTTTGGAATCCGGGGAAATGCTGCCCGGTTACGTGCCTCCCACCCAACTGGCGCAACTGTTGGCGGAGCAAAAAAGCCAAGGCTCCAAAACCACCGCGCAGCCTTGAGCGGCGATCTTTAGGCGGATTTCCAAATCAGCGTCGAGGGCGAACGATGTTTTTCGGCCAAAAAATACATCCCCTCAATTTCGACTATCCCGAACAGCTGAGCGGCGATCCTGAAAAAATTGAGTTGTTGGGCTCCGGTGTTCGGCTGCGGGTCGCTTGCGCGGCCATCTTGGAAGGCTGCCTGCGGTTGCGGTTCGAAAACGCCCAAGCGACCGATCCGGTTCAAGACTCCGACGCCGTGTTAGCGGATTATCGGATCGGCCGCGCCGCGCCGGCCAAGCTGGCGGGCGAGATCGCGATCTTTGAAGCGCCAGACGGCCGGGTCGAATGCAGCGCCAGCCAGCTTCAGGTGACGATGGCGGGCGTCGCGCTAGCGACTGTCGCCAACGGAATCGGCTGTTGCGGTGAGGCGTTGCTGCTGAATTTCGCTTTGACCGGAGCGAGCGGCTGTTACGGGCTCGGCGAGCGCGCCGGCCGTCTCAACAAGTTGGGCGAGACCGCCGATTTCCTGACCGTCGATGTCGTGGCGGTGTTTCGCCACACCTACGCCCGCGACGACTACGATCCGACCTACGTCGCCATTCCCCTGGCGATTCTTAAAGTCGGCGAGCGGTTTTTGGGCCTGTTTTTCGACAATCCCAACCGGGCGATCATGGATGTCGGTAAGACCCGACCGGGTGAATTCTGGTATCAAGCCTTCGGCGGCGTGACCGATCTTTATCTGCTGGCCGGACCGACCCTGGCGGAGGTGACCCGGCGCTATGCGGCGCTGACCGGCCGCGCCCCGTTGCCGCCGCTGTGGGCGCTGGGCTATCACCAATGCCGTTGGGGTTACCAATCCGAGCGGGAGTTTCGCGAACTGGCCGAGCGCTTCGCCGCCGCCGAGGTGCCGGTCAGCGCCTTGTGGTACGACATCGACTACATGGACGACTATCGGCTATTCACCTGGGATCGGACGGATTTTCCCGATCCGGCCGGGTTGAATCGCGACCTGAAAGCGGCGGGGATCCGCGCCGTCACCATCGTCGATCCCGGCGTGAAGCGCGAGCCCGGTTACGCGGTCTACGACGGCGGCCGCGAACAGGCGGTGTTCTGCCAGACCGCCAGCGGGCGCGAGTACGTGGGTAAAGTCTGGCCGGGTGATACGGTGTTTCCTGATTTTACCCTGGAGCAGACGCGCCACTGGTGGTCGCGATGGTTGGCGGATTTTTTGCGCGACAGCGCGGTGGATGGCGCGTGGCTGGACATGAACGACCCTGCCACCGGCTTCAGCCGCGCCGAGGAAATGCGCTTCCAGCACGGCGCGATCCCGCACCAGCGCTATCACAATCAATACGCACATTTCATGGCGATGGCCAGCCGAGCGGCTTGGGAGCGGGTCGATCCCGACGGCCGGCCGTTCTTGCTGACCCGCAGCGCCTGCGCCGGCACCCAGCGTCACACCGCGGTGTGGACCGGCGATAACGCCAGCAACTGGCAACACTTGCGGATGGCCTTGCCGTGTTCGCTCAATTTGGGTCTGTCCGGCGTCGCCTTCAACGGTCCCGATGTGGGCGGTTTCATGGACGATACCAACGCCGAGTTGCTGGTGCGCTGGCATCAAGCGTGCTGTCTGTTCCCGTTTTACCGCAATCACTCCATGCGCGATTCCCGGTTGCAAGAGCCGTGGCAGTTCGGGCCGGCCGCGCTGGCGGCGATTCGCGGCGCCATCCAAACCCGCTACCGGTTGTTGCCGTACCTGTATCAGTGTTTCTTCGCCCATTGGCGGGACGGCGATCCGGTGATCCGGCCGTTGCTGTATCATTACGACAATTCCGAATACGCCCATCTGGACGATCAATATCTGGTGGGTGACGCGCTGCTGGTCGCGCCGGTCTTGAACGGCGAGGGCCGGGGGCCGGAGACGATCCATCATGGCGTCAAATACCAAGAGCGCACGGTGGCGTTGCCGCCGGGTTGGTGGTTCGACCTGAATCACGGCGTTTGGGTGCATGGTGGGCGCGTGTTGCATTATGCCGCCGCGCTGGACGAGCTGCCGCTGTTCGCCCGTGACGGGGCGGTGCTGCCGTACTACGCCGGACCGCTGCATAACAGCGTCATGGATTTGAGTGCGGTCGAATTGCATCTGTTCTGTCGCGAACAAACCGCCCGTTTCGAGTACGCGCTCGACGACCGGGACACGCAGCGTTACCAACGCGGCGCGTGGGGCGGCGCCGAGATCGCCGCTGAAATCCAGGGAGAGCGCTTGAAGGTGCGGATCGCGGAGGCGGGTCATTATCCGCGCGACACGGTGACCTTTACCCCGGTCGTTTACGGCTGGCCGGAATTGGCGGAAATAGAGCTGACTGTCAATGGTAAAATGGTGACCCGCGCGTTGCGAGCCGACCGGCGGCAGTGGTTGTGCCGGGAGTGGGTGGTGCGGCTATGACGCGTCTTGTCGGTGCTGGCGAGGCTGTATCGAATCCTTGACTTAAGCGGCGGGGGCGGAGATACTTTTATTGGCGTAGGCTATTGGATTATCTTCTTTTTTGACCTATTTGTGATGCCTTGAAATTTCCCGCTCGCCCTTCGTTCCGGCAATCCTTGACGGTACCGTATGTAGTGCTGGTGCTTGGAGTGGCCTCGTTGATCGGCTTGCTGTCCTATCGCACGGGCAGTCAAGCGGTGGATACGGTTGCCGACCACTTGCTGCGTGAGACCGTCGGGCGCATCAGCCAGGCGGTGGACCGGCACATCATGGGTTCGGGCGCGGTGCTGGAGGCCGCCTTTCCCGAGGGCATGGCCGCTCCCGAGAACCTCGAAACCCATTTCGACGAGTTGCGCACCCGATTCTGGATTGCCACCTCCTTGCATCTGGACCCGAACAATTACGCCTACTACGGCACGCGGCAAGGCCATTTCTTCGGCTTGTGGCGTCATTCGCAGCAAGACGGCGAACTGCGCATCAAGTTCGACGCCAGCGCTCCGCGCGCGCTGTACCGATTCACCGGTATTAACGGCGCGCTGTCCGAACCGACCTTGGAGACCAAGCTCTACGACCCGCGGGAGAGGCCATGGTACCGGGCGGGCGAAGTCCATCCGTCCTATACGTGGACCTCCATCTACATCGATTTTCGTAACGCCGAGCTAGTAGCCACGAGAGCGCGTCGCGTGCTCGACGCGCAAGGCGCGCTGGCGGGCGTGGTCGCCACCGACGTTTCATTGCGCCAACTCAACGATTTTGTCCGCAAGCTGACCATCAGCAAGAATGCCTTGGCGTTCATCATCGAGCTGGATGGCAACCTCATCGCCTCGTCGCGCACTCCGAACACCAAGCTGCTGGCCGACGGCGCCAGCGTCCGTCTCAATGCCAGCGAGAGCGGTAATGCCTTACAAGTCGCGGCTTTCGAGCGCGTGCGTCAAGCGCTGGCCGCGCCGGCCGCGGCGGCGCCGCGCACGACATTGCACTTTGTGGGCCCGAACGGCGAAGTGATCGAACTCGCCTACGACCGGCTCAGAGATATGTCTGGGCTAGACTGGATCATGGTCGTGGCGGTACCGCGCAGCGATTTCATTCAGGGGGTGACCGAGAATGTGCTTCGGACGGCGATCATCGGCGGGGTGGCGGCCCTGGTGGCGGTCGCGATCGGTCTGACGATCCTGGGCTGGGTCAGTCGCGATCTGAAAAAGCTGGCCGAGGCCGCCCGCGCAGTGGGGAAGGGCCGGATTGATACTCCGTTGCACATCGACCGAGCTGATGAAATCGGCGATCTGGCGGCGAGCTTCCGGCAAATGCAACATTGGCTGCGAACCGATACGTTGACCAAGCTGGTCAATCGCGAAGAAATCCTGCGGACCATTACCGACCGGATTCACCAGCACCGGCGGCGGGCGGACGATACGCCGTTTGCGGTGTTCTTTATCGACTTGAATAACTTCAAGTTCATCAACGACCGTTTGGGCCATGCCGCGGGCGATAGGGTGTTGGTCGAAATTGGCGAGCGCCTGCGCCTGTCGATCCGTTCCGGCGATCTGGTGGCGCGCTATGCGGGGGATGAGTTCGTACTGCTGGCGAACGACATTCATGATGATGGCACCGCGGAGCAAATTCGAGAAAATATCGAAGGGGCCTTAAGGGAGCCATTGACGAGCGTGGATATGAACGGTTTGGCCGGACATGCGCTGGGAGGGGCGGTCGGGCTGGCTCGCTACCCCGCTGACGCCGCCACGGCGGACGGACTCATCAAACATGCCGATGCCGATATGTACTCCCGCAAGCACGCCAGCAAGTTGAAGTCGAGTTTATCGACCTCAATCGGCTCGCCGGAGCGTGGCCGGCGCGAGCTGTGAACGTCTTGCGGACGGCCGAGCAGGATGCGCTGCTGGCCGCTTTGCCGTCCGGCGCTCGATGCATCGCGTTTCCCAACTCCGGTCCCAATACCCATTGGGAGCCACCGCAAGCGGTGGCGGGGGCCATTCGCGCGTTCGTTGCGAATTGAGGCTTGAGCGGTCTCGGGCCTGAGCGCCCGAGCCTTCAGGTTATTGATGATCCCACAGCACATCGGCTTTCGCCGCCGCGGCCGCTTCCAACAACTGAATTAACGGTAACGCGCGCTGCGCTAAATCGATTGGAATTTCTTCCTTCTCCCCGTCCTCTTTTTGAGCGGGCCTTGCCGGTTGTGGTGTCGCCGCTTTATGAGCCGCCACCGCTTTTTTCAAACGATCCAGCGCCCCCGGTACCTCCTCGGCCACGAGGGCGCTCGGCACGGTCCCGCTGTGGCCCATCAGCTTAAGCAACTGGACGGCGATATCGCCAAACATCATGATGTCGGCGTGCGCTTTGGTCTTAAAGGTGACAATCATCACAGCCTCCTCACTGGGTCTCGATCGTTGGAGCGCGCTTCGAACGTACAAAAATTGCTAGGGGCCATTTTATATGGGCGACCGGTTACGACAACTCGAATTTCAGATTGAGATCGCTGCTGAAAGGTTCAAACCATGCTGGAGCTGATTGATAACTTGAACGGTTCGAACGGGCAAGCGTTGGCCGAAGCGCTCGGACTGGCTGAAATCGTCCCCGAGGCGCACGCCGCTTATCGACCGCTGGTGGTGGATGCGATGCTGTTCTTTCTGGAGCGCTTGTCGCCCTCGCGCCTGACCGCCATTACCGCCGAACAACTGGCCTTGCCGCCGAGCACTCACCCGACGCGTCGGCTGGGCCTGTTGTTTCGCCGCTGCCCGACCTTGCACAAGCTGGGACAGATGCTGGCGCGCGACCGGCGCTTGGCCCCCGAATTGCGCGCGAACCTGCAAGAACTCGAATCCCTTGAACCCACCACGCCGCTGGCTGACATCACCGCGCTCATCCAGCGGGAATGGGGGCACGTTGCGGGTCTTGAACTCGGTTCGGCGGCGCTCGCCGAGGCCAGCGTCGCGGTGGTGGTGCCGTTTGCGTGGCGTGGTGAAGGATCGACCGAACCGCGCCAGGGCGTGTTCAAGGTGCTGCGGCCCGGTATCGAGGAGCAACTGCACGAGGAACTGGAAATCTGGTCGGCGCTGGGCGTCTTTCTGGAACAACGCTGCGCCGAACTGGGCCTGCCGGTGCTCGATTATCGCAATACGCTGGATAGCATCCGCAAGCTGCTGGCGCGAGAGGTCCAACTCGACCACGAACAGGTCCATCTGGCGCGGGCGGCGGCGTTTCACGCCGATTCGCCCGGTGTGATCATCCCGCGACTGTTGCCGTTCTGCACGACGCGGATGACCGCCATGGAACGGATCGACGGCTGCAAGGTGACCGATTCCGCTTTGCCGCTCGGCCAACGCCAGCAACTCGCGAAAACCTTGATTGAGGCGTTGGTCGCCAAGCCGTTCTGGCATCCCGCGCCGTCGGCCGCCGTGTTCCACGCCGACCCGCACGCCGGCAATTTATTCGTCACCCGCGACGGCCGGCTGGCGATCCTGGATTGGGCGTTGGTCACCGTGCTGAGCAAAGCCCAATGCGTGGCGGTGGTGCAGGCCGTGGCCGGCGCGCTGACCCAGGATGAGGCGGCCACCGTTCAGGCCATCGAAACGCTGGGGCGCTCGTCCGATCCGGCTGCGTTGCGCGCCGCCGTTGCGACCGGGTTGCGCCAAGTACGGCGGGGAACCTTTCCGGGGTTCGGCTGGCTGATGGGGCTCTTGGACGGGCTGGGAACCGCCGGCGCGATCCAATTCCCCGAAGAACTGACGCTGTTTCGCAAAACCCTGTTGACCCTGGCCGGGGTGACCGATGATGTGTCCGGGCAGGTTTCCGTCGATGAGGTGCTGATTCGCGGCGCGCTCGTTCAATGCTACCGAGAATTGGCGCTGCGCGGGATGGCGCCCTTCGACTCCCGCGAGTTCGGCAGCCATTTGTCCAACGCCGACTGGTTCCGCCTGTGGGCTGGGCTGCCGATGACCGCCATCCGCTATTGGGTCGAAACGTGGCGGGACCTGCTCGAAGTCGGTCATCCGACCGTGGATGGCGGGGGTTGACCGCGCCTCGCCGCTGCGTGCTCCAGCGCGGCCTGAAATTCAGCTGGTCGAAGCGCGCGGGATGAACTGATACAGCCAAGTCTCCGAAAGCGCCTGCTCGCCCAACCGCAAGTAGGCGCGCAAGTCGATGGGTTCGCCGCCCTCCAGTTCGATTTCAAAATCCGCCCGCCAGCGGCGGGTGCCGGTCACTTGAAACGCGCCGGGGCTGCGCAGGGAACCGCGGGTGGCGCTGGCGACCAGTTGGACCGGCTCTTTCGGGTCGAGCCGGTCGAGCGGTCCGCCGGCGAAATCGATGGCGAACCAGATCCTGTGCGCCGGGCGCAAGGGGGCCTTGGGAAGGGCTCGCCAACTGATGCGAGTGGCGACGACCCGGCTGCGGGCCGGCGGGTAAGGCTCGTCGGCCACCCAATGCAGGCGATATTTGAAGGTGCGAGTGTCGCCAGCGCGCACGGGGTCGCGCGGGATCCAACAGGCGACGAGGTTATCATCCGCTTCGTAATCCGTGGGAATTTCAATCAACTGCACCGCACCCGCGCCCCACGGCTCCAGCGGCTCCACCCACAGCGTGGGCCGGCGTTCGTAAAATACCCGGTCGTCTTGATAGTTTTCGAAATTGCGATCCCGCTGGGACAACCCGAAACCCTGAGGATTGTCATCGACAAAAGTGCTGATCTGCACGAAAGGCGGATTGTTGATCGGTCGCCAGATGCGTTCGCCCGCTCCGGTCCACAGCGCCAGTCCGTCGCTGTCGTGCACTTCCGGCCGCCAGTCCCAACTGGGCTGATGGTTGCTTTCGGAGAACCAGTACATGCTGGTCAGCGGCGCGACGCCCAGGCGCTGAATGTCTTTCCGAAAGAACAGCGCCGCTTCGACCTCCATGATGACGCGCTCGTGGCGGATCGCCTGGATGCGATAAGCGCCGGTCAGGCTGGGACCATCGAGCAAAGCATAAATCATGACCGCCTGCGGATCGGCGGTCGGTTCCAGCCAAAACTGACTGAAGCGAGGAAATTCCTCCGGCGTGGGCAAGCCGGTATTGATGGCGACGCCTCGGGCCGAAATGCCGTATTGATCGAGTTCGCCGGCGCTGCGGAAATAGGACGCGCCCAGAAAGGCCAGCCAGTCGCGTTCTTCGGTCTTGGAGTGCATGATCCGAAAACCGGCGAAGCCCAAGTCGTCCGGCAGGTTTGCGGCGAATTCCGCTTCGCCGAAGGCAAACAGCCGAGATGAGTAAAGAAGCTCGCGCGCCGCGCCTTCGCGCACGGCGTGGATTTTGACCGGCGTGGGAAACAGTCGTCCCAAATGAAACAACCGAACCGGATACGGACCATCGCCTTGCCGCCAGAGCGCGGCGTCCGGTCTATATTGAATCTCTTGATGGGCGTCGTAGTCGATTTTTTCGATGGTCTCGGCGTGGCGGGGGACCGGGGCCTGATACGCCTGAGTCGCGAGCTGTTTGGCGTATTCGCGCAGCCTGTCGAAACTGAACGGTTGCGCCGGACCGAGCTGGAGGTCCGCCAGCAGTTTCTGATCGGCCCGAACCTCCGCCCCCAGCAGCATGGAAAGCCACGGGGTCAGGAGGGCGGTACTGAGGAAGGAACGGCGGGTGATCGAGCACTTCATGATGGCAAGGTGGCCCCATTGCAGCGGATGCAGAGCAAAACGGTGCGATGAAGCGATGATAGCTCATGCAGCGCCGTGGTGACAGAGACCTTGACCGTCGCGCTTGGAGCCGCCATGCCCTATGTCGTTACCTCACCCGAGTTGGATCCGGCGGAGCCCGCCGAGCGTGTTCTGTCGGACTGGCGCGATCCTCCAGAGGGGTTTGGATAGCATGTCCCTGTACTCATACAAGAATTTACTGTAGCGGAGTTTGAATGAACGCTTTCCTCCAGCAGATCGCTCTCGCCGCGCCGCTGTTTGTTCTTGTTTTCGTCGGTTATGGGCTGATGCGTTTTTCAGGCTGGCCGAAATCGATGTCGGATGATCTGACGCGCTTTGTCTTTACGGTGGCGCTGCCGGCCATGCTGTTCCGGCTGATGAGCGATTTTTCCAAATTGCCGCCGGTCGATGCCCGGCTGTTGTTGGCCTTTTTCGGCGGCTGTCTGATCGTCTTCGTCATCGGTCGGTTGGTGGCGTGGAAAGTCTTTGGACTGGATGGCGTGAGCCAGTCGGTGTTCGCGCTGGGCGGGGTGTTTTCCAACAATGTGATGCTCGGTCTGCCGCTGGCCAAAGTGGCGCTGGGGGAGACGGCGGTGCCGTCGGTGGCGTTGGTGCTGGTGTTCAACGCGCTGATTCTGTGGACGCTGGTCACGGTGTCGGTCGAATGGGCGCGGCATGGCCATTTTTCGCTGGGCGGTTTCGCGCAAACCACCCGCGCGGTGCTGACCAACCCTATCGTCGCCGCGATTCTGTCCGGCTCGCTGTTCGGCTTCATCGGCTTGCCCCTGCCGGCTTTGATCGAGACGCCGCTGGCGATGCTCGGCCAAGCCGCCGCGCCGCTGGCGTTGGTCGCGCTGGGCATGGGATTGGCGGAATACGGGGTGCGCGACGGCTGGCGGATCAGTCTGGCGATCAGTGCGATCAAGCTGTTGCTGCAACCGCTGGCGGTCTGGCTGCTCGCCCGCGCGCTCGGTTTGCCATCCATGGAAACACAAGTGGTGGTGCTGCTGGCGTCCATTGCGGTGGGGGCTAACGTGTATTTGATGTCGCGCCAGTTTCAAAGTTTGGAAGGCCCGGTGGCCAGCAGTCTGCTGTTGTCCACCGGGCTGGCGGCGCTGACCACGCCGCTGGTGCTTACGCTGCTCCGATTTTGAAATCGTCGCTGGCCCCAGCAAGCCGGTTTGGACGATGCCGGATCAGAAAACCAGCCAGCAACAACCCCATCAGCAGCAAACCGACCCACGTTTCCGGCTCCGGTCCGCCGTGGCCGGTGAACGCGCCGGCGCTGGTGATCGGCGCGGCGGGTTCGCCGTAGGCTTTTTCGGAGACGCCTTTGACCTGCGGCGTCGCCACCGGCAAGGTCGGGGTGTTAGCCGGATCGGGGTTGTAAATCTTTTCCGACACCGCGACGAAGGCGGTCCACGGCGTCACCAGGGCGAAGTTCAAGCCGAGATCGGTGATCCGCTGTTTGAGCGCGTCGGCGTTGGCGGCGTCGCTACCCAGTTGTTGCCTGCCGGTCGTGAGTTGATACTGCAAATCGCCGATGACGGAGCGCGCCCAAACGATCGGCACCGCTTCGCCTTGGGTGCTGCTTTCCGGCAGTTCGATTTTCAAGGGCAAAGTCGCCGGACGGCCGCGCACCAAGCCGCGCACGGTGATTTCATGCGCGCCGGGGCGGTTGTAGCGGCCTTGAATGCGCAACGACTGGCCGGCGAACAAATCCGGGATGCGGTCGGGGCTTTGCTCGCTCGCCTCCATCCCGCCCCAGTCGATCTGAATGTCGGTCAGCACCGGCGATTGCAGGCGTTCGGCCAATTCGCCCGCCACTTTTTCCAAATCCTCGGTCGGGTCCATGAAGCGGGTGAAGCCGCGCCCGACCCGGCCCATTTCGTGCAACAGATAGCGGTTGACCCCGGTGCCGACGCCGAAGGCGTACAGCCGGGCGTCGTTCAAATTAGCCTTGAGCAGCGCCAAAATTTCCGCCTCGTTGCCGATGTAGCCGTCGGTCAAGAAGGTGACGATGCGAATCGCGCCGCTCGGAACCGTCGGAGCCAGGGCTTGACGGATGCCGGCGCTCATCTCGGTGCCGCCTTCACCTTGCAGCGAATCGGTGTAACGCAAGCCGGCTTGAATGTTTTGCGGGGTCGCCGGCAGCGGCTGGCTGGAAAATTCGTTGGCGGAGTCGCTGAAGCGGATGATGCGGAAGCTGTCGGTCGGGCGCAGCTTGCGTAGCGCCGAGCGCATGAAGGCTTTGCTGGCGTCCATCGGCAAGCCGCTCATCGAACCGGAGCAATCCAGCACGAACACCATTTCGCGCGCCGTAACCTCGGCGTCGGCCGGAACTTGCGGCGGTTCCAGCATCAGACTGAAAAAGCCGCCGCGCTGATCCCGATAGGCCAGCAATCCGGCTTGGGTCCGCGCGCCGGCCAAGGTGTAGCGCAACACGAAATCGCGGTTGTCCAAGGTGCGGCCGCTCGCGAGGCGGATTTCGGCTTTGCCGGCTTCCGTGGTTTGCGTGGTGATGGGATGGGTGCGGCTTTCGATGGCCTCAATCGCCATGCCGGCGTTGAGATGAATCGTCAAACCGACTCGTTCCGGGTCGATCTGATCGGGCGCGTTCAGTTCGAACACCGGTGGATAGGCCGGCAACTGCTCGACTTCCCACTGGCCGTAAGCGGCTTTGCTGTCCGCCCTGGTCGCGCCGCCGGACGTGCCGGTCTTCGCGCCCCAATGCTGGATACCGCCGCGCGGCGCGGCCTCGTTCGGCGCGACGCCCGCGCCTTGCGGCTGGTAGCGCGGCCCCACCACCAGCGGCACCACCAACTCATACGCGCCGTCCACGCGCGGCACGGTCTGGGCGTATTTCAGGCTCACCTTGATCGGCAGCCCCGGCATCAGGTTGGCGATGTCCTGGGTGAACATGTTGGGGCGGTGCTGGGTCAGCAGCGCGGCGCTGCGGCCTTCGCTTTGGGCTTTTTTGAAAGTGGCGCGGGCTTCCTCGATCCGTTGAATCTTGGCTTGCACCCGCTCGTCGCCGACTTCCATCACCATCGCGTTGACGGCGGCGGTTTCGTTGAGTGGAAACAGATAGGTCGCGTTGACGGCCTGATTCAAGGGATTGGCGAAAGTCTGGGTCACGGTCACGGTCGCCAGATCGCCTTGCACGTCGGCGTCGATGTCGGTCTTGAGCAGCGGGAAGGTGACTGGCTTGCCGTCCACCTGGGCCTCGATCCGCCCGCCGAGATCGTCGGGGACGACGGCCAGCGCGCCGCTCAGAGGCAGCCAAGCCAGGAGGCCGATGAGGAGTGCTTTAAATTTCTTCATGGGATTTTCCTCGAAAAGTTAGAGTTTCACGGTCAGGGGTTGCGGGGTGCCACGATAGGCGGACGGCGAGAGGTCCAACGCCCGCCATACCGCGACGTCGAAGTTTTCCACCAGGGGTTCCGGCAATTCCCACGGCGCGATCCGCTGGATCATCCGCCAAGTGGTGCCGGGGGCTTGCAGCCAGCGCCAGATCGCCTCGGCGACGTGGGGTGTCCATTCCCCGCGTTCCGAAACGAAGCTGACGGTGATCCGCCAATCGCGGCCTTGCGGGTCGGTGCTGCGGTACACCGCGCTGGGGGTGATTCCGCCGGTTTGGCCGAGATAGCGCACCGTGTGGCCGCTGCCGGCCAGACATTCCTCCGGCGAGTGCAGGTGGCGCAGCGGGGCGGAGGTGCTCACCACCAAGAGGCCGAACGGGCCGTAAGCCGCCCGCGCCGCGCCGCCGCCGTAGCGGGTGAAGTAGCTTTGTTCCCGGTCGGTCAGCGCGCCGGGCAGGGCCGCGAAGATGTCGATCCGGTCGGGCAGTCGCGGCGCGGCCTGCGGGCGGGCGACATCCAAGGGTTGCGGCGGCACGCTGACGATGCCGGCGCAGGCGATCAGGAAAGCCACGCCCGCGAGCGGGCGGACCCTCAACAGGGCCGGCGCGGCAACGGTCGCGGACGCGGCGGACGGCTGAGGGAGGACGGCGCGTCGGCTCCAGTGCGCCCACCACCCCAACGGCAAGGCCGACAAGGCCAAGGTGAGCAGGCCGAGGCCGCTGTGCCAGGGTTCGGCGAAGACATCCAAGCCGCCCAGGGCGTCGCGGTGAACCAAGCCCACCGCGAGGGCGACGATGCGCAGGCTGTTGCCGAGCGCCGCCGACGCCAGTGCGATCAGCGCGCCCCAAACCGCCTGACGCGGCGTCGGTCGCACCCGCGCGGCGAGCGCCGCGAACAACAGCAGCAACAGCAGCAAGCCGCGCGTGCCGGAGCAAGGCAGATCGACCAGCACGACGTGTTCGTGCCATTGGATTTGCAATCCGTCGCAATGAACCGGCGCGTTTCCCAATTTGAGCGCGCCGCACGCGCCGGCGGCGGACGCCTGTTGCAAGGCGAAACCGAAGCCGCGTTGCAAGATGCGCTCGACCGGCAAGGCGAAGGCGAACAGCACCGCCAGCCAGCCGGGCGACAGCGGGCGGGCGCGGCGGCGCAGCCCCAGCAATAGACCGATGGCGCAAACATCCACCGCCAGCGCCGCCGCGCCGACGGTGTTGACGCCCGACCATTGGCCGAGCAAGCGCAACAAGGCGGTCAGCCCCAGCAAACCGACGCCGTTCATGCGCTGGCGGGCGTCGATCCCTTGTAAGGGGCTGGTCGCGCTCCACAGCAGCAAACCGCCGGCCAGCGCCGCCACCCACAAGCCCTGGGAATCGTAGGCGGGATCGAACCAAGTCTGAACCAGCCACAACAGCGGGTGCGCGGCTAGCAGTATGAGTCCCCCGATCAGGGCGGCGGGACCGAGGAGTGGAAGCAGGGGTTGGCGCATGGCGAGTCTCCGTTGGATCGCCAGCGCAGTATGGAAAGCGGAGGTGCGCGCCTGATGGCGCGCTGGTGCAAAAGCGAGGAAGAATCGTGCAAAACCGGTGCAAGCGGTTCCGCCGCTCCCGCAACGGCGCTAAGCTGTTGCCCCGCTGGTATCTGCTGCGTTTAAGCTGACGGACTCATGCCCACCATCCTGGTTGTCGACGACGATCCGCACATCCGCGACGTGATCTGTTTCGCCTTGAAAAAAGACGGCTTCACGACCGTGGAAGCCGAGGACGGCGAACAGGCCCTCAAGCGGTTTCAGGAAACCCGGCCCGATTTAGTTGTGCTGGATATCGTGATGCCGGAGCTGGACGGCACTGAAGTCTGTAAAGCGCTGCGTCGGACCAGCGCCGTTCCCATCATTTTTCTGTCCTCGCGCGACGATGAGGTGGATCGCATTTTGGGCTTGGAACTGGGCGGCGACGATTACGTGACCAAGCCGTTTAGCCCGCGCGAGCTAGTAGCCAGAGCAAAAGCGATCCTGCGGCGCGGCAAGGAAGAACGGCGCGATCCTGCGGCTTCGAGCGGACGCTGGCTCGAACACGGGCGGCTGCGGTTGGACGCGGATCGCTACGCCGCCTTTTGGCAAGGGCAGGAGGTGGTGCTGACCCTGACCGAATTCAGCATCTTGCGTACCTTACTCGCGCATCCCGGCAAGGTGTTCAACCGCGATCAACTGATGGATGGGGGCTATCAGGATTATCGGGTGGTCAGCGACCGCACCATCGACAGCCACGTCCGCCGGGTCCGCGCCAAATTCAAGTCCCTCGGCGCGGACCCCATCGAAACCTTGCACGGGATCGGCTACCGGCTGGGGCCGTGCTAGATGGCGGCGTCCCGGCCCCGGCTCAAGCTGCATCACCTGTTGCTGGCGGTCAATCTGACCGCGCTGTGGCTGCCGCTGTTGGGTTTGGAGGCGCTGCGGCTGTACGACAGCGCCCTGGTCCGGCAAACCGAATCGGAATTGATCGCGCAAGCCGCTTTCGTCGCCGCCAGCTACCGCGCCGCGCTGGAGCGGCTGGCTCCCCAAACGGCGGCCGATCCTGAATATGGGTTGCCGCTCGCGCCGCCCTGGCTCCAGTTTCACACCCGCGAAGCGCGCTGGCGGCCCCGTCCGGCGCGTTTGGATTTAGCGCAGGACACCGTGCATCCGCCGCCGCCGGAAACGGTCGAGGCGTTCGCGTCGCCCGATCCTCACGCCCAAGCGGTCGGTCAGGAGTTGCAAGCCTTGCTGGTGGACGCCCAAGTGATGACCTTGGCGGGCATCGCCGTCACCGACACGCGGGGGACGGTAGTCGCCACCACCGGCCCCAGTCTGGGCCGCTCCCTGACGGGGTTTGACGAAGTGCGCCGAGCCTTGAACGGCGAGCCGCTCAGCCTGCTGCGCGAGCGCCTGCCCGACGCCGCGCCGCCGGCCATCGACTCCATCAGCCGCGGAACGTTGTTACGGGTGTTCGTCGCCGCGCCGATCCTCCACGACCGGCGGGTGGTGGCGGCGGTGCTGTTGTGGCGCACGCCCGCTTCGCTGTCCCAGGTGCTGCACGGCAAGCGCTATCACCTGCTGGCGGCGGCGGGTTTGTTGCTGGCGACCGTGATCGCGATGTCGGTGCTGACCTCGTTCGCGGTGGTGCGGCCGCTGCGGCGGCTGGTCCGGCAAGCGCGGCGCGCCACCGCCGGCGAAAAGGGCGCGATGACGGCGCTGGCTCGGCCAATCACCCGCGAAATCGCCGATTTATCGCAAGCCGTGGTGACGATGGCGGGCCATCTGGAACAGCGCGCCGATTACATCCGCACCTTCGCCGCTCACGTTTCCCACGAGTTCAAGACGCCGCTGACCGGCATCCGCGGCGCGGTGGAGCTGCTGCGCGACCATCTCGACACCATGACCGCCACCGAGCGCGAGCGCTTTCTGGACAATCTCGATCAGGACGCGCTGCGCTTGGAGCGCTTGGTGCGGCGGCTGTTGGAATTGGCCCGCGCCGACGTGATGCAGGCCGCGCCCGCCGACCGCGCTGAAATCGCCGCCGCGATCGGCCGTCTCGTCGCCCGCTATCGCGAGGCGGGTTCAAAGGTCGAAGTCGTCGAACCGCTGCCGGCGTCGAGCGTGGCGATGGCCGAGGAGGTGCTGGATTCGCTGTTGAGCAATCTGCTCGACAACGCCCGCCAGCACGGCGGCGAGGCAGTGACCGTGACCGTGGCGTGCTCGGACTTCAAAACCGAGACGGGCGACGGTCGTTTGCGGCTTGAGGTCGCGGATGATGGTTCGGGCATTTCCACCGCCAACGCGGCGCGGGTGTTCGAGCCGTTTTTCACCACCGCCCGCGCCCGAGGCGGCACCGGCTTGGGTTTGGCGGTGGTCAAATCCCTGCTGGCGGCTCACAATGGGTCCATCGAACTCGCGCCCTGCACGGCGGGCACGCGGTGGTTGATTGAATTGCCGCGCGCGATTTAGGACCCCGCACTCATCAGGTTTCAGAGCCGAATCATTTTCGATTTGCTGGAGGAACCCATGAATCGTCGAACGAGATCGCTCATCGAAGCTTCGGTTTTTGGTTCCGCTCTAGGGTTTGCCCTGCCGGCGCTGGCGGCGGGCGGCGCGCCTGGAGCGCAACAATCCCAGAGTAACGCCACTTGGACCTATGCTGGAAAAACGGGAATCGGCACGTCCTACGAGCGTTACGTCAACCGACAGTACCAAGATAACGGGCCGACCGGACCTATTTCAAAAGTCTGGTTTTCCATCGCGCAGGGCATCATTACCGAGACCGCTTACGGGCGGATCGATGAGGCGCAAATTAAGGATTTGCAGTTTCTGGTCGCGGGAAACGGCTTTTTCGATGAGGAGAAAAAGGCCACCGATCATAAAGTTGAATACTTATATACCGATTCCAGCGGCCGACCCAAATCGCTCGCTTACAAGATCGTCAACACGGCCAATAACGGCAAATACGTTATCGAAAAGAGCGTCTTCACCGACCCGGACCGACAAACCCTGTTCGTGCGCGTGAAGTTCACCGCCAAGGAGAACAACGTCACACCCTATATTTTGATCGATCCGCACATCGGCAATTCCGGTCGTTACGATGTGGCCTATGTCGGCCGGGACGCTCGCGGCGAGGGTTATCTGAACGCCCGCCAACATCAAGACAAGTTTCTCAGCCTGCGCGCCACGGCTCAGTTCGTGAAGATGTCGGCCGGTTTTGAGGGCACATCCGACGGCTGGACCGATCTGCGCGATAACGGCGTCATGGACTGGGATTACGACTGGGCCGATGACGGCGGCGGCAACGTGGTCATGATGGCGAAACTGGAAACCCTCAACGCCAACCAGTCCAAGATCTTCGATATCGCCGTCGGCTATGGGTCTTCGCACGACGCCGCCATGAGCCAAGCCGACGGCTCGCTTCAGGAAGGCTACGATTCGCTGCTGAAGAAATACAACGGGGAAGGAGCCGCCATCGGCTGGGAGGACTATCTGAACAGCTTGCCCAATTTGTCGGCCATGACCGGGGCGACGGCCGACGGCGGCAAGCTGCTGTACGCCAGCGCGATGGTGCTCAAGGCGATGGAGGACAAACAAAATCCGGGAGCGCTGATCGCGTCCTTGTCGATCCCCTGGGGCGAAACCCGGCCGGCCAATGAATTCGAGACGGGCTACCGGGCGGTTTGGCCGCGCGATTTCTATCAATGCGCGATGGCTTTGCTGGCTTTGGGCGATCGGGAAACGCCGCGGGTCGCCTTCGAGTACCTGCCCCAAGTTCAGGTGCGAACCCCTGCGATCACCCGCGCCGGACTCAAGATCGAAAGCAGCCGCCCCGGCTGGTTTCTGCAAAAAACCCATGTCGACGGCAGCCTGGAGTGGGTCCATCTCCAGATGGACCAGACCGCGATGCCGGTCATGCTGGGCTGGAAACTGTGGAAGAACGGCGTGCTTTCCGACAGCGAAATCAACGGCAAGTATTGGTCGATGATCAAGCCGGCGGCCGAGTTTATGTCCAACGGCGGTCAGATCAAGCTGACTTTCCAAGACGGCAACACCAATGACTATGCGGTGACGCCTCCCTGGACTCGGATGGAACGCTGGGAGGAGCAAGCCGGTTATTCGCCCTCGACCGAAGCGGCGATCATCACCGGACTGCTGGCCGCCGCCGACATCGCGCGCCACGCGGGCGATCCCGGAGCCGCCGCCTGGTACGAACAAAAAGCCGATCAAATCAAGAGCAAGCTCGCCAATACGCTATTTACCACCAGCGGCGTTTTTAATAGCGGCCCGGACAACGGCCGGTATTATCTGCGCATCACCAAGAATGAAAATCCGAACGACGGCGATTCCATCGACGGCAGTAATGGCAAACCGGCGCTCAGCGAAAAGGAAGTGCTGGACGCGGGCTTTCTCGAACTGGTTCGTTACGGCGTGCTGCCGGCGAACGATCCCCAGATCATCGATTCCCTGGACGAGTTGGACGACACGAGCCTGCCTGAGAATCTGCGAGTCAAATATCTGTTCACCTTTAGCGGACGGTCCGATTATCCGGGCTGGCGGCGCTACGGCAACGACGGCTACGGCGAACGCACGGATAACGGCGGCAATTATGAAGGCGGAAACACCGCGCAGCGCGGCCGGGTGTGGCCGATCTTTACCGGCGAGCGCGGCCATTTCGAGTTGGAGCGCGTCAAGGCGGCGAACGGCGGCCAAATTACGGTTCAGCAAATCAATGATTTGAAAATGGTCTATGCCGGCGCCATGGAACAGTTCGCCAACGAGGGATTGATGTTGCCGGAGCAGGTTTTCGATGGGGTCGGCGACAATTCGACGCACCATTTCGCAATCGGCGAAGGCACCGACAGCGCGACCCCGCTGGCGTGGTCGCACGCCGAATACATCAAACTGGTGAAGTCGCTGGCCGACCGCGCCATCTGGGATTCTTATTCAGTCGCGCGCAGGCCCTGAGCAAGGTTTTCTCAGTCGGTCGGTCAGGCCACAGTCAGGAGGGTTGCCCGCGCGCTCGCCAATTTCCCTCGCCCTGTGGTTTTGTTGGCTAGACTTTTAACACTCGATTATCCTTATACGGTCATTTTTTTAATGAGGATAAAGACTTAGTAAAATTCTAAGACAATGATCGACGAGCTTTAAAAGCGTCCGTGACCGAATAACAAAACGACAGCGCGAGGAGGTTGCACCATGGGTTCTTACGACAGTATTTACCGCCGTTCCATCACCGATCCCGTCGGATTTTGGAGCGAGGCGGCGGCGGCCATCGACTGGTTCAAACCGTGGGACAAGGTGCTGGACGACAGCCGAGCGCCGTTTTATCGCTGGTTCGCCGGCGGTGAGCTGAACACCTGCTATAACGCGCTCGACCGGCACGTCGCGGGCGGGCGGGCGGATCAAGTCGCCCTGATTTACGACAGCCCGGTGACCGACACCGTCCGTACCTTCACCTTCCGCGAAATGCTGGATTTGGTGTCGCGCTTCGCCGGCGCGCTGCGGAAAGTGGGCGTCAACAAGGGCGATCGGGTGATCATTTACATGCCGATGGTACCGCAAGCGGTGGTCGCCATGTTGGCCTGCGCCCGGCTCGGCGCGATTCACTCGGTGGTGTTCGGCGGCTTCGCCTCCAACGAACTGGCGACCCGCATCAACGACGCCACCCCCAAGGCGGTGGTGTCGGCCTCGTGCGGCATCGAAGGCGCGAAGGTGCTGCCCTACAAGCCGCTGCTCGACGCCGCGCTCGACATGGCCTCTCACAAGCCGTCCGCCTGCGTCATCCTGCAACGGCCGCAGGTTAAAGCGCCGTTAAAAGCCGGCCGCGATCACGACTGGGACGAACTGATGGCGGGGGCGAGTCCGGTCGATTGCGTGCCGGTGGCCGCCACCGATCCGTTGTATATCCTGTATACCTCCGGCACCACCGGCCAACCCAAGGGCATCGTCCGCGACAACGGCGGCCATACGGTCGCCACCTGTTGGACCATGCAGAATTTCTACACCGTCAAGCCGGGCGAGACCATGTGGGCCGCCTCGGACGTGGGTTGGCAGGTCGGCCATTCCTACATCGCCTATGGGCCGATGATCCACGGGGCCACCGCGACCCTTTACGAAGGCAAGCCGGTCGGCACCCCCGACGCCGGCGCGTTCTGGCGGGTGATCAGCCAGCATCGCATCCCGGTGCTGTTCACCGCCCCGACCGCCTTCCGCGCCATCAAGCGGGAAGACCCCCACGGCGAGCTGCTCAAAAAATACGACCTCTCCCACTTCCGCGCCCTGTTTTTGGCGGGCGAGCGCTGCGATCCCGACACCTTGCACTGGGCCGAGGACCATCTGAAGGTGCCGGTGGTGGATCATTGGTGGCAGACCGAAACCGGCTGGGCCATCGCCGGCATTCCGCTGGGGATCGAGCGCTTGCCGGTCAAATACGGCTCGACCAGTAAAGCGATGCCGGGTTGGAACGTGCAAGCCCTGGGCGCGGACGGTCATCCGGTGCCGGCCGGCAACGAAGGTTCGCTGGTGATGAAACTGCCGATGGCCCCCGGCGCGTTCACGACGCTGTGGAACGCCGACAAGCGCTGCCGCGACGCCTATTACGAGGAGAATCCCGGCTACTACACCACCGGTGATTCCGGCTACATCGACGAAGAGGGTTACATCTTCGTCATGGGGCGGGTGGACGACGTGATCAACGTGGCCGGCCACCGGCTGTCCACCGGGGCCATGGAGGAGGTGCTGGCCTCGCATCCCGACGTGGCCGAATGCGCGGTGATCGGCGTCAACGACGAGATGAAAGGCCAATTGCCCTTGGGCTTCATCGTGTTGAAGAGCGGCGTCGATCGCTCGCACGAGGACATCAGCAAGGAAGTCGTGGCGATGGTCCGCGAGCGGATCGGCCCGGTCGCGGCCTTCAAGAACGCGGTGGTGGTCAACCGCTTGCCCAAGACCCGTTCCGGCAAAATCCTGCGCGGCACCATGCATAAGATCGCCGATAGCGTGGAGTACAAGGTGCCGGCTACCATCGACGATCCGGTGATCTTGGATGAGATCAAGGACGCGCTGAAAACCATCGGCTACGCAGCTAAGGGTTAACGTCGCGGCCGAGCGGCGGGCGGCTGATGGCTTTTGCGCCATCGACCGCCCGCGTTTTAGCGGCCACCCCTTCCAAATGGATGCGCCGGGCTTCCACTTTCCGGCTTCTTTCCTGCTGGCGGCAGGGCCGACAGCGCACCGCGACCGTCCACACGTCGCCGTGCGCTTCTTCGTACCACCAGCGCTGCTGCGCCGCTGTCCAGATTTCTTCTTTCCCGCAGCCCTTGCACCGAAACGGATAGTCCTGATAGTAGCCCCGGCGCACGAAATCCGGGGTGCCGTAGCTGTTGGTTGGGGATAGTAAGGCGGGGGTCACTGGCTCGGTGCCGACGGGGCGGTAGATAGGCCGATTCTCTACGCAACGGATTTTTCGCGCGGCGCGTTTGGCGCGGCGTTCCTTGATTTCTTGGCGGCGTTGTTTGGGGCTTTTCATGGCGGCTCCAAGATAGGGCTGTCAATCGGCGTCGCTGGTGGGTTGACTGGCTCCGAAAGCGTGATGCCATTCAAAGCCGCGGTCGGCCAGTTTATAAAATTGGGTTTTTAGCTCAAAAGGTTCGTCGATCTGATAGTTAAGAGCGGCGGTCGCTAAATCTTCTCGCGTCCACGTCAGCCAAGCATTGGCAACAGTCGGGGAGCGCGTGACCAGCGAATCATGCTCAACCCAATCACCGCCTTTTTTCTTCCGCTCCCACAGCTTGAACTTATCTTCTTCAGTCAGCAGCCACGTTTGCTGGATTTCATCTTGATCCCGTAGCGGGTAATTCTCATAAGTTGCTTCAACCATCCAAGCGCGGGGTTTGGCTTCCATGCACAGGATTTTGAGCGGCTCGGCCAGCATCGAAGTCAGGTTTTCATCGTCCAGGCGGGCAAAGGGGTGATCGCGAAAACGCAGACCGGCGTCGAGCGCCGACAGTCGGTTCCAGTCGATGAGATAGGCCAAATTATGTCCGCGTGGATTGCGGCCATAGCGGGAATCGATGTAGGGCATCTCCTTGGTTTCAAGTCCCGGCCGCGTGAAGGCGATGGGACTTTTCCCGCGTATTTTTCGGAAGTTGGCCTGCAATAGCGCGATATTGGGGCCGCTACGCACCAACAGCCGATGGCGGTTAACCCGCCCGGCGGTTTGGACGATGGATTGCGTACTGGACGGCTCGATAACCGCCCAATCAAAATCGTGATCACGCCCGATTTCCTCAACAGGCGTCGCAACCACAATGAAGATGACATTTTGTGCATCCGTGCGCGCGACTCGTTCGCGGATGTCAGGATCGCCGGTGATTTGTTCATCATCCAGCTTCTTCCGGGTCAGCAAGCGATCCAGCGTTCTCTCCTTCATAAAACGCTGAACCTTCAAATCCGCTGCGTGATAGCAGGCGACATGCGCGTTCGGCAACTGTTTGGCCAGATAACAGGCGACTTCTACAGCGGGCCGGATATTGGCGATGCGCACTAATCCAAAGGAAACTCGTTTGCCGGTTTGCGCGAAGGGCCAAGCGTTATGGTCATGTAGTTTCACAACGGCTTGTTGGATAGTGTCTTGCCAAGCCGCGATGCCTGGTTTGGAAACTCTCGCTAGCCACGGGATACGGTACGCCTCGCCGTGTAACGCGCCCAGCAAGCGGTCGATACGAGCGTTATAACGCTGTTCTAGTTCGCCCTGATCCTTGGCAACGAAGACTTCAGGATCGAGCCGATCATCAATTAGCGCGCAAAGAAAATCGCTACTTGTTCGACCGTCCAGCGCCGCCCGCATCGCCATGCCGTTGCGATAGGCTCGACTCAGGGCAAACGCCACCGGCCGGGCCAGGGTCGCGGATGAGGCAATCACATTGCGCCCGAACAGCCCCGCAAGCTGCACCAGCCGCAACACGGCCACCAACGCCTTCGGGTCGTAACTGTCGATTTCATCCAAGATCAGATCGCTATCCACCAACCGCAACAGCGCCAACGCATGATGGCCTTGGCGGTGCGGTTCGCCAGCAGCGATCAAAAAATCGACGGTTGAAACCAACACCGGCGCGCCGATTACCGGCCGCAGTTTGGGCTTGTGCTTGATAAAAGGCTCGACCCATTCCGGGACGAAGAAAGCATGGCCGAAGGTTTCAAACTCGGCTTCCTGCGGATTTTCGTCTTCGTCGGCAAATTCATCGACCGGCGAGCGTGGGCCGCTTTTGAGAGTCTGAACCGCGCTCTGATCGCCGATGACGCAAGCCAGCTCATCCCAGTCAATGTCAAATTGCTCGTGATACGCCATACCGGTTTGTAGGCTCAGCGTGCGCAGATTCAAAGCGGTGGCGAAGCGTACCAGTCGCTCGCCCGCCAGCGCGCAGGCGCATTTGGCGTTCATGCGGGTTTTGCCCGTACCCGTACCCGCCAGATTGAGCACCAACGCGGGCCGTTGCGAATTCCGCCGCGCGTTTTCCAAGGCATTGGCGGCGCGGTTTTGCCAGAGGAAGCGCGTCTCTGTCGTCCGCTCCATGATCCGTTCGACGGCTTCGGGCGATAAGCCCGGTAATCGCAGCGTTCCTAATCGGTAGGTCATCCGTCCAGCCAGGCTGGAAACATCCGATAAATGCTGGTCGAGCGGTTGATTGAGCGGGCGATGGTTTTGGCCTTTGATCTGCTGGGTGTTGGCATACAGTTCGGCCGCCTTCGTTTTGGTCAGGCTCGAAATGGCATGGTCGGCGAGAATGAGACCCGCGCGGGCAATCAGCGATAACGCGCGCCAGTACAGCGGGATAGAAACGTCGGCGGGTGGGGTGATTTTTTCGAGTCGGCGTAATTTCTTATGAAGCAGCGCCAGGCTCAGCACGGGCAATTCGGCATGGGGTCGATACTGCGCCAGTTCAAATGCCGGCGTCGAGCGCACATGATTTTCAGCACTGAGTGCGGCGTCGCCGGCGCGCGGCCCGAATAACCCATGATGGCTGACCACTAGAAAATCAAAAGCGTCAACTACGTTGGTTAATCCGCGTTCGTCAAAAGGTACGCCTTCGCGTTCGGGCTGAGTTTCTAACCGCCGCCAAGCGGTGTCCCAATCCGCGCCTGTGCGGAGTGCCTGAATGATTTTGAGCGACACCCATTCGTGCCGCAGGCTGTCCTTTTGTTCCAATTTGAAATCGCGCAGTTTCAGTTGAAACGCTTTACTGGCTTTGCCGACATCATGACCCTGCCCGGCGGCGTCGGCGAGTAATGCGGCATAGCGTATCCACGACGGAATTTCCGGCTTTTTGCGGCGGGTGGTTCCGGCTGGAAAGTGGCCGTGCGGCCCGAAATGGCGAGCGCTACCGACGATCCACAGCAAGCACATTCGCCGCATTCCCTCATTGCGATAACAGGCTACCGCTGTATGCCGGGACGCCGTGCGTTTGAGCGCTGCCCGCAGTTCCTGCAAGCCTTCGAGGGTGATTGGGGTAGCCCAGGCGCGTTCGCCCGCCCGCAGCGCGTAACTGTCTAGGATCGCTCGCGATCTTTTAAGGGCGCGCTTTTCACAAGCTGAAATCAAGACAACATGCATTCCAAGATTCCTCTGGAGCGGTTCTTGCTAATTCACTTTATTTTAAACAGTGTATTTAAACGAGTAGTCAAAAAACGTAATTTTTAACTTTCAGAAACCTGACTCAAGGAGAAATGATGGCAACTAAGAAGCCAAAAAAATCCGCTGAAGCGAAGGAATGGGTCGAGTTCCCCCTCAATAGTTACCAAGAAGAATCCGCTCGACTCGTGCATTTTTCGGGCAAAACCGTCAATTCCAATGTATCGGCTTGTGGGGTTCGAGTCGGGCCAGAGAGTGGCCTTGATTTGCCGCTAGTTGGAGTCAGAACTTTGTTGGCTGATGGGGTGGCCGTGCCGCTGGATTACACCCAAAACGCTGGTAAGACCGCGACTATTTACAAGCAACTGCGATGGGTTGAGAGCGCCGAAGCGCCAGAAACCGCGCCTACGGAACAGGTGCAAGCTATTCAACGCTTCATGGTTGAGGCCAAGACAAGCGCTTATGAGGAAGGCACTGAGAACCTATCGCCCCGCTTGCGGCAGATTTTGTTGCCGAAAGGCGATGGTCAGTATGTGGCGGTTACTCCCCTGGGGTCCAGCGGGTTTAGCGCGGTCTTGAACCGGAAATTGGCGGAGCGGGCCGAGCAGAAAAAACCGCCGTTCTCGCGCGCGCTACTGGGGATGGGCGGCAGTAATTCCCAGAACGTCGGTGGATTAGTGCGCGAAATGCGCAATCCGTTGCTGTTTCGAGCGCCGCCTGAAAAACCCTTGCTGCGTCGTGCTCTGATCATCCATTACCGGGGGATTTCACTCAAGCCGCCGCCGCGTTTGCTGAAAGAGTACTGCGAGTGGGCCAGGGCGCAGATTGAAAGCACCCACAAAGAGCACATGCCGTCCACCAAGGATATCCGGCAGGAGGAGCAGGAATGGATAGGGCGTATTGCCCACGCCGTCATCGAACGCGGACGGCAGGCGCGAGAAATTTTGGAAGTTCATCATTACGTGTTGCCGCAATGTTCCGACGGAGACTCGTTACTGTCATCAGAAATCGACAGCCTCATTCGCGGCTTGATTGAACCACGGTGGCGTGATGCCGATTGGGCTTACCTCTTTGGCCTGCAACTCGCCCGGATCATTGCCGAGCAATTGAGCGAGCAATGGCAAAGGCCGCTAGCGGATTCCGCTATCGCGCAAATTGCCCGCTGGATTGAGGACGCTATCCGATGAACGGCGTTTATCTGTTGATTCCTCGACTCCGCGTCCAGGGTGCGAACGCGCAAGCGGCGTGGTGGCTGATCAATACAGCTCCAGTGATGGCCTGCACGATGTTCGGCCATGCCTTGGGTCGCCACTTGAGCAAACCCGCTACCGGGGTCGCCATCATCCATCACGCCGCGCAATTGCATGGCGAATATTTCTACGGTCAATTGCGGCCAGAACAGCGCCGGGGTGCGGTTTTCATTAACAAGGATGATTATTCATCCAAGAATAAATACGCCCTGTCGTTGCAGCCAACCGCCAGTTTTTCTGGAGAATTTTCGCTAATCATTGAGTTCGAGGAAATGGCGGAGATCGATCTGGCAAAGGTCAGGGAATTTCTGTTCAAGGCGCGGCTGGCGGGTGGACAAATCATCAAGCACGATGAATGCGAACTGATTAAACCGGGCGACCGCGAAAAGTGGGAAAAGCGTATTCGCCCCGGTTTTTGGCTCATTGATCGCCGCGATTTGATGCAAAAAACCGAAGGTGAAGATTGGCTGGATGTGCTGTTACGGATCACGGCTCGGCCAGAGCGGCGTAAAACTGAGGCTGCGTCGCCAGCGCCAGCGTCGGACGCTGAATCTGAAATAGCTGACGACGAGGATGCCGGAGATTGGCTGGATCGTCCGCCGGTGCGAGCGTCGTTGCCGTCGGCTTGGCTGATTGCAACCACTTTGGGTTATGCCTTGCTGACGCCGACCGCCACGCGCGCGGGCGTGCGCGAAGGTTATCCCCATGCCTTTGCCGAGCCGCTGGTTGGTCCGGCTCAGTATGTGTCTTTTTACCGATTCGGCGATCGCGCTTTACCCATCTGGCGACCCCATTGGCCGCATGATGACGTTTTTCTGCTTTCTCAATCTGATCTGGAGATTTAATTCATGGCGACTGTAACGGCACCTGTTTTCAAGAAGCTTCCTGGCGTTTTGGCGTTTCAGCGTGGTTTGGTGATTTCGGACGCCGAATTGTTCAGCGAGATCAATAAACAGTATGACTCGTATCCGGTGGAAGTGGTGCGTCATGGCATTCGCGGTACGCAAAATGTGAATACCAGTGGAACCGGAGATACGGCGACCTCTGGCGATACCAAGCATCGGGCAGTTTCCAATATCCAACAGACCGATTCCGCCAAACTGGCCAGTGATGCCGAGGCCATGATTGCCCGTTTCTCCATTCGCTTTCTTGATCTAAAAGACGCGCTATTTGCGTGTGCGCCTGGAAAAGACGACGGCAAAAAGGAGACTCAGGAGAGCCGCGATCAGGAGGTTACGGCGTTACGGGATAGCATCTCTGGATTTGTGCAACGGGCAAAAGAGGCCGCTGGCATTGATGAGATTGCCTGTCGGATCGCACGTAATATCGCTAACGGCCGTTGGCTGTGGCGCAATCGCTTGATTGCCAGCGCTATTGAAATTGTGGTGGAGAGTGAGACGAAAGAGCTAGCTCGATTTGAGGATGCCTTAAAAATTTCACTACTGGAATTTGGCAACTATTCTGAAGCCGAGCAGGCGGTGGCCCACGTTATTGCGGATGGATTGCGAGGGCGTAATGTGGCGGCGTTGACTGTCGTCGCTCGCTTGGAATTTGGTTTCCGAGGGGCAATTGAGGTTTTCCCATCGCAGAACTACATCGAGGATAAACCCAAAGGCTTTGCACGTTCCCTCTATCGGCTCGGCCAACCTTCAGAAAAATCAAAGCCAGAGGACGGCCCGCGCATCATGGGCCGGGCGGCGATCCGCGATCAGAAAGTTTCCAACGCATTGCGCACTATCGATACTTGGTATCCCGATTTTGAAAAATACGGCCGTCCGATTCCGGTTGAGCCGAATGGGGCGAATCTGGACGCGCAACATTTCTTTCGAAATCAGAAGGGATTTTCTGCTTTCGATATGGTGCGACGCCTGAATCAAATTGACCCGGCCACGCCAGATGGGATGTTTCTCACGGCTTGTTTGATTCGCGGCGGGGTTTATTCGGAAGGAAGCTGAGTATGAAACCGTTGATCTATGTCGATTTGGAGATTCTGGCGGGTGATCCTGACGGGGAGGCGATGTCCGCGCCGGTGTTAGCGGGTGCGGCGCTAGAGGTTTTGCATGGTGCATTCCGGCGGCAGCCGGGCCGCTATGCGTTGGCGCTGCCGGGTGTATTGATGGAGGAGGCTCGAATACAGCACTGGACTTTGCGAGTGTTCGCAGGTAGCCGCGACGATCTGGATGCACTGGTGGCCGCCGTTGCCGATCATGCGGTGGTCCGAGATTACGCGCGCTTGGGTTATCCGCGTCTGGTGCCGGAAGCGTTTTCCGGGCCGTGGATCGAATATCGCCGCTATCGGATTCCGGCGCAGCGTTCGTTGCGCAAGCCCGCCGATACCTTGCGAGAACGACGGATGGAGGCTGCCCACGAGCAAAAACTGCCGTTCTTCCAGACGCGCAGCCGCAGCAACGAGCAGTTTTTTCGCCTATTTGTGCAGGCACTTGAGGGTACGTCTGGTGGCGCGGCGTGTCAGCCCGACAGTTATGGTTTGTCGGTGTCCAGCCGTCCGTTCGCGGTGCCGCGTTTATGAAACCGCAGATTAAACCGCGCGCCGTTCTGCTGTCCAAGCGCGCCAACGTGTTTTACCTGGAGCATGTGCGGGTGATGCAAAAGGATGATCGCGTGGTGTATCTGACCGACACCGGCGCGGACATTGAGCAGTTTTTCAACATTCCGGAACGCAATACGGCGTTTTTGCTATTGGGCAAAGGCTCGTCGCTGACCGATGCGGCGGCGAGGAAGCTAGCGGATTCCAACGTCGTGGTCGGCTTTTGCGGGTCTGGCGGTTCGCCGCTGTTCTGCGCGGCCGATATGACGTTTCTGACCACGCAAAGCGAGTACCGACCAACCGAGTATATGCAAGGCTGGATGCGGCTGTGGTTGGATGAGGCCAAGCGGGTCGAAGCCGCCAAGCAAATGCTGAAGAAGCGCCTGCGCTGGGCTTTGGAATCCTGGTCGGCTGATGCGGAATTGCTCCGGTGGCGAGTCGTGCTAGATGACGGGTTACTGCGCTGGTTCGAGAGTGGTGTCGATAAGGCGGTTACGACCGGGGATTTGCTATCACTGGAAGGTGCGTGGGCAAAGCGTCTTTTTGCGAAGCTGGCCGAGGGCTTCAAGCTTGCCAATTTCAAGCGTGAGGAGGGTAAGGGGTCGCATGAAAACCGGGAAGATGATGTGAACGGCTTTCTGGATCACGGTAATTACATCGCTTATGGCTATGCTGCGGTGACCTTGAATGGTTTGGGGATCAGTTTCGCGTTGCCGTTACTTCATGGAAAAACACGGCGCGGCGGTTTGGTTTTCGATGTGGCTGATCTGGTGAAGGATGCGTATGTGATGCCGTTGGCTTTTTCCAGAGGTAGTTCCGGAGTCAAGCAGCAGGTTTTTCGTGATGAGCTGATCGAGCGGTTTCACGAGGTGAACATCCTGGATCGACTCTTTACCTTCGTGGAGGAGCTTTCTCAAGAAGATTTATGATTTCAAATACTTGCTGAATGGCCTCGCTCAGGAAGCCAAAAGCTTTTCTGATTGGCTAACTTCATGAAATTTAGGAGGATTATGCATAAAAAACTACAGTTTTCCGCCGTGTAGGCGGTTTAGAAGTCGCCGTCGCTCAGCTCGAACGCTACGCGGAAGTTTTCCGCCGTGTAGGCGGTTTAGAAGGCGAGAAGCAAAAGGCGTTCGAGATACAACTTGTTTTCCGCCGTGTAGGCGGTTTAGAAGAACTAGCACAGGTGTGACGCAGCAGGTGCGCAGTTTTCCGCCGTGTAGGCGGTTTAGAAGGAGTTCAGTGCGAGCGACGCGCGGGCGATGTTGTTTTCCGCCGTGTAGGCGGTTTAGAAGCGAACCGAGAAGCGCAGGCAAAACGAGTAGCGGTTTTCCGCCGTGTAGGCGGTTTAGAAGTCCTTCGAATTTTTGACTTTCCTCCGCTGCTGGTTTTCCGCCGTGTAGGCGGTTTAGAAGGGCAAGAATATCGCGAAATCGGCAGCCGGAACGTTTTCCGCCGTGTAGGCGGTTTAGAAGTGAATGTCGGCGCTCGTGAACTGGCGTCGGACGTTTTCCGCCGTGTAGGCGGTTTAGAAGTTCCGGCAAAGTGGCGGTACACAACCGCCAGTGTTTTCCGCCGTGTAGGCGGTTTAGAAGTGACTGAGAAGGTGATATAGCCCGCACCTTTGGTTTTCCGCCGTGTAGGCGGTTTAGAAGAGCCTCATGCGGAAGCTGGGAGACACCACCGGGTTTTCCGCCGTGTAGGCGGTTTAGAAGGCAAGACGGCGACGTGGTGCCAAAGCGCGCTCGTTTTCCGCCGTGTAGGCGGTTTAGAAGCTGCTCGTGCGCGACATGGAGCGCAACGCCTGGTTTTCCGCCGTGTAGGCGGTTTAGAAGAGATATTCCCGCGCGTTGAGTCGCAGCATGATGTTTTCCGCCGTGTAGGCGGTTTAGAAGATGATCGAGCACCGGACTGAAAATCCGCGTGTCGTTTTCCGCCGTGTAGGCGGTTTAGAAGCAACGCAACCGCGTTTCTGCCTCGCGCATCTTCGTTTTCCGCCGTGTAGGCGGTTTAGAAGGATGCTAGCCTGACCGGTCATGGCTTTCGAGAGTTTTCCGCCGTGTAGGCGGTTTAGAAGTGCCCGGTGCCCCCTCCTTCACACGTTCGCCGGTTTTCCGCCGTGTAGGCGGTTTAGAAGGTGACCGGCTCTAGCCCAGCCCTGACGCTCGCGTTTTCCGCCGTGTAGGCGGTTTAGAAGACGTGATGGGGGAGGACCGGCCCGAACGAGCCGTTTTCCGCCGTGTAGGCGGTTTAGAAGAACTCGCGCAGGTGTGACGCAGCAAATGCGCCGTTTTCCGCCGTGTAGGCGGTTTAGAAGGGCTATTTCTATCAGTACGCGCAAGACGCGAAGTTTTCCGCCGTGTAGGCGGTTTAGAAGACGATCCGGAAGCCAGCCGAGTCAAAAAAAAAGTTTTCCGCCGTGTAGGCGGTTTAGAAGTCTTTTTCCCGGCTCAGCGTGTCGCGCGTTTTGTTTTCCGCCGTGTAGGCGGTTTAGAAGGCGTCGGGCGCGCGCGCGCCGTAAGCCAGCAGGTTTTCCGCCGTGTAGGCGGTTTAGAAGCCGTGCTGTTTTACCGTCTCGACGGCGGCAAGGTTTTCCGCCGTGTAGGCGGTTTAGAAGGACTTTCAAAAGCTGGCGCTCCGACAGCCGCAGTTTTCCGCCGTGTAGGCGGTTTAGAAGCAAATCATGATGAGGCAAAGTGCCAACCTGACGTTTTCCGCCGTGTAGGCGGTTTAGAAGTTTTGCTCTGAGCGCAGCGCGCCGACGCGGGCGTTTTCCGCCGTGTAGGCGGTTTAGAAGGTCATAGCCCTTTGCGAGCAGTCGCAACCGCAGTTTTCCGCCGTGTAGGCGGTTTAGAAGGCAAACCGCATGGCCTGCTGCCGCTCTCCGACGTTTTCCGCCGTGTAGGCGGTTTAGAAGTCAGCGGCAGTCCGCTTTCCAGTTCGGCATCGGTTTTCCGCCGTGTAGGCGGTTTAGAAGGGTAGACGTTGGGCAGCCGGCCGGAACCGTCGGTTTTCCGCCGTGTAGGCGGTTTAGAAGGCGATGCAGGTTTCGGCGAACGCCTTGGGGATGTTTTCCGCCGTGTAGGCGGTTTAGAAGACCCCTGATTCCGCGAGGTGCCGGTCGGGCGTGTTTTCCGCCGTGTAGGCGGTTTAGAAGAGAGCTATCACAATTTTGGAATCGCCTGGGACGTTTTCCGCCGTGTAGGCGGTTTAGAAGGGCCGCGCGTCGCCCCGCTCGGTCCAGTACAGGTTTTCCGCCGTGTAGGCGGTTTAGAAGAGTGTCCCAGCTCGTGAAAGGCGACCGCGTAAGTTTTCCGCCGTGTAGGCGGTTTAGAAGAAGAACAGCTTCACCGTGTCGCCGCCGCTGTAGTTTTCCGCCGTGTAGGCGGTTTAGAAGTTTATCGCGTCGTACAGGTTGGCGGCGGAGTGGTTTTCCGCCGTGTAGGCGGTTTAGAAGCGGTTCGTCTCGGGGCATCTCGCGCGGGTCTCGTTTTCCGCCGTGTAGGCGGTTTAGAAGGAGGTGCCGACCGAAACCTTGCAGGAGATTATGTTTTCCGCCGTGTAGGCGGTTTAGAAGAACCGGCGTCCAGTGGTTGTGCCGGTATAAAAGTTTTCCGCCGTGTAGGCGGTTTAGAAGGCGACCGTATCGCTGTTTCCGCTCCAGTTCAGGTTTTCCGCCGTGTAGGCGGTTTAGAAGTGAAAGGCGCGGCGTTGCAGTCGCGCCTCAACGTTTTCCGCCGTGTAGGCGGTTTAGAAGACGTTCAGGATGCTATTAATGGTGTCGGACGCGTTTTCCGCCGTGTAGGCGGTTTAGAAGGAAAGTGCGTCTGGCTTGGTGGTGCGGCCCGCGTTTTCCGCCGTGTAGGCGGTTTAGAAGCTGGCGTGCAGACCAGTTACACGGGGCTTGTAGTTTTCCGCCGTGTAGGCGGTTTAGAAGTTCGTCCACGTCGACACCGGCCCGGTCAGGACGTTTTCCGCCGTGTAGGCGGTTTAGAAGTACCGTCAACAAGCGAGGTGTCATCTCGCTGAGTTTTCCGCCGTGTAGGCGGTTTAGAAGGCTATCTCGCCAAACTCGCCCGCCTCCATCAAGTTTTCCGCCGTGTAGGCGGTTTAGAAGTGCCGGTAGCGCAAAGATCGGTTATAGACATAGTTTTCCGCCGTGTAGGCGGTTTAGAAGTCATCAAAGCCGGCGCGATGCCGGCGATCCTGGTTTTCCGCCGTGTAGGCGGTTTAGAAGGCCAACAAATACCACCAGTGAGTGTCGTCCGGGTTTTCCGCCGTGTAGGCGGTTTAGAAGCCATCGAACGGCGTCTATGCGCTTCAAGCTCGCGTTTTCCGCCGTGTAGGCGGTTTAGAAGGCCGTGGCCGCTCTAGGACTGCAAAAAAGCGCGTTTTCCGCCGTGTAGGCGGTTTAGAAGAACCGAACGTCCGCTGACCGGATGCGGAACGGGTTTTCCGCCGTGTAGGCGGTTTAGAAGGAGAGCAGGTCACGCCACCGCAAACCGCAAATGTTTTCCGCCGTGTAGGCGGTTTAGAAGGTACACGTATGGAGGATAGGCATCCTGTTCCCGTTTTCCGCCGTGTAGGCGGTTTAGAAGTGGCGCGACGACGCCTCCGGGGCGATCAGCGTGTTTTCCGCCGTGTAGGCGGTTTAGAAGTTGGCCTCTTCGAGGAAACTGTAAACGTTCGGGTTTTCCGCCGTGTAGGCAGTTTAGAAGCTTCAGCCGCAGCCCGGTATTAGGCGAACAAGGTTTTCCGCCGTGTAGGCGGTTTAGAAGTCACTGACTTCCATGATGCCGCTGATGGTGGACTTTTCCGTCGTGTAGACGGAGAAGAATAGAAATCCACCTCGATCATCATTCACTCAGGGTTCCTCCCATCGGAATAAGACATGTGCCCGTGATTGGGTGGATTCGATCAGCGCTGCGTTGGGGTCGTCGGTTCGAGCAACCCAATCTCGCGCCGCTTGGGGCGAGCGGCCAAACTGTTCGTGACGCTCAATCAATCGTTTCCGCCGAAGGTCGGGGTCGACCTCCACATACCACACCTCATCCAGCAGGTCGCGCACCTTGGCCCAGTGGCAGCGATCGAGCAACAGATAGTTGCCTTCGGTAATGACCAACAGCGTGTTGGCCGACACCGGAATGGCGTTGGCGATAGGCTCCTCAATTTCACGACGGAACTCGGGCGCATAAACCACTTCATCAGACGGCTGCGTCCTGAGGCGGCGCAGCAGGGCGACGTAGCCGGCGCTATCGAAGGTATCTTCCGCGCCCTTGCGCGTAGCCCGATCCAGTCGGGCAAGTTCCCTGTTGGCGAGATGAAAACCGTCCATGGGGACCGTCACCGCTCGCTCGCCGAAATGATCGAGCACGGCTTGCGCGAGGGTGGATTTACCCGAACCGGGCGGTCCGACGATCCCCAGTATCTTGCGCTCGCCGCTGGCCAGCAGCGCCTCCAGCCGTGCCTGATAAAGTTGCCCGATCATCTCAACAGGTTCGTCATCTCGAAAATGCGAGCGATCAGGTTCGCTTCAGAAACGCCACCCGGTTGCGCAGCCGCTTCACCCAGCTTTCCGTCAGGCCCACAGCGTCGGCCAGCGCCTGCAATTCTTGTGGGTCGGGACGATGTTGGTTGACGACTGTCCAGAAATAATCCAGGGTCAATTCCGGGTTGGGTCGCGCTTGCAAGGTGATGGCCGCGCCGCGCTCGACCGCGCCTTCCTGGAGCACCCGGTAGTACCAGCCGGTGATGCGTTCGTCCAGCACGAAGCGCGCCAGGTCGTCCTCGCCGAAACGTTGGTTGATCTTCGCGCACGGCGTGCGCGGTTGGGAGATTTCCAGCTCCACTTTTTCTCCAAGCCGGTAACGGTCGCCGATGCACACCGTCTGTTCGGTCATACCGGCGCTGGAAAGGTTTTCGCCCAATCCGCCCGGCGCGGCATGTACCGCCGCCGTCGGGAAGCGCTCCGCGATCCGGGAATAGTGATCGGGCGCATACTGATGTAGCGCTTTCTCCGGGCCGCCGTGGTAGCGGCGGTCGGCTTGGTGATCGCCAACGAGGCCCAGGCGGCTCACCGTCGCTCGTTCCACCGGTTCCTTGAACAAGCCGGTCCGATGACCGGTCGCTTCCAAAATCCGAATTTCGCCGATAAATAAGCCGTCCACGATCAACATCAGAAACTACCCCACTTGCTGGAAAACAGGCCGCAACCATTTTCGACCATTGTTCGGCTGTCGCAGCCATCGCCATGAGAACAGCAAACGCTTCCGGCGTGGTTTTGCCAGCGTGTCCGTAATCGATCATGCGGCTTCCACCACAAGACGCTTGCCCTCAGGCTTGAAAGTAGCGCCCTGCTGGATTAACCAACGTTTGAACTCGCTGCTTTTTACCGACACTCCCCGATCGACCCCGGCCGGCAGCGCCGCCGGTCGGTCCAAATGGTGCTGTCGAGCTTGGTATCGGTGAAGCGAGCGCCGTCGATGCGGGCGTCGGCCAGCGTCGCTTCCGATAGCTCCGCGCCGGTGAAATCGACCGCCAGCAGGTTTGCGCCGTCCAGCTTGGCGCCCCGGAGTTTGGCGTGAGTCATGACCGCATTTTCCAGAACCGCCCGGCTGAGCGTCGCCCCGCTCAAATCGGCGTTGGATAGCTTGGCGTCGGTCAGGTTGGCCTGCGCCAAGACGGCTTTACTCAGGTTTGCGCCGCTCAAATCGGCCGTATTGAGATCGGCCTGATCCAGCCGCGCCCCGCTCAAATCGGCATCGCTCAGATTCGTTTGCGTTAAGGTGGCGCGTTCCAGCCGCGCGCCGGCCATGCTGGCGTTGGCGAAAATCGCTTGTTCTAGTTTTGCCGAGACCAAGCGCGAACCGACCAACGCCGCGCCGGAGAAATCGGCCCGACTCAGCGTCGCGCCGCCCAAATCCGCGCCGCTCAACCGCGCGTTGGTCAGTTTGACTCCCGCTAAATTGACTTGAGTCAGCACCGCTTCACGCAAATCCGCCCCCTGCAAATCGATCCCCTGTTTGTCGCAGTGCAACCAATTGACCCGCCGGGCGGGCGGGTCGTCGCAGGCGCTCCAACCGAGCGCGGGCCAATACAGCCAGATCGACAAAAACAACGGTAGGCAAGCGGTAGCCGGGCGGCGAAGCGTCACAATCGTCCTCTCATTACGCTGCTTTGGCATCGAACACCAACGCAACGACTTGCTGGAAGCGCTCTACAAAGTGAACGGTCAAGCCTTCCTTGATGTGATCGGGCAATTCCTCGACATCGCCCCGGCAGCCTTCCGGCAGAATCAGCTCGAACAGGCCGACCCGGCGGGCGGCGATCACTTTCTCGCGAATCCCGCCCACGGGCAATACCTGTCCGCTCAAGGTCAGCTCGCCGGTCATCGCCAGCGGCCGGTTGGGCTGCTGGCCGCGCGCCAATGACAGCAGGGCGGTCGCCATGGTGATGCCCGCGCTGGGGCCGTCCTTGGGCGTCGCCCCTTCCGGGACGTGCAGGTGGACAAACGCCTCGTCGAAGAACTTGGGGTCGGCCTGATAATCCGCCAGATGGGCGCTGACGTAGCTGTAAGCGATGTTGGCCGATTCCTGCATCACCTCGCCCAGCCGGCCGGTCAGCTTGAAGCCCCGATTCTTAGTGTGGACCAAGCTGGCTTCGACGCTGAGCGTCGCCCCGCCCATGGCGGTCCACGCCAAGCCGGTGATCACGCCCACACCGGACATCAGCGTTTCCAGCTTGAACGGCGGCTTGCCCAGGTAGTCGTCGAGCCGCGCGGCGTCCACCGTGATCGCACCTTCGCGGCCCTGGACGATTTCCACCGCGATCTTGCGGACGATCCGGCCCAACTGCTTTTCCAGATTGCGCACCCCGGCCTCGCGGGCGTAGCCCTCGATGATCTGACGCAACGCCGCGTCGTCGAGCTGGATGCGGTCTTGCGCCAGCCCGCTGCGCTCCAACAGCCTCGGCCACAGATGGTTGCGGGCGATCTGCACCTTTTCGTCGGTGATATAGCCGGACAACCGAATCGTTTCCATGCGGTCGAGCAGCGGCCCCGGAATGGTGTCGAGCTGGTTGGCGGTGCAGATGAACAACACCTTGGACAGATCGAAGCGCACGTCCAGATAATGATCCAGAAACTCGCTGTTCTGTTCGGGATCGAGCACCTCCAGCAGGGCGGACGCGGGATCGCCCCGGAACGACGCGCCGATCTTGTCGATCTCGTCGAGCATGATGATCGGGTTGGCGGTCTTGGATTCCCGCAACGCCTGGATGAACTTGCCGGGCAGCGCGCCGATGTAAGTGCGGCGGTGGCCCTTAATTTCGGCCTCATCGCGCATTCCGCCCAGGCTGAAGCGGTAAAATTTGCGATCCAACGCGTCGGCCACCGAGCGGCCGATGGAGGTCTTGCCGACGCCGGGCGGGCCGACCAGCAGGATGATCGAGCCGCCGACCTGGCCTTTCAGCGCGCCCACCGCCAGAAACTCGATGATGCGGTCCTTCACATCGCCCAGCCCGTCATGGTCGCGGTCGAGAATTTCGCGGCCGTGCTTCAAATCCAGGTTGTCGGTGGAGTAAACACCCCACGGCAATTCGGTCATCACATCCAGATAGTTGCGGGTGACGGCGTATTCCGGCGAGCCGGTTTCCAGGATCGCCAGCTTCTCCAGTTCCTCCTCGATCCGTTTCATGGGGGCTTCGGGAACGGTTTTGCTCGCCAGCCGCTCGCGGAAGCGGTCCACGTCGGCGGTGCGGTCGTCCTTGGCGATGCCGAGTTCCTGCTGGATGGCCTTGAGCTGCTCGCGCAAGAAGAACTTGCGCTGGTGCTCGCTCATCTTCTCCTCGACCTGCTTGCGGATGTGGGTCTGGAGCTGGGCGACTTCCAGTTCCTTCTTGATCAGCACGATCACTTTTTTCATCCGCTCCAAAATCGGCGCGGTCGCCAAAATATCTTGCAATTCCTCCTTGCTGGCGGTGGTCAAGCTGGCGGCGAAATCGGCCAGCGGCGACGGATCGTGGGTGTTGAAGCGGTTGAGGAAGAACTTCAATTCCTCGGAATACAGCGGGTTGAGCGGGATCAACTCTTTCAGCGTGTTGATGATCGCCAGCGAATAGGCGCGCAATTCCTCGACGCCCGCTTCGTCCTCCTCGTTCAGGTATTCGACCTGAGCGTGATAAGGCGGGGTCTCGGATAGCCAGCTTTGAATGCGAAAGCGCTTGAGGCCCTGGGCGATGAATTGCAGGCGCCCTTCGTTGCGGGCCAGCTGGTGCATCCGCGCGACCGTGCCCACGTCGTAAAAGTCGGCGGGACTTTCGGCCTTTTCCGCGCTGTCGGGCTTGACCAGCATCAGGCCGATGACTCGTTGCTCGCGTTCGGCGGCGGCCTCGATGGTCGGCAACCACGGTTCTTCGTTCAGCAGCAACGGCAGCGCCTGCGCCGGAAAAAACGGCCGTTCGGACAGCGGCAACAGGTAGAGCGTGCTGGGCAGAATATCGGCGGCGGCGACGATGGTGTTGGCGGTCGTGCCGTCGGAAATATCGTCTTCACGCACGACTTCCGCTTCAAGAGTTTCGATTTCGTGATCGGTCATGCTGTTTCTCGCGGCTGAGAGTAGATTTCTCCCTAAATGCGGGCGAGGCAAGGCATTATCAAGGGCTGCCCCAACCGCCGGACGAGAATGCGGCAGCCGGCGGCGGTTCTCCCTTATGCGCCGGTTTTGCGCAGCACGATCCGCCGGAACCAGCCGCCGGCCAGCGCCGGCTGGTCGGAGACGATTTCCAATCCCGGCGTCCGCGCCAGCACCCGTTCGAACACCACATCGGTGCGGGTGGCCAGCAGCCCCAGCAACGGGCTGAGCAGCCGGCGCACGGGCGCTGCTTGGCCAGGCCGCAGAAATTTATCGAAAATCAGTAGCTGGCCGCCGGGCCACAGCACCCGCGCCGCTTCCGCCAACACCTGCTCCGGTTGGGGAGTCACCGCCAGAATAAGATGCAACACCACGCTATCGAAGGTGGTATCGCGGTAGGGCAGGCGGCGGGCATCCCCCACATCAAGCCGGATCGGCAGATTCGCGGCGGCGGCCTTGCGGCGGGCGCGCTCCAGCATGGCGGGCGTCAGGTCGAGGCCGGTGTAGCGCGGCCCGCGCGGCAACAGCGGGATGTCCAGGCCGCTACCGACGCCGACCAGCAGCACGTCGGCGTCCGGCGTTTGCGGCAACAAGGCCAGATTGTCCCGCCGCGCGGCGGCGGTGGCCGGCGCGACGAAGGCATCATAAAGCGGCGCCAGCAGGGTGTAGCTATAACGCAGCGACATGGCGGCTCGCTCGTTCGGCCGTCAATGCAGGGTGCGGGGAATGGACAGGACGAACGCCGGGATAGCGGCATCGAAGGTGATGCCGTCATCGGCCAGCATCTGGTAGCTGCCCTTCATGCTGCCGACCGAGGTTTCCAGGATCGCGCCGCTGGTGTACTGGAAGCCTTCGCCGGGACGCAGATACGGTTGTTCGCCGACCACGCCCTCGCCGCGCACTTCTTCAATCTTGCCGTTGGAGTCGGTGATGATCCAGTGCCGGCTGAGCAGCTTGGCGGGAATGTTGCCGTGGTTCTGGATCACTACGGTATAGGCGAAGACGTAACGGTCGTGGGCCGGGTCCGATTGTTCGTCCAGATAAAAAGCCTGCGCGGCCACTTTGATGGTGTAGTCGGTTTTGCCCTGGGCCATGGAGGAACAACTCCAAAGTGTGAGAGGGAGCGCCAAAGCTCGCGGGATGAGCGTCGCTGCCGGGCCTTGAGAACGTTAAAGCGATTGTAGCAACTATTCGTTTTGCCGCGGACGGCTCCGACGCCGGCCGGAGCGCGGCGGGCGGATCGCGTCAGAGCGCGAAACGATCTCGTCCGTCCTGCTTGGCGCGATAGAGCGCTTCATCGGCATGTCGCAACCAGCTCGCAAGCTCATCCTGAGGATTGAGTTCGGCGACTCCGATCGAGACCGTGACCGAGATCTCGTGATTCTCGTAGTGAATTCGCAAGGCCCGCACCGCTTGCAGCAATCTTTTCGCCAGCATCGCGGCGACATCGGTGGAAACCTCTTGTACGATGATCGCGAATTCCTCGCCGCCGTAGCGAGCCACGAAATCGCTGCGGCGCGGAAAGGTTTGCGCGCAACAATCGGCGAATTTCTTGAGTACCGAATCGCCCGCCAAATGTCCGAACTGGTCGTTGATTTGCTTGAAGTGGTCCAGATCGGCCATCAGCAGGCAAGCGGGTTGACCGGAAAGCTTGTTGAATTCGAAGGTGCGTTGCAACTGCTGGTCGAACGCCTTGCGGTTGTACAGCCGAGTCAAGGGGTCCAGTTCCATCTCCCGCCGCGCCGCGCTCAGCTCCTCGCGCATGGCTCTCAGTTTGCCGGACAGTTGCTTGAGGATGTCGCGCTGCGCTTGCTGGCGCTGTTCGGCGATGACGCCGATCACGCTGACCACCCGCATGGCCTCTTGCTTGAGCTTTTCTAGCGGCGCATTGCTTTCGATCGCGCTTTTGAGATGGTTGAGCTGGTCGGCGATTTGAGTCTGGTCTTCCTGATTTTCGGCGATGACCTTGCCCAGCGTATCGATGAAATCGCCGAGAACGTTGCGGATTTCCTTGAAGTGGGTGGAAACGAAGGTTTTTTCCTGTTGCCGCAACTGGGTGACGAACTCGCGCAGACCTTGCCAGTTGCGTTCGGCGAGCGCGCTGGCGTCGGCGTTGTCGGCGGCCCCTGGGTAGGGCGAACCGATCAGGATATGCCTGGCCCATTGCTCGCAGAGTTCGTTGACGGTTTGCGCGCTGTATTGATCGAGATCGAAGGCGTATTTGCCCAGAATGCGCAGCAACCCCGCGGCGGCATCCAGCGCGGAATCGCCCTCCGCCGCAGGTTTGGGGTTTGCCGATCGCGGTTCATCCGACGGTTTTTTATCGGTTTTCTTAGCAAAGAACATAAATACCCCGCAAAGAGAACAGCAAAATCGGCGTAAAGCTCCGAGGCGACCGCAGTCTGCTCAGGCCCTCTTTCAAGCGTCCGCCACCGAAGGCAATCCCGAGAGCGCCATCGCCAGTTCGGCTTCGTTGTAATCCTGATCGGTCAGTTTGCCGGCGAAATAGTCCATGTAGGCCTGCATGTCGAAGTGGCCGTGGCCAGATAGGTTGAACAGGATCGCCTGGCTCGTTCCTTCTTCCTTGCAGCGTAGCGCCTCGTCGACGGCGGCGCGCACCGCGTGATTGCTTTCCGGCGCGGGCAGTATGCCTTCAGTGCGGCCAAACAGCACGCCCGCTTCGAAACAACCGATCTGATGGTAAGCGCGGGCTTCGATCAGACCCAGTTTTTCGGCGTGACTGACCAGCGGGGCCATGCCGTGGTAGCGCAGCCCGCCAGCGTGAAAGCCGGGCGGGGTAAAGGTCGATCCCAGCGTGTGCATCTTGGTCAGCGGCGTCAGATGCGCGGTATCGCCGAAATCATAGGCGTAACGGCCGCGCGTCAGAGTAGGGCAGGCCGCCGGCTCCACCGCTACGGCCCGCACTTTGGGGCCACCGCGCAGTTGCGCGCCGATGAAGGGAAAGGCGATGCCGGCGAAATTGGAGCCGCCGCCGGCGCAGCCGATCACCACGTCGGCATAGTCATCGGCCATTTCCAGTTGCGCGATGGCTTCCAGGCCGGTCACGGTTTGATGCAGCAGCACGTGGTTCAAGACCGAACCGAGCGCGTAGTTGGTATCGTCGCGCTGGGCGGCGATTTCCACCGCTTCGGAAATGGCGATGCCGAGGCTGCCGGGATGGTCCGGGCGACGGGCCAGCACGGCCCGGCCGGAGGCGGTTTCCTCGGAGGGTGAGGCCACGCAGCGCGCCCCATAGGTCTCCATCAACGCCCGCCGATACGGTTTCTGCTGGTAGGACACCCGCACCATGAACACCTGCACCTCGATGCCGAACAGCGCGCCGGCAAAAGCCAGCGACGAACCCCATTGACCAGCCCCGGTTTCGGTGGCGATGCGCTTGATGCCCGCTTGCTGGTTGTAAAAGGCTTGCGCGACGGCGGTGTTGGGCTTGTGGCTGCCGGCCGGGCTGACGCCCTCGTACTTGTAATAGATCCGCGCCGGGGTATCGAGCGCCTTTTCCAAGCGGCGGGCGCGATAAAGCGGGCTGGGCCGCCACTGGCGATAAATGGAGCGGACCGGCTCTGGAATCTCGATGTCGCGCTCGGTGGCGACTTCTTGCATGATCAGCGCCATCGGAAACAGCGGGGTCAGATCGTCCGGGCCGATGGGTTGTAGCGTTCCTGGATGCAACACGGGCGGCGGCGGTTTCGGCAAGTCGGCGACCAGGTTGTACCAATATTTCGGCATCCGGCTTTCATCGAGCAGGTATTTGACGGTTTCGCTCATGTTCGGTGTCCAGAAAGCAAAAGCCCGCCGTGAACCGGCGGGCTGAATTGAGGTGGCGCGGTGGCCGGGCGTCGCTGATTTTACCCGAGTTTTAGCCGAGATTGACGCCGAAATCGCGCGCGACCGCCGCCAGTCCGCCGGCGTAGCCCTGGCCGATGGCCTTGAACTTCCACTCGTCGTTGTTGCGGTACAGCTCGCCGAAGATCATCGCGGTTTCGGTGGAAGCGTCCTCGGACAGATCGTAGCGGGCGATTTCCTGATCGCCCTCGGCGTTGAGCGCGCGGATGTAGGCGTTGCCGACTTGACCGAAGTTCTGCTTGCGCTGGTCGGCGTCGTGGATGGTGACCACGAACGACACCTTGGCGGCGGTGGCGTCCATCGAATCGAGCGTGATCTCGATGACCTCATCGTCGCCCTCGCCCTCGCCGGAGCGGTTGTCGCCCTTGTGCTCGACTCCGCCGCCCGGAGCCTTGGGGTTGTTGTAGAACACGAAATGCTGGTCGCTTAACACCTTGCCGCCGGCGTCCAGCACGAAGGCCGAGGCGTCCAGATCGAACGCCGCCCCGTCGGTTTTGCGCAAGTCCCAACCCAGGCCGAATCGGATCCGCTTCAGTCCGGGGGCTTGCTTGCTCAGCGACACGTTGCCGCCTTTTTGCAGTGAGATCGCCATAATCGTTCCTCCAAGCGGTAAAAATTGAAAAGTGGGGAAATCCCGATCAGATGTTGACGCCGTATTGCCGGCACATCGCCGCCAGCCCGCCGGCGTAGCCTTGGCCGACGGCTCCAAACTTCCACTCGCTGCCGTGGCGGTAAATCTCGCCGAAGATCATCGCGGTTTCGGTGGAGGCGTCCTCGCCGAGGTCGTAGCGGGCCACTTCGGCGTTGGTTTCGGCGTTGACCAACCGGATGAAGGCGTTCTGCACTTGGCCGAAATTCTGCTTGCGCTGGTCGGCGTCGTGGATGGTGACGGTGAAGGTGATTTTGTGGACCTCCGCCGGCACCCGGCTCAAATCCACCATCAGCGCTTCGTCGTCGCCCTCGCCCGCGCCGGTGCGGTTGTCGCCGGTATGCTGCACCGACCCGCAGGTCGATTTCAGTTGGTTGTAAAAGATGAAGTCGGCGTCGGAGCGGACCTTGCCGTTGGCGTCGAGCAAGAACGCCGAGGCGTCCAGATCGAAGTCGGCGCCGTCGGTGGCGCGGGCGTCCCAGCCGAGCCCCACCAGAACTTTCTTCAAGTCTGGCGCTTCCTTGCTCAGGGATAACTTGCCGCCTTTGTTGAGGGAAATGGCCATGAGATTGTGCTCCCGTGGGTGAATGCGGATAGTTTTGTCAAACGATTTGGATTTGGCCGACGCGGGGTTGCAACCCGCCGCGTCGGCCAAACCGCCTGACGATGCTTAGGAAGGCCCCTGTTCGCGGGCTTCCTCGATCTCGCGAGTTTCGATTTTTCCTCCACCTTCGCTTGGCGCGCCGCGCTCGCGTCCTCCGGCTCGTCTTTCGCCGGGAACACCAGCGAGGCGATCACGCCCACCGCCAGCGTGCCGAGGATGATCATCAGGCTCAGATTGGCGGAGATGTTGAAGCCGGGCCAGTGAAACATGTGGTTGGAGGCTTGCAGCGCCAGCTTGAACGCGATGAAGAACAACAGCGCCGCCACCGCCTTGTCCAGATGGACCAGATACTTCTGCGCCGCCGCCAGCACGAAATACAGCGAACGCAAACCCCAGAATCGCGAAAATCACCGCCGAATAGACCAAAAGCGGCTCGCGGGTCACCGCGATGATCGCCGGCACCGAATCGAAGGCGAAAATGATGTCGGAAACCTCGATGACCACCAAGCACAACAGCATCGGCGTGGCGTATAGCGCCGCCTTGCGGGCGACCACGATGCTGGAGTCTTGCGCCGTTATCTCCTCCACATGTTTGCGGTCCACGAAGAAATGGTGGCCGTGCAAGCGTGGATAGACCGGAATCAGCTTTTGGGTCATCTTCACCGACCAATGGTCGGAATAATCCTCGATCTCATCGTCACCGCCGACGCCGGCCAGCATTTTCCAGCCGGTCCAGGCCACGATGGCGGCGAACACGAATTCGATCCAGGTGCTCAGGCCGAACAGTGTCGTGCCGAAGGCGATGAAAAGCATTCGAAAAACCACCGCGCCAAGGATGCCGAAATACAAGATTCGGTGTTGCAAGGCACCTCTGATGCCGAAGGAGGAAAAGATGGCCACAAACACCATCAAATTGTCCACCGACAGCGATTTTTCCAAGATGTAGCCGGCGAGATACAATTCGGCGAATTCGGCGCCGTGATGGATCTTGATGTAGAAATAAAAGGCGATAGCCAAGAAGATCCAAAACAGCGACCAGGCCATGGCGTTGGCGATGCTGATGTCCTTGCCGTCCCGGTGCAGCCGCAGGTCCAGCCACACTGAGAAGATCACCACCGCCGCGAAGATGGCGATGGTCTCCAGGGGATAACCGATGTGGTGTTCCATGAGGTCTCGCGCGCTCAGAGATCGAAGTCTTTGGGGTTAAGGCCTAATTCATTGCAGATTTTGCGGACCACTCCCTTTTCCTGATCGTCGAAATTGCCGTCGGCCGCGCCGATGGCGCAACAGACCCGCACCATCAGCCGTGCTTCCGAGTCCTTGCCCTTGAGCTTGCCGACTACTTGCAGCACGGCGGCCTGACCGATTTGGTGATCGAACTCGAACTGTTTGGCGTATTTTTCGAAGATGGCGATGACTTCCTGCGGGTCGAACACCGACAGCACGTCGGAGTTGCGCAGAAAGCCCATCATCTTCTGCTTTTCCTCGGGTTTGACCACGCCGTCGGCATGGGCCACCAAGGCGCAACCGGCCACCACCGCCTCCAGAAACGTCTTGTTCTTAAGTTTGGTGACTTCGGTTTTCAAGTTGGCGGTGACTTCACTGTAACGTTGTTTCAACCATTCGAGCGCCACGGTAATTTCTCCAAAAGTGGATTAAAAAAAACACCATCAATCTTTCGATCCCGCCACCCAGCGCAAGCCGAAACCGTAGGCTTGGTCCATGTAGCGATGATCCTGAAAATATTCGACCAATTTAGTGACCTTGAGGTTGCCGCCTTGGTTCTCCAGCAGCGCCAAGGCGCACATGCGTTGATCGTTGCGGTGGCTGTCGATGCGGATTTCCAGCATCGGCTGGCCGGGGGCCTGAAGGGTGACCACAGCGTCGGTTTCCGCCCAGTTGGGCGCGCCCTCGTAAATCATTGCGAACAACACCACCCGATCCAATTCGTTCCAGTATTGGCCGTTGATGTGCAGGAATTCGCCCTGGGCGCTGGCGCCGCTGCGGTCGTCGCCCAGCAGTTGGATGTAGGGCGGCTGGCGCAGGCTGCCGAAATTCTCTCCCAGCGCCTGCACCGCGCCGCCCCGGCCGTCGCGCAGCTTGAACAGGCAGCCGAGGTCCAGATCGATCTTGCGCCCGCCGGTCAGGCGGCCGAAAAAGCCCTTAGCCCCACCGCCGCTGTCCTGGTGCCAGTTCAGATTGACCACGATTTCGCCGAAGCCCTGGCCCTTCTTCTCCAGTGAAATGCTGGGATTGCGCTTGTCCAGGGTGATTTTTTCCAGCCGTACCGGTTTGGGGGCGGACGGTGGCGCAGCGGCGGGAGCGGCGGCGGGCTGAGGCGCTGGGGTTGGCGTCGTCGGAGGAGAAACCGGTGCGGGAGGCGCTTCAGCGGCATCGGGATCGTCGCCGACATCCACGCCGTATTGACGGGCCAGCGGTCCCAGCCCGCCAACGAAGCCCTGACCGACCGCGCGGAACTTCCATTCGCCGTTGCGCAAATAGAATTCGCCGACGATGAGGGCGGTTTCCGCCATCGTTCCGGTCTTCAGCGGAAAAGTCGCTAACGGCGCTTTGCTGTTCGCGTCGCGGACGTCCGCCTTGACCTGACTCAACTGGCCGAACGACTGACCGCGCCGGTGGCCCTGATCGATGGTCAGCGCGACCACGACCTTTTCGATGGCCGGCGGTAATTGGGCGAAAGTGACGGTGAAGGCGCGGCCGTCGCCGGCGCGCTGGACGCCGCCGCCGGCCAGCGAGGGCTGGTTGTAAAAAACAAAGTCCCCATCGCCGCGCACCTTGCCCTGCGCGGTCAGCGCAAAGGCGCTGGAATCCAGCGTCAGCGGCGTGCCGCCCGGCTCCCAAGCCAGCGCGATTTCGACGGCGGCCGGCGCGGGCGTTGCTTTGGTGATGGAGAAGTTCTGACCCGGTTGCAGGTCCATGCTGGGATTCTCTGGCGGAGTTTACAGATAGGGTTGCAGCGCCGGCAGCAGATCGTGAAAAGTGCGGCCGCTGGCGTGTTCGCCGATAGCCTGCAACTTCCATTCATTGTTGTGGCGGTACAGCTTGGTCATGAGCAAGCCGGTGTAAGTGCCGCCCTCCAGCGACAGGTCGAAACGGGCGATTTCGCCGCCGCCGGCGCCGTCCACGATCCGGCAAAAGGCGCTGGGGATGCCGGCGAAGCCTTCGCCGCTGAAGCTGTTGACGGTAAAGATCAGCGCTTGCACGGTCGCCGGGAGCTGGTTGAGGTCGATGCTGATGCGTTCGTTCTCAGCGCCGGCCTCACCGCCGCCGGAGCGGTCGTCGCCGCTGTGCTGGACGGAGCCACAGCGGCTTTTCAGTTGTCTGAACCACACGGTGTCCGCGAGATTGCCGCCGGCGTCGAACAACAAACAGGAGGCATCCAGGTCCACGGCTTCCTGGCGAGCGCCGCCGCCGAAGCCGAGAAAGCCGCGGGACTGAACCTGTTTCATGCCCCAACCCAAGCCCATGACGACCCGGTTCAGGCTGCGACCGGCCTCTTTTTCCAGGCTGATGCGCTGTCCTTTCTGCAAATTGACGGCCATGCGGATATCCTCATTAAAGTGGCTGATTTTCGATAAGGCCAGTGATGATCGCAAATCATTTCGAACCTCCGTCCTACTGCTGGCCTGCGATGCAGCGGCGGAAAATGGTCGGACGGATGAAGGTCGCTGTATTGTCCGATTAAGGATATTGAGGCAGTTTATGGTAATTCAAGTGATTCCAACATTCTCGATGCGGAGATGATCATGCGCAAGCTGGCGTTGTTATTGAGCGTGATGATCGCCGGAGCCCACGCCGCTCCAGCGCCTGAGGCGAACCTTAAAAAATGGCAGGATGATAAGGGGGTATGGCATTACGGCGACAGCCAACCGATATCGCCCGACGCCGTGACCAACAGCGCCGCCGATGCTTACCGACGCGGCGATTACGGAGCGGCTTTTGAGGAGTATATGACCTGGGCGAAGCAGGGCGATCCCAGAGCGCAGACCATGGTGGGGCTCATGTATTTGCGCGGCCAGGGCGTGACCCAAAGTCAGAGCAACGCCGCCGAATGGTTGCGGCGCGCGGCGCTGCAAGGTAACGCGAACGCGCAATTCAATCTGGCCATGATCTACGTGCTAAACCCCAGCGCGGCGCCTAACGAGCGAGAGCCGCTGCTATGGTTGCGCAAAGCGGCGGAATACGGCAATGCCGAGGCGCAACTCGTGCTGGCCAACCGCTACGCGGGCGGTCAGGGCATCGCGCGCGATGATCGGGAGGCCATGAACTGGTACCAGAAAGCGGCCGCGCAAGGGAACGCCGCCGCCCAGTCCGAACTGGGAAACTTTTACGCGAGCGGCCGAGGCGTGTCGCGCAACGACAAGGAGGCGGTGAAGTGGTATCAGAAAGCGGCGGCGCAGGGCCAGGCTGGCGCTCAATTCGCGCTCGGCGCGATGTACGCGGCCGGGCGCGGGCTGACGGCCAGCGATCAGGACGCGGCGCAATGGTATCGCAAGGCGGCCGAACAGGGGCACGGCGAGGCTCAATATAACTTGGCTGTACGTTATCTGGGGGGCCGGGGGGTATCGGCCAGTCCGGAGGAGGCGTTCAACTGGTTTCGCAAGGCGGCCGAACAGGGTTTGGGGTTGGCGCAACTGAATCTGGGTAGGCTGTACGCCGAAGGCAAAGGTACCGCCCGCAACGATGTCGAAGCGGTGAGGTGGTACCGCAGCGCCGCCGAGCAAAATTTGCCGCTGGCGCAATATTATCTGGGACGCATGTATGCCGACGGGCGCGGGGTGGCGCGCGATGATCGGGAGGCCCTGCAATGGTTCCGACGCGCCGCCGACCAGAATCTGCCGGTGGCGCATCTGGAACTGGCCAACGGTTATTTCAACGGCCGCGCGGTCGAAAAGGATAAGACCAGAGGTATGCAGTTATTGGAGCTGGCGGCCAAGGGCGGCAGCCCCGAGGCACAGCTTCAACTGGCCGAACGGCACTTGGTCGGTCGCGACACGCCGCGCGACAACCAGGCCGGCCTGGATTGGCTGCGCAAGGCGGCGGATCAAAACTATGCCGAGGCGCAGTATTTATTGGCCACGCTCAACGCCAGGGGCGAGGGGGGGGTTGGCCGCAATGACGCTCAAGCGGTGGGATGGTATCGCAAGGCGGCCGAACAGGGTCACGTGCCGAGCCAACTGCGCCTTGCCGGGATGTACGCCGGCGGTCAGGGGGTATCGCAGGACGACCGGCAGGCCTTGCAATGGTTTCGGGAAGCCGCCAAACAGGGTGACGGCCAGGCCGAGTTCAATGTCGGGGTGCTTTATGCCCTGGGTCGCGGCACCCCGCGCGACGACGCGCAAGCCGCGGCGTGGTACCGTAAGGCGGCCGAGCATAATTTGCCGGTGGCGCAGTTGAATTTGGGGTTATTGTATTCCGACGGTCGCGGCGGGCTGGCGCGCGATGAGGCCCAAGCCGCGGCGTGGTACCGTAAGGCGGCGCTGCAAAATTTGCCGCTGGGCCAGTTGGCGTTGGGTTTGGCTTACGCGACCGGTCGGGGTATGGCCCGCGATGACCGACAGGCGGTGGTCTGGTTCGAAAAGGCCGCCAATACGGGATTGCCTCTGGCCCAATACGGTTTGGGAATGCTCTACAGCAACGGCAGAGGGGTCGAGCGCGACTGGGTCAAAGCGCATTTGTGGCTGAATCTGGCGGCTTCCGGGGGCTATGTCGGCGCGGCCCAGCCGCTGGAGTACGCAGGCAGCCAACTCGGCGAAAAAGAATTGGTGCGGGCGCGGGATCTGGCGCGAGAGTGGCGGCCGGTCACCGTGGCGGAAAACAAGGCAAACTGAAAGTCGGTGCGGCTATGAGTGAAAACAGTGAGCGCCAGTTGGCGGAACGGGTGCGGGTGGCTTGCGTGCGAGCGGCTCTGGAAGCGTATCAGGATGCCGGGCTGAGCGGCCTGTGCGCCGAAGGGCGCTGGGAATATACCATCGGCGTGCTCAGACAACTGGATCTAGAACCGCTGTTGCGCGAGGAGACGCCGGAGGCTTTGCAGCTTGACGGACGGTGAGCGGCGGCTGCCAGGAAACCTCGCGCTGTTTCGCGGCCGGCGTAGGCGTCCCCCGCGCGGGGGCACTGGCGGTGGCTCAGTGGCTTTTGCGGTTGGGATCCAGCAAGTGCTGCCCGAGATTTTTCACGAAATCCTCAAGCCGCGCCGACTCGGCGTGCAAGCGCTCGTTGACTTGGCATAGCGCGTTCGCCAGCCGGTAAGTGCGAGACAGCAGTTGTTCCAGGTCGTCCGTTTGCCACAGCTTGTCGAGGTTGACTTCCGGCGCGCCATCGTTCAGCGCCACGGCGCACCATTCGGGGATGCGATACATCAGCACCGATTCCCGGTCGTTGGCCAGACAGAGCGTGACCCCGAGTTCGTATTTACGCAATACCGTCACCACCTCATCAAGGCAGCGCTGCATTTCCTCGCTGGGCCGCTCTTCGGTTTTCGGAACCTCCCCCTCGTTCGGAAGCTCCAGATCCTCATCTACCCTGCTCATCTTGATGTGCCTCCCATGGTCCGGGTCGGGTTTGGGTTCAAACGGAAACCCCCGCGCGGGGATCTCGGTGGAGCGGGGTCAAGCGTTCGGATTGATGTCCCAAGCACAGGATCGCGAGTTGGTAAGGCGTCGTGTGAAATAGCGATTTTCGAGTGAACGGCGCATTCGAAAACCAATCCTATTATTATCGAAATAGTACGCCAATCATCGATTGTCCGCCAGTTAGGTCTGGTGATCGCCAGCGCTGGGTTGGGAGGTTTTGCGCCATGTCTCGAAGCGCGCTGCTGTCCGCGTTAGTGATTCTGTCAGTTTTGACCGAGCGAAGTTTCGCCGACCCCCCGTTGGAACGCATTCGCTTGCCGCCGGGGTTCACCATCAGCGTTTTCGCCGATCGGGTGCCGAACGCGCGGGTCATGTTGCTCGGCGAGCGCGGTACGCTGTTCGTCAGCACGCGGGATGAAGGCGAGGTTTATGCGTTGCGCGACGCTGACGGAGACGGTCGCGCCGAAACCCGCCGGACCATCGCCAGCCACCTCAACATGCCAAACGGCATCGCCTTTCGCGACGGGGCGCTGTACGTCGCCGCCGTGGATCGGATCTTGCGCTACGACGCCATCGAAAGCCGGCTCGACGATCCGCCCGAGCCGGTGCTGATCACCGCTGCCTTACCGAAAGATCGCGCGCACGGCTGGCGCTATATCGCCTTTGGGCCGGACGGCAAGCTGTATGTTGCAGTCGGCGCGCCTTGCAATATCTGCGACGAGCCGGGCTATGCGGAGTTGCGGCGGTTGAACGCCGATGGCTCAGGCATGGAAACCGTGGCGCGCGGCATTCGCAATACGGTCGGCTTTACCTGGAACCCACAAGATCGAACCCTTTGGTTTACCGACAACGGTCGCGACTGGCTGGGCGACGATCGGCCGCCGGACGAACTCAATCAGGCTCCCCGACCCGGCCTTCACTTCGGCTACCCTTACTGCCACGGAGGCGATCTGCTCGACCCCGATTTTGGTAAAGGCAAAAATTGCGCGGATTACACGCCGCCCGTACAGAAACTGGGAGCGCATGTGGCGGCGCTGGGGCTGGCGTTCTACACCGGCGCTCAATTTCCCAAACGCTATCGCGGCCAGCTTTTCATCGCCGAACATGGTTCCTGGAACCGCAGTTCGAAAATCGGCTATCGGGTGTCGCTGGTCACGTTGCGCGACGGTCGGGCCGTCAGTTACGAGCCTTTTGCCGAGGGTTGGTTGAGCGGCGAGCGGGCTTGGGGCCGACCGGCTTACCTTTCGGTCATGCCGGATGGCTCGCTGTTGGTGTCCGACGATCATGCCGGGCTGATTTACCGTATCCGCTACGATCGAGCGCGTGCGCCCAACACCTGACCGAGCGAACCTGCGAGACATCCGATTTTCATGGAAACAGGCGATGGTGGCGGCGCGGCGGCCGCAGCGGCGGATTCCGGCCGGCTGACTTCTTTCAAGTTGCTCCTCGGATTGTTCGTCCTCAACTCGGCGCTGACCTTTCAAAACCGCTGGCCGACGGTTGGGGTGCGCTGGGTTCCCGAACTGTCCATCGAGCTGGCGGGGTTGCTGCTGGTTCTTAGCCTGGTCGTGGGGTGGCGTGGACCGCCGGGCCGGGTGTCGCGACGGGTCGGGGTCGGCGGGTTGCTCGCGTTCGTGCTGGGGCGCTATCTGGATGTCACCGCGCCGGCGCTGATGGGCCGATCTCTCAATCTATACTGGGACAGCCAGCATGTTTTGCGGGTGGCGGCCATGTTTGCGGACCACGTCGCCAGCTGGCAATTGCTGCTGGCGGCTGTGGGGCTGCTGGCGCTCCTGGTCGGGTTGCTCGCGGTTCTGCATTGGGCGCTAGCAGCCGTTCTGGGGGGAATGGCGCGTCCAGCCGGCCGACGCTGGTTGGCCGCGCTGGCCCTGGTTTTGCTGGTACTGTATGGCGCCGGTCGATTGAGCGTGCGCCTGCCGACCGAACGAGCGTTCGCGCTGCCGGTTTCCGGGATGGTCGCCGAGCAGTTGCGGCTGATGCTGGTTGCGACGCTGTTTCGGGATCGGAGCTGGCTGGCCGCACAGCCGCCGTTGCCGGGATCGAATTTGCGGCGGTTGGGGCGAGGAGATTTGTGGGTCTTGTTCTTCGAGTCCTACGGCGCGCTGGTTTTCGACGACCCCCGCTTCGCCGTTCCGCTGGCGGGCGAGTTCGCCGCGCTGGAGCGGTCGCTGGCGGCCGCCGGCTGGAACAGTGCTTCGGCGCGGGTCGAGTCTAGCACCTTCGGTGGCCTGTCCTGGCTGGCGCATTCCAGTTTGTTGTCCGGGGCGCGCGTCGCCGATCCGGGCGATTATCGCGACTTGCTGGCCTCGGATCGCGACACGCTCGTCGGCCGTTTCGCCGCCGCCGGTTATCGCAGCGTCGCGATCATGCCGGGCCTCAAATATCCGTGGCCGGAGGGCGAGTTTTACCGTTTCGACCGGATCTACGACGCCGGACGGTTGCGCTATGCCGGGCCGGCTTATGGTTGGTGGGCCATACCCGATCAATACAGCCTGTATCGGGTCCACCAAACGGAGGTGGTACCGGCGGGCCGGCCACCGCTATTGATATTTTTTCCGACCATCAACAGCCATATTCCCTTCGCGCCGCTGCCGCCTTACCGGCCGAAGTGGGCTGAGGTCGAGGCCGGCGGCACTGCCGATACGGTTCCGGCGGCAACGACCTTGAACGACCGGCTGGATGGCGGCGAACTGGCCACTGCCTACATCGAGAGCGTTCGCTATAACCTGGCGGTGGTGGGCGGCTATCTGCGCCAGCACGCGCCGAAAGACGCTGTGCTGTTGGTGCTCGGCGACCACCAGCCGCCGGCGGTGGTGGGCGGCCGCGATATTCCCTGGCAAGTGCCGGTTCATCTGTTCTCGCGAAACGCTGGGATGATTGCGGCGTTTCTGGCGGCGGGGTTCGAACCGGGGCTGCGGCCGAGCGCGACCGTTCTGGGCGGCATCGAAACCCTGGGGCCGTTGTTGTTGAAAACCCTGGATGGCGACTGGCCAACTCCAGCGCCGGCGCTGACCGGCGGCGGATCTCCAATTCTGATGAGTCGATGATCAGCGCCACCGCGAGTGCCGGCGGGCCAGCCAGACGGCATCCAAGGCAAAGGATGTCGCCAGCAAGCCGAGGGCGCCAGCGGCCAGCAGGTTAGTCCAGGGCGGGACCAAGATCGGGGTCAGACAGAGGACCAGCGCCACGCTTTGAATCACGCAGATGGTTTGGCGGCGCTTGCGCGGCGGCAGCGGCTGTTTCAACCAAGGCAAAACCTGACCGAGCGCGACGAAGCCATAGCGCATCCCGCCCGATAGCAGCACCCACCCGCCGGCTTTAGCGGAGTGATACACCAACACGGCCAGTACCAGAATCAGGAAGGCGTCCACTTCCATGTCGAAGCGAGCGCCGAACCGGCTTGTCGACCCGTGGTGTCGGGCCAGCCAGCCGTCCGCGCCGTCGAGCAGCAAGGCCAAACCGGCCAGGGCGGCGATGGACCAGCTCAAGGCGGGGGTCGGCTCAAAAGGACCGATCAGGCCGGCCGCCAGCGCGGCGATGCCGGCCCGCGCCAGCGTGACTCGATTGGCCGCGCCAAACCGCTGCAAGGGCAAATGCTGGGGCAGGAACGGCAGCAGTGCGAGCAACAGGCCCACAAAGACCGTCACGGATCGGCCGACATAAGCCGGAGACAGGTGGAATTGCCGGCTGATAACGGCCGCCAGTCCCGCGACCAGCAGCAGCGCGGTTACGCTATCGAACAGGGTGCTGATCGCGAGCGGCCGCAGTCGGGCACGGAACGACGGAGCGTTCGGCGGGACGGACGACGATGGCTCCTCCATCGGTTCAGTCCAGCGGCTGAATCAGCTCGCGCAACACCGTTGTCGCATAGGCGCCAGCCGGCAAGCCAAAACTGAAGATGGCGGTGCCGGGGGTCGGTAACGCCACCGCCAGGTCGCGCACCATCAGCCGCAAGGCGCGGCGTTCCTGTCGCAAGCCTTCCGCCGCCAGTCCGGCGCGAAACACCGGCAAGGTCGCCGCAATCGCTTCTTCCAGTTCCCGCGCCGGGCCGCTGGATAGCAGCTCGCCGGCGCCCCACAGCGGCCCGGTCGGGTGCAGGTCGAATTCCGCCACTCGCCGGCGGATCGTTTCATCCGGTTCGGCGACGGTGAAAATGCTATGGCTGCCGGCCAGCATCAGCACCTCGCCCGGCAGCGGTTGATTCCAGGTGCGATCGCCGACCCGTCGCGCCAGCACCGCATTGAACAACACCGAGCGGGCGGCGGACAGATACAGGCCGCGCCGGTGCCGGTCCCGCACCGTTTCCTCGCCGCGCAGCATGGCCGCGGCCCGTTCCAGGTTGCCGCCCTCGCGGCCGAAACGTTGCTCGCCGAAGTAATTGGGCGCGCCGTTCGCGGCGATGAGCGCCAAGCGTTCGGTCAGTTTGGCGGGATCGCCTTCGAGGTCGCGCGCGACGATGCGAAAGACGTTGCCGGCCAGCGCGCCGCGCCGCAACTTGCGCGAATGACGCACCGCTTTCAGTACCGTGAATTCGGCAGCCGGGTCGCCTGTCCAATCCGGCTCAGCCCGGCCGGGCAACGGGACTGAAAACCACTGTTCGGTCACGGCGCGCCGGTCTTTGAGTCCGGCGTAGCCGACCGCTCCGGCCGGCACGCCCGCCCGTTCCGCCAAGCGCCGCGCCACCCAATCGGTATTGGCGTCGCGCTTGCGCACCCAAAGCCAGACATGCTCGCCGGCGCCCTCCAGCGCGAAACTCAGTTCCTCGCGGACCTGAAAATCATCCGGCGTGACGCGCAACCGGCCCTGCAAGCACGGTCGGCCGCAGGCGTAGGGGAGTTCGGCAAGGGGTGAGTCGGGCACGGCGGCACGTCGGAATCCGTTGGCTTGATTAACCCGCTTGAGCGCTGTAATCCGGCGCGGCCAGCGGGATGACGTAAAACAAAATCGCAAAGAAATGCAAGATGCTACCCGCCAGCACGAAGCCGTGCCAGATGGCGTGATGGTAGGGCAACCGCTTCCAGACATAGAAAACAACGCCGAGCGTGTAAGCCAGTCCGCCGGACAGCAACAGCAGCAGCCCACCCGGCGCGACGCTGTTGAGCAGCGGCTTGCTGGCGACTAGGACCGTCCAGCCCATGCCGATGTACAGCCCGAGCGACAGCAGCGTCGAACGGCGGCCGCGCGCGACGCGCAGCCCGATTCCCAACAGCGCCAGCCCCCAAATGACCGCGAACAGCGACCAACCCCAGGGACCGCGCAAGTTCACCAGCAGGAACGGGGTATAAGTACCGGCGATCAGGAGGAAAATCGCGGAATGATCGAGCGTGCGCAATACCGTTTTGACGCGCGGTAGCGGAATACTGTGATACAGCGTCGAGGTGGTGTAGAGCAGGATCAAGGCCGCGCCGAAGATGCTGCAGCCGACGATGTGCCAGGCGTCGCCGTGCAGGCTGGCGAAGGCGGTCAACACCCCGAGTCCGGCGATGCCCAGCACGATGCCCACACCGTGAATCACGCTGTTGGCGATTTCCTCACCCAAGGTGTAATGCGGCGGATGACGTTCGACGGTCACGGCGGTCTCCTCCTTGGCGATGGCGATGGCGATGGCGGACAGGACAGCGCCGGCTGTCCGTTACACGCTGTTGGTATGTGCTCAATCAGACTCGCAAGAGCGCTCTTGGTTTCAGCCCGCCGGTCCCGACGGGTTGGTGCTGGCGGGCGCTCCGGACTCTGTTATTCACCGCCGGCGGGCGGTCCCCATGTTATCCGTCGGCGATCGGCTCCTGTCAACGTCCGGCGGCATGTTACAATGCATCCTTTCGTTCGGACGGGCTATGCGGGGCGAATGACGGCGTTTGATGAGTATCGAACAGGCCATTATCGAGGGTTGCGAGGCGCTGGCTATCCGGTTACCGGAGGGCGCCAGCGTGCGCCTGAGCGCTTATTTGACCCTGCTTGAGCGCTGGAATCGGGCCTATAATCTGACGGCCGTGCGCGACCCCGAGGCGATGGTGGTCCGGCATGTGTTGGACAGCCTGTCGATTCTGCCCTGGCTGGAGGGTCCGCGCGTGCTGGATGTGGGCAGCGGCGCCGGCCTGCCGGGGATTCCGCTGGCCGTCGTCCGACCGGACTGCCAATTTTACCTGCTGGACAGCAACGGCAAGCGGACTCGGTTCCTGACCCAAGTCGCTGGCGAACTGCAACTGCACAATGCCCGCGTGGTGCGCGGCCGGGTCGAGGATTATCGGCCGGAGAGCCTGTTTGATACCGTGGTATCGCGAGCGTTTGCGACCTTGGCCGACATGGTCGCGGACGCCGGCCGCTTGTGTGCTCCCACCGGCCGCTTGCTGGCGATGAAAGGCGTGTTTCCCGACGATGAGCTGGCGCGTTTGCCCGCCGGTTATGTCGTGGTGGACGTTTACCCGCTGCGGGTTCCGAGCCTGGACGCCGAACGCCATCTGGTCCATTTGGCCCCCGCGCCCGCTTCCTGAGGTTGAGATCATGGCTACCATCATCGCGATCGCCAATCAGAAAGGCGGGGTCGGCAAGACCACGACCGCCGTCAATCTGGCCGCCTGTTTGTCGGCGCTGCGGCAGAACGTGCTGCTGATCGATCTCGACCCTCAGGGCAACGCCACCATGGGCTGCGGCGTGGACAAACACGCCGTCACCGCCACCAGCTACGATGTGCTGTTGGGCGAGGCGACCTTGACCCAAGCGCTGCAATGGGTCGAGAAGGCGCAAATGCAGTTGCTGCCGGCCAACGGCGATCTGACCGCCGCCGAGATCAACTTGCTGAAAACGGAAAACGCGCCGGGCCGCTTGCGCGCCGCGCTCGCGCCGGTGGAATGGAATTTCGACCTCATCATGATCGACTGCCCGCCGTCGCTGAACATGCTGACGGTCAACGCGCTCACCGCCGCCCAAGCGGTGCTCATTCCCGTCCAGTGCGAGTATTACGCGCTGGAAGGCTTGTCGGCGTTGCTCGACACCATCGATAAGGTGCGCAAATCCACCAATCCGGACTTGCGCGTCGAGGGTGTGCTGCGGACCATGTTCGACCCCCGCAACCGGCTGGCCAATGAAGTGTCGGCTCAGTTGCAGGCGCATTTCGGCAAGGCGGTGTTCGAAACGTTGATTCCGCGCAACGTGCGGCTGGCGGAAGCCCCCAGTTACGGACTGCCGATCATTCATTACGATGACGGCTCGCGCGGCGCGCAAAGCTATCGGGAACTGGCGAAGGAAGTGCGTAAACGATTGCGACGTCCGGCGGCGAAAAAGACGGCGGGGAACGAGGCGGGGACATGATCAGAAAAAAAGGCGGCCTCGGTCGTGGCCTGGATGCCTTGCTGGGCGCGGGGGCCGCGGCGGCCGGTCGGAATGAATCAGCATCGGAGCCGACGTTTGCGGAGACCCTGCGTTCCCTGCCGCTCGAATGCATCGTCAGGGGGCGCTACCAGCCCCGGCAGGATTTACGCGAAGACCGCTTGCGGGAGCTGGCGGAATCGATCCGAGCGCAGGGCGTGGTGCAGCCGGTCGTGGTGCGGCCGCTCGCTGGAGAGCGCTACGAGCTGATCGCCGGGGAGCGGCGCTGGCGGGCCGCGCAACTGGCTGGATTGCGCGAAGTGCCGGCGGTCGTGCGCGAGGTCACGGATCGGGCCGCCATCGCCATGGCGCTGATCGAGAACATCCAGCGCGAAGACCTCAATCCCCTGGAGGAAGCGACCGCGCTCCAACGGCTGATCGATGAATTCGAGCTGACCCACCAGCAGGCGGCCGAAGCGGTGGGCCGGTCGCGAACGGCGGTGAGCAACCTGCTGCGCTTGCTGGAGCTGAGCGAGGAAGTCCGCCAGTGGGTGCGCGAGCGCAAGCTCGATATGGGCCATGCCCGCGCCCTGCTGCCGCTGCCGTCCGCCTTGCAGCAGGAAGCCGCCCGCCAGGTGTTGCTAAGAGGCTTGTCGGCGCGGGAAACCGAGGAACTGGCGCGCCGCCTGCAACAGCAAACGGCGGCTACGCCCGCGCGCGCCAAAGCGTTCGATCCTAATATTCGTACCTTACAAGACGATCTATCGGAACGGCTGGGCGCGCGAGTCCAATTGCGACACGATACCACCGGCAAAGGTCAAGTGGTTATTCACTACAACAGCCTAGATGAGCTGGACGGCATTATTGCACGGGTGAAGTGACACGGTGATTTTCGTTGACCCCGCCGCGCTAAATTCCCTATAATCCGTGGCACTCTGCGGGAGCCGAAAGGACCAGGGAAACCGGATTTTAGGCAAAAGATCGGGCTTTGGCAGGGTGAGAAAATCAAATAAACAAAACAGAATATAACAATTTAAAACATGCCCGGCGCAATGCGGTGCCTGCACAATTAAAACGAATGCGAGCCATGGGCGCAAAACAGGTCACCCGAAAGATCACCACCCTTCAATTGCTCCTCACGCTGTTGATCGCGGTTGGTTCTTTTGCCTTCGGCAACGTCAAGACGGCTTACTCCGCCTTGATCGGCGGCGGCATCAGCACGCTCGTCACCCTGTATTTCGCCAGTAAGGTCTTTTCGGTGCGCGTCGGCGCGCCCGCCGCCAAAATCGCCCGCGCCTTCTACTTGGGCGAAGTGGTCAAGCTGCTGTTGACGGTGCTCTTGTTCGGCGGCGCTCTGTTCTGGCTCGATGTCTCGCCCCTTCCGCTGCTGCTGGCGTACAGCGCCGCGCTGATGGCCTACTGGCTGGCTTTACCCTTCACATTCGACGCTTCGGTGAGCACGCTATGAGCGAATCCGGTCATTCCGCAACGGGATACATCATTCACCATTTGACCAACCTCAAGGTTGGTGAGGGCTTCTGGTCCCTGCACCTGGATACGCTGTTCTTCTCGATCGCCTTGGGCAGCTTTTTCCTGTGGCTGTTCATGAAGGCGGCGAAATCGGCCACCAGCGATGTGCCCGGACCTTTGCAAAATTTGTGCGAGATTCTGGTCGAGTTTGTCGATACCCAGGTCAAGGATTCTTTCCACGGCCGCAACCCGGTCATTGCGCCGTTGGCCCTGACCATTTTCGTTTGGGTGTTTCTGTGGAATTTCATGGATTTGTTGCCGGTTGACCTATTGCCGTCCATCGCCGCCCTGTTCGGCGTTCCCTATCTGCGCTCCGTGCCCTCCACCGATTTGAATTCGACCTTCGGCCTGTCGATTTCGGTGCTGCTGCTGCTGTATTACTACAGTTTCAAGGTCAAGGGTCCGACCCATTTCACCATGGAAATCCTGACCCATCCCTTCGGCATCTGGTTCATGCCCTTCAACCTGCTGCTGCGGATCGTCGAGGATCTGGCCAAACCCATCTCGCTCGGCTTGCGTCTGTTCGGAAACCTCTACGCCGGTGAGTTGATTTTCATTCTGATCGCGCTGTTGCCCTGGTGGATCCAGTTCGTGCTGGGCTGGCCGTGGGCGGTGTTCCACATTCTGATCATCACCTTGCAAGCTTTTATCTTCATGGTGCTGACCATCGTCTATCTCAGCATGGCCCACGAGGATCATTGAGTGTCGCCAATAGCTGGAGCGGTCCGAACGACAGTCGCGGCGGGTCCGCGTTAATCGGTTTTTTTCATCCACACCACAATCTCTAGACGGGAGACACTAATGGAAGCTGCAAGCCTGATTGCCAACGTGCAGGGTATGACCGTTATCGCCGTGGCTTTGATCATCGGCCTGGGCGCGCTGGGTACCGCCATCGGTTTCGCCCTGTTGGGTGGCAAGTTCCTGGAAGGCGCCGCCCGCCAGCCGGAAATGATTCCCGCGTTGCAAGTGAAAATGTTCATCGTTGCGGGTTTGCTCGACGCGGTGACCATGATCGGCGTCGGCGTGGCGTTGTTCTTCACCTTCGCCAACCCGTTCCTCGGTCCCGTCAACGCGGCCTTAGGGCATTGATCGTCCGACTCTTTGACGCGTTCATCCGTGTACCCGAGGAGATAATCGCGTGAACTTCAATGCCACTCTGATAGGGCAGATGATCACGTTCGGCCTGCTGGTGCTCTTTACCATGAAGTATGTATGGCCGCCGATCATCCAGGCCATGCAAGAGCGCCAGAAGCGGATCGCCGACGGCTTGGCCTCGGCCGAGCGCGGCGTGCGCGAGCAGGAGCTGGCCAAGGTCAAGGCCGCGCAAATGCTGAAGGAAGCCAAGCAGCAAGCCGCCGAGATCGTCGCCCAAGCCCACAAGCGCGCCAACGAAATCATCGAGCAATCGAAACAGGAAGCCCGCGTCGAGGGCGACCGCCAGCTCCACGCCGCCAAGGCCGAGATCGAGCAGGAAGTCAATCGCGCCCGCGAACAGCTTCGCAATCAAGTCGTCAGCCTCGCCGTCGCCGGCGCCAGCAAGGTGCTCAAGCGCGAAGTCGACGAAGCGGCCAACGCCGCCATGCTGGATGACCTGGTCGCTCAGCTATAACCACACGGACCACGCCCATGGCTGATGACCCGACACCCGTCGTCCGACCGACCTCCGCCGCCCGGCCCTACGCGCGCGCCGCTTTTGAGGATGCGCAGGCCGCCCAGGCGCTGCCGCTCTGGTCCGAGCTGTTGCAGAGCGCCGCCGCCGTGGCCGCCGATCCGGCCATGCAACGGTTGCTAGGACCCTGGAATCCCCAACTGCGCGGCGAACAGAAAGCCGCGCTGGTGGCCGACTTGTGCCGCGATATTCGCGGCGGCGAGGCGGCAGCGATTCCGGAGACCTTCGTCACGTTCCTCAAGATGCTGGCCGAGTTTCACCGCTTGCACCAGCTTCCCAGCATCGCCGCCTTGTTCGAGCGGTTTCGCGCGGAGGCCGAAAGCATTCTCCGCGCCGAGCTGATTTCCGCCTCCGTCGTGACCGACGCCCAGCGCAAGCGCGTGACCAAGGCGCTCAAGGCGAAGTTCAAACGCAGCGTCGTGCTCGATTGCAAGACGGACCCGGCGTTGATCGGGGGCGCGGTGATCCGGATCGGTGATCGGGTGATCGACGGTTCGGCGCGCGGTCGGCTGGACAAACTCGCCACGGCCTTGAGCCAGTAAGGGGATTACCGTTTTATGCAACTCAAACCATCCGAAATCAGTGATCTGATCCGGCAGCGCCTGCAAGGCTACCAAGCGACCGCCGAAGCACGCACGGAAGGAACCATCGTCAGCCTGTCTGACGGCATCGCCCGGATTTACGGCCTCGACAACGCGATGCAGGGCGAAATGATCGAATTTCCGGCGCCCAGGGAAGGCGATCCGGTGACTTATGGCTTGGCCATGAACCTGGAGCGCGATTCGGTCGGCACCGTGATCTTGGGCGACTACGAGCATTTGTCCGAGGGCGACAAGGCGCTGTGCACCGGCCGCATCCTGGAAGTGCCGGTCGGCGAGGCGCTGCTGGGCCGCGTGGTCAATTCCCTCGGTCAGCCCATCGACGGCAAGGGTCCGATCAATTCCACGAAAACCTCGCCCGTCGAAGTGATTGCGCCGGGCGTGATCGAACGCCAGTCGGTGAGCCAGCCGGTGCAGACCGGTTTGAAGGCCATCGACGCCATGGTGCCGATCGGCCGTGGCCAGCGCGAGTTGATCATCGGCGACCGCCAGACCGGCAAGACCGCCGTGGCGATTGACACGATCATCAACCAGAAGGGCACTGGCATCAAGTGCATCTATGTCGCCATCGGCCAGAAGAACTCGTCGATCGCCAACGTGGTGCGCAAGCTGGAAGAGCACGGCGCGATGGATCACACCATCGTGGTGGCCGCCAGCGCCTCCGAATCGGCGGCGATGCTCTACACCGCGCCGTACTCCGGCTGCGCGATGGGCGAATACTTTCGCGACCGGGGCCAGGACGCCTTGATCGTCTATGACGATCTGTCCAAGCAAGCCGTGGCCTACCGCCAAGTCTCGCTGCTGCTGCGCCGCCCGCCAGGCCGCGAGGCCTTCCCCGGCGACGTGTTCTATCTGCACTCCCGCCTGTTGGAGCGCGCCTCCCGCATCAACGCCGCCGAGGTCGAGCGGCTGACCAACGGGGAAGTCAAAGGCCAGACCGGCTCGTTGACCGCGCTGCCGATCATCGAAACTCAGGCCGGCGACGTGTCCGCGTTCGTGCCGACCAACGTGATTTCGATCACCGACGGCCAGATCTATCTGGAAACCGACCTGTTCAACGCCGGTATCCGGCCCGCCATCAACCCTGGCTTGTCGGTGTCCCGCGTCGGCGGCGCGGCCCAGACCAAGATCATCAAGAAGCTCGGCGGCGGCATCCGCTTGGCGCTCGCCCAGTACCGCGAACTGGCGGCCTTCGCCCAGTTCGCCTCCGATCTGGACGAGGCCACCCGCAAGCAGCTCGAACGCGGCCAGCGCGTCACCGAACTGATGAAGCAGAAACAGTACTCGCCGATGTCGGTGGCTGAAATGGCGGTGTCGCTGTTCGCGGTGGATCGGGGCTATCTGGACGATGTGGCGCTGAACAAGATCGGCGCTTTCGAGGCCGGCCTTCTGGCGTACGCGCGGGCCAACCATGCGCCGTTGATCGATCAGATCAACGGCTCGGGCGATTTCAACGATGAGATCGAAAGCGGTTTGAAGAAGATCGCGGAAGATTTCAAGCCCACTTTCGTCGGATAGGCGGGATCGAGCATGGCCGGCGCCAAAGAGATACGAACCAAAATCAAGAGTATTCAAAGTACTCAAAAGATCACCAAAGCCATGGAAATGGTGGCGGCGAGCAAGATGCGCAAGGCCCAGGAACGCATGAAAGCAGCCCGGCCTTACGCGACCAAGATTCGTAACGTGATCTCGCACTTGGCCCACGCTCATACCGAGTATCGCAGTCCGGGGCTGGTGGAGCGCGAACTGAAGCGGGTCGGGCTGATCGTGGTGTCGACCGATCGCGGTCTGTGCGGCGGCTTGAACACCAACCTGTTCAAGGCCACCATCCTGACCATGCAGGACTGGCGCAACCGCGGTATCGAAATCGATATCTGCACCGTCGGCACCAAGGCGTTTCAGTTTTTCCGACGATTGAAGGGCAACATCGTCGCTCACGTTTCTCATTTGGGCGACTCGCCCCGCTTTGAGGATGTGCTGGGCCCGGTCAAGGTGATGGCTGATGCCTTCGCGGAAGGCAAGGTCGATGCGATCTATCTGGTGTATAACGAATTCGTCAACACCATGAGTCAGAAACCCAAGATCGAGCGCCTGGTGCCTATCCTCGCCGAGGTGCAAGATGCGGCCCCGGTTCATCGCTGGGATTACATCTACGAGCCCGATCCCAAGGATCTCATCGAACTGCTGCTGCGTCGTTATAGCGAATCGGTGGTCTACCAGTCCTTGGTGGAGAACGTCGCCAGCGAGATGGCCGCGCGCATGGTCGCCATGAAGAGCGCTTCCGACAATGCGGGCGCGCTCATCGATGAATTGCAACTGATCTACAACAAGGCCCGACAAGCGTCGATCACCCAAGAACTGGCCGAGATCGTGGGTGGCGCCGCTGCGGTATAGGGAACGCGGCAAGCGCCCGTCGCCAGCGGCGGGTGCCCGGTGAAACAAGTTTAAGGGGAACCCAATAATGAGTTCTGGCAATATCGTGCAAATCATCGGCGCCGTGGTGGACGTCGAGTTCCCGCGCGGCGCGGTGCCCAAGATCTACGACGCGCTGCGTCTCGATGAAAACGGGCTGACCTTGGAAGTCCAACAGCAATTGGGCGACGGGGTGGTCCGCACCATCGCCATGGGCGCGACCGAAGGTCTCAAACGCAACATGGCGGTCTCCAACACCGGCGCGCCGGTGACCGTGCCGGTGGGTACCGGGACTTTGGGTCGGATCATGAACGTGTTGGGCGTACCCATCGACCACAAGGGGCCAGTGGAAACCGACATCTACCGCGCCATCCATCAACCGGCCCCCAGCTATGAAGATCAGTCGGGCGCGACCGAACTGCTGGAAACCGGCATCAAGGTCATCGACCTGCTCTGCCCGTTCGCCAAGGGCGGCAAGATCGGCTTGTTCGGTGGCGCGGGCGTGGGCAAGACCGTCAACATGATGGAATTGATCCGCAACATCGCCATCGAGCATTCCGGCTACTCAGTGTTCGCCGGCGTCGGCGAGCGCACCCGCGAGGGCAACGACTTCTATCATGAAATGAAGGAGTCGAACGTGCTGGACAAGGTGGCGCTGGTCTACGGCCAGATGAACGAGCCGCCCGGCAACCGGCTGCGGGTCGGCCTGACCGGCCTGAGCATCGCCGAGAATTTCCGCGACGAAGGCCGCGACGTGCTGCTGTTCATCGACAACATCTACCGCTATACCCTGGCCGGCACCGAGTGCTCGGCGCTGCTGGGCCGGATGCCGTCGGCGGTGGGTTATCAACCGACGCTGGCTGAGGAAATGGGCGTGTTACAAGAGCGCATCACCTCGACCAAGACCGGCTCCATCACCTCGATTCAAGCGGTGTACGTGCCCGCCGACGACCTGACCGACCCCTCACCGGCCACCACCTTCGCTCACTTGGACGCCACCGTGGTGCTGTCCCGCCAGATCGCCGAATTGGGGATCTATCCGGCGGTGGACCCGCTGGATTCCACGTCCCGGCAATTGGACCCGCTGGTGGTCGGCCAGGACCACTACGACGCCGCCCGCGCCGTGCAAAGCACGCTGCAACGCTACAAGGAATTGAAGGACATCATCGCCATTTTGGGCATGGACGAACTGTCCGAGGAAGACAAGCTGGTGGTGGCGCGCGCCCGCAAGATCCAGCGCTTCCTATCGCAGCCGTTCTTCGTGGCGGAAGTGTTCACGGGTTCGTCCGGCAAATACGTCGCGCTCAAGGACACCATCGCGGCCTTCAAGGGCATCGTCGCCGGCGAGTACGATCATCTGCCCGAGCAAGCCTTCTACATGGTCGGCGGCATTGATGAGGCCGTGGAAAAGGCCACCAAGCTGTAAGGGTCCAACGGCCCCGACCGTGGGGCCGTTTCCCATGCCAACCGACCAGGAGACGCACGCATGGCCATGACATTGCACGTCGACATCGTCAGCGCGGAGAAGGAGCTATTCTCCGGCGCCGCCGAGATGGTGACCGCGCCGGGCGAATTGGGCGAGCTCGGTATTTTGCCCCGCCACAGCCAGCTGTTGACCCGGCTAAAACCCGGTCAGGTCCGCGTCCGGTTGCAAGGCGGCGAGGAGCAACTGTTCTACGTATCGGGCGGACTGCTGGAAGTGCAACCGAGTTTGGTGACGATACTGTCCGATACCGCCGAACGGGCCCGCGACCTGGACGAAGCGTCCGCGCAGGCCGCCAAACAGCGCTCCGAGCAAGTACTTGCCGCTCATCAGGGTGATTTTGAATACGCCAGAGCCAAGGCCGAACTGGCTGAGGCTATCGCGCAGTTGCAGGCTATCGAAAAGCTGCGCAAGCTGCGTAAAGCAGGATAAAAGGCTAATAATAATAATATATTGGATCCTCTATTGGGCCGTGACAACGTCACGGCCTTTTTATTTTGCAGCACGCTGAGAGCGTTCGTGGCCGAGTATTCGTCGCGGGTTGCTCATTCCGTTGCTAAGGTTCGTTACAATAGCGAGAGATTTTTTGGAGGCGTAGCCGTCATGCAGCAGCTTTCGGTCGTGATTCTTGCCGCCGGCAAGGGTAAGCGGATGGTTTCAGATTTGCCCAAGGTCCTGCACCGTATCGCGGGTAAACCGTTGTTGGGCCATGTGCTGGCCACGGCGAGTCAACTTGAGGCGACAACTCGACTGGTGGTGTACGGACACGGCGGGGAGGCGGTCAAGGCCGTTTTCGCGGGGGATTCGGATGTAGTCTGGGTCGAGCAGGCCGAGCAGTTAGGAACGGGTCACGCTGTCGCGCAAGCATTGCCGTCAATCGATCCCGCCGGCGTGGTGCTGGTGCTGTATGGCGACGTGCCCTTGATCCAGACCGAGACCCTGCAACCGCTGGTCGCGGACGCCCGACAGGGCCGGTTGGCGTTGCTGACGGTCGAATTGGGCGACCCGACCGGCTACGGGCGCATCGTCCGCGACGAGTGCGGGCGGGTGTTGCGCATCGTCGAACATAAGGAAGCGACGCCCACCGAGCGAAATTTGCGCGAGATCAATACCGGAATTTTGGCCGTTTCCGCCGATAGGCTGAAAGATTGGGTCGCCGAACTGGATAATGACAACTCGCAGGGCGAGTACTATCTGACCGATATCATCGCCTTGGCGGTGCGCGACGGCGTGCCGGTCGAAGCCTTCACGGTGGCCGAACCGGCCGAGGTGCAGGGGATTAACGACCGCCAGCAACTGGCTGAACTGGAGCGTTTTTATCAGGCGCGACAGGCTGAGGCGCTGTTGGCGGGCGGCGCGACCCTGCTAGATCCAGCGCGCGTCGATGTTCGGGGTACGCTGGTTGCCGGCAAGGATGTCATCATCGATGTCAATGTGGTGTTCGAAGGCACCGTGCGCTTGGGTGACCGGGTGCGGATCGGACCGTTCTGCGTGTTGCGGGACGCGGTCATCGGCGATGATGTCGAAATTCTGTCGCATTGCTGGATCGACAGCGCCGAGGTCGGCGCCGGCGCGCATATCGGGCCTTATGCCCGGTTGCGGCCCGATACCCGGTTGGCGCCAGGAGTGCATATCGGCAATTTCGTCGAGACCAAAAAGGTGGAGATCGGTCCTGGTTCCAAGGTCAACCATCTCACTTATATCGGCGATGCCGAGATCGGATCGAACGTCAATGTCGGCGCCGGCACCATCACCTGCAACTACGATGGCGCCAACAAGCATAAGACCGTGATCGGCGACGGTGCTTTTATCGGTTCCAACAGTTCGCTGGTGGCGCCCGTGCGGATCGGCAAGGGCGCGACGGTCGGCGCCGGCTCGGCGGTCAGCGGCGAAGTGCCCGAGGGCGGCCTGTCTCTGACCCGAGCGCCGCGCAAGGATGTGGCGAACTGGGAGCGGCCGACCAAATCGGGCAAGCGTTGAAGCAGCCCATCCACATTCAGCGGTTTGATGACGAATCCTATGGTCAAGACTCGTTTCGCTCCCAGCCCCACCGGTTATCTCCACATCGGCGGCGCTCGCACGGCCCTTTTTTCCTGGTTGTACGCGCGCCGGCACGGAGGGCCGTTCGTGCTGCGCATCGAGGACACCGACCTGGAGCGTTCCACCCCGGAAGCGGTGAACGCCATTCTGGAAGGCATGAACTGGCTGGGGTTGGACTATGACGAGGGGCCTTTTTATCAGACCCAACGCTTCGACCGCTACCGCGAGGTGTTGCAGCACCTGTTGCGGGCGGGTAGGGCTTACTACTGCTATTGCACGCGCGAGGAATTGGAGGCGCTGCGCGAAAAGCAACGCAGCCGCAAGGAAAAACCGCGCTACGACGGCCGCCACCGCGATTATCAGGGACCGCCGCGCCAGGGCGTGGAGCCGGTGGTCCGCTTCAAAAATCCGGTCGACGGCGATGTCGTGGTCGAGGATTTGATTCGCGGCGACATCGTTTTTCAGAATGCCGAACTCGACGATCTGATCATCGCTCGCGCGGATGGGACGCCGACCTATAACTTCTGCGTGGTGGTGGATGACATGGACATGGGCATCACCCACGTCATTCGCGGCGACGACCACCTCAACAACACGCCACGGCAAATCAACATTCTCAAGGCGTTGGACGCGCCGGTGCCCAAGTACGGACATGTGCCGATGATTCTCGGGCCGGACGGTCAAAAACTGTCCAAACGGCACGGTGCCGCCAGCGTCATGGAGTGCCGGGATTTGGGTTATTTGCCGGAGGCGGTGCTGAATTATCTGGTGCGACTGGGTTGGTCGCACGGCGACCAGGAAATCTTTTCACTGGATGAGATGGCGGAATTGTTCGATCTGCAAGGCTGCAACAAGGCCGCCTCGGCGATCAATCCGTCCAAGCTGCTCTGGCTGAACAAGCATTATCTGAAAACGCTCGATCCGGCCCATGTCGCCCGCCATCTGAGCTGGCACATCGGCGAGTTGGGGGTCGACCCCTGCCAGGGGCCGCCGCCGACCGAGGTCGTCAAGGCGTTCGCCGAACGGTCTGACACGCTAAAGGACTTGGCGGAAGCCGCGAAATTTCTCTATCAGGATTTCGAGCACTACGATCCGAAAGCGGCGGGTAAGAACTTGACGGCTGTCGCCGCAGCACCTTTGGGGAGACTGCGAGAGGCGCTGGCGGCCTTGCCCGAGTGGCGGGCGGAGCCGATCCATGACGCGGTCAAACGGAGTGCCGAACAGGAAGGCTTGGCCTTGGGCAAGGTCGCGCAACCGCTGCGAGTGGCGGTATCCGGCACGGCGGTATCACCCCCCATCGACATCACGTTGGCGCTGTTGGGGCGAGCGAAGACCCTGGCGCGGATCGACCGTGCGCTGGACTACATCCACCGAGGTTCCCGCGCTGACACTGAAGTAGTGATTGACAGGGCCTAGGGAGTCTTTTAAATTAGTTGTCTCGGATTTTTGGGGCCATAGCTCAGCTGGGAGAGCGCCTGCATGGCATGCAGGAGGTCGTCGGTTCGATCCCGTCTGGCTCCACCACCATCAACCGTCCCATGTTGGCGGTTTATTTTTTTCCGTCTTTTGTCCCCATCGTCTAGAGGCCGAGGACACCGCCCTTTCACGGCGGTAACAGGGGTTCGAATCCCCTTGGGGACGCCACTATTCCCATGATCCACGTTACACTAGTCGCCAATTTCCCGATGGGATGGTGACGATGCGTGGTTTTGGACCCCGGACGCTGACTCCGCGCGATGGCTGGAATTGGTTGATACAGGCGTGGCAACTGATGCGACGGCGCCCGTGGCTGTTCGTGACGGTGGCGTTGTTCGCACCGACCGGCAGCGCGCTGCTGCTGGCGCTGCCGGTGTGGGAGTGGTGGCTACCGCTGGCCGGCGGTTGGGTGACACTGATCGCCACGATGTTCTGCTATGGCTTGCCGTTGAGCCTGACCGTGACCTTGGCCTGCGGTCTGGCCAGAGCGGTCAATCGCAAGCGGCAACCGGCGTCGAACCAACTGTTCAATCGAACCGCACTCAAGGCGCTGTCGAAAACCGCGCTGTTTTTATTTTTGTTGCTGCTGCAAGGTTATCTGCTGGCGTATTGGGTGCAGGATCAGCTATTGACGGTCGACGCCGCCAGCGGTGGCTCTCCAACACCACCCTCCGCAACCTTCGGCATCGCCGGGACCATTCTGGGGACCCAGCTCAGCGTGTTGGGTAGCCTGCTATTGATCCTGCAAATCGTGCTGGGCATTTTTACCGTGCCGCTGCAACTGTTTCGCGAGCTGCCGCTTTCGGTGTGCTGGCGGCGTAGCGCGCTGGCCATGCAACTCAATCCATGGCTGTTTCTGGTGCTGGGCCTGGGCGGGCTGGCGCTGCTGGCCTTGCCGTTTTATCCGGTGTTTTCCGTCATCGCTCAGGTGCTAGCGCTACCGTTGCCGGTTTATCTGGGCGTTCTGTTGTATGTGGCTTGGAACGATGTGTTCCAAGGCGGCGCCGAGGAAGCCGAAATCCTAGAAGTGCAGGAGCAGTGGCGGGCTAGCGTCAGCGGTGGTTCCTTGTCTCGGCAATCAGATCGGGCGGATTGCTAGCGGGCCTCTCGGACGCGTCCGGGCGCTGCTGGGAGTGGCCGAGCGTTTCTGTCTGATCCGGCCTGTTCGATTGGCTACTTCAGCATGGCCATTCATGGACCGGCAAACCGCCGCGCTGCCGGTCCAGATACGCCAGAGTCAGCGCGGTCGGATCGGTGCCATGCCGGATGAAAAAGTCTCGCTGCCACCCGGCGCCGGTGCGGCCGGTTTCCACCCGCGCGGCGATGATGGCCAAATAGTCACGGGCATCCGCGGTATCGATCTCCAGCGCCAGCAACCCACGCCGGGCCAACGGCAGCAGTTCCTCCAGCACGAGTTGCCGCAACGGCAGGGTGCGACCGTTCAGCCAGATCACGTTCGCGGCCAAACCGTCCCGCGCGGCCGCGTAGAAGTTCGCCCGACACTGGGCGAATTCCAGCAGCGTGTCGACAGGCGGCCGTTCGCGCGCCAAGCCGTGGACCAATCCGTAATACAGCGCCGCGTTGGCGATGGTGTCGGGAATGCTGGGGCCGGCCGGCATCACCCGATGCTCGATGCGCAGGTGCGGCGTCCCATCCGCTTCAAAACCCAGCAACGGTCGGTTCCAGCGCCAGATGGTGCCGTTATGCAGGCGTAGATGAGGCAAGTTTTCCAGCGGTTCAGCACTCAAATCGACCGGCAGCAGCGCTGGATAATGCCTCAGATTTTCGTCGAACAATGCCAGCAGCGACTCTTTGACATAGCCGCTGCCGAAACTGACTCGCGGATGGCTTGGATCGTCCGACGCTTCGCCGCCCGCCAAGGCTACCCCCTGTTCGAATAGCGGGATGCGGGTTTCTTGCCACAAGCGCTTGCCGAACAACAAAGGCGAGTTGGCCGCCACCGCCACCATGGGAGCGGTCACCGCCAAAGCGGCATTGAAAAACGCCGGGCCGTCGGCCGCCGCAACCTGCAAATGCGTTTGAAACGAGGTGGTGGCTGCTTCGAGCATGACATCGGGATGAGTCAGTTGCAGGGTGTCGATCCCATGGATCGTCAGCTCCATCGGACGGCCGCGCCGCCGCGCCAGGATTTGCGCGTTGATGGCTCGAAAACGCTCCTGATCCGACATGTGATCGAGCGTCAAATCGTCCGCTTGCAAGGTTGGCGGAATCCCGATCAGCATGACCGTGCTCGCCAAACCAGCGGCGACATGCTGGCAGCGTTGCCAGAGGCATTCGAGGCTGGCGTGCATCTGGCGCAGCGCCGGCCCGCGCAAGGGTAGCGGCGGGGTGTTGAGTTCGATGTTGAACACGCTCAGTTCCGGCACCACCAGCGGGTCGGCCAGCCGCTCCAGAAAGCGTTGGTTGAACGGCGCGGGCCGTCCTTGCCGGTCCACCAGCCACGCTTCGATCTCGAAACCACCGACGCCGCTGGTCGGCGCAAACCGTCCCGCGCGGAACCAGTCGGCCAACTGGGCGGTTTCTTCGCGCAACCGCGCCTGAAACCGTTGGAAATCTCGCGGGTTGAACTGCGATCGCGCTATGCCCTGACCCATGTTCCAGCCCTCCAGATCGGGATGGCCGTCCGCGATCCTTGGCTGCGCCCGACGGACAGGAGAGGCAACCGAACAAAATCGGTCGCTCGTGTCAACTATAGCCGGTGTCGTTCGTCCCGAAACGAGAAACCACACAGTGAAGCATCGATGCCGCGCGTCAGAGCGATGGCTTTGAAACGTTCGCCCATTTCGCCGGGCAGCGTCAGCACTTTGACCTGACGAGCCTGTTCCAGATAGTGAACCAGGTCGGCGGGATCGACTTCAGCCAGCAAATCCAGCAACCCGCAGCCGAACAGAAAATAATTCTGGTGGGTGTAGCCGGCCAGCGCCAGTCCGAGCGCTTGTCCCGCCTCGGCCACGGCGGTGAAATCGACGCTGGCGGTAATGTCTTGCAGGCCCGGCAGCAGCAGCGGATCGGCGTGGACGCGGTGGCGGTAGTGGCAGAGCAGGGTGCCGTCGGTTCGTTCGGGGTGGTAGTATTCTCGGCGCGAATAACCGTAATCGACCAGCAGCAAAGCCCCGGCCGCCAGCGGTTCGGCGATGGCGCGCACCCAGTCCGCCAAGTGAGGGACGTACTCGGAGGTATACCCTTCCGGCAGAGGCCAGCCGCTAGCGCTCTGGATTCGCGCCACGGCGTCCGTCACGGCCGGATCTTCCGGGCCTTCGGTCCAAGCCAACCCGTTCGCCAAGCCCGTTAGAGGCGCGGTTTGCGTCCAGCTGACCATCAACCGGCGCGGCCCGTTCGCGGTGATGCGAAATCGCTCGACCGGCAGCGCATCGACGACCTCGTTACCGAGGATTACCCCCCGAAAACCAGGATCGGGCAGGGCGTCCAGCCAGCGGACCCGCTCCAGTAAATCCGGCGCTCGTTCGGCCAAGGTTTGGCGCTGGCGTTCGCGCAGTTCGCCGCTGACCTCCAGAATCGCGTAATGGTCCGGCAGCGCGTTTGACGCGCGCAATGCGCTCAAGAGGTCGGCCGCCATGATGCCGGTGCCAGCGCCCAGTTCGAGCAGCGCGCCGCCGCCGATCGCATCCAGTATTTCCCGGCACTGCCGGGCCAGACAGCGGGAGAACAGCGCTGACAGTTCCGGTGCGGTGACGAAATCACCGCCGGGGCCGAATTTGCGGGTTCCGGCGCGGTAGTAGCCCAGCTCCGGCGCATAAAGCGCCAGTTCCATGAAGCGGGCAAAGGAAATCGCGCCGCCGCCTGTGGCGATTTCGGAACGAATCCGCTCCAACAGGCGAGCGCTGTGCGCGCTGGCGGCGGGATCGGGCTCCGGCAGAGTCGTGTGACGGTCGGTGGATCGGGTGGTCGCCATAAAACGGGTTCGAAGCGGGTTTGGACGATCGGCTTGGAAGCCGTTCCTGTGCGTAGTAAGGTGATGAGAGTCAAAAATGCGGATGCTGGTTTGGCCGAACTTTTACCACAAACGCGGATCGCGAAGGTGTGAAACCCGTTAAATTTTCTAGGGGCTGTTTCAGGAATATTTAAACGTCATTATGGTATTTAACGATATAAACAGCCGCTGCAAACAGGTAAAATCATCTAAACCTTGTTATTGTCGATCATCGCTGTTACTGCTATTGGCCGTCGTTTCCCATGAAGCTCTTAGTGACTCTATTGTTAGGGCTGGTGGTGCTGCCGTTCGCCGCCGTTCCAGTCCAGGCCCAGCCGGAATCTCAGCCCCAATCCCGAACTACGGCCTATGTCAGCGATATGGTCGAGGTACCGCTGCGCGCGGGCGCTTCCAACCGCTACAAGATCGTGGGCGCGGTTCGCAGCGGCTCGGCCGTCACCGTGTTGAAGGCCGACGCAGTGAAGGGTTATACCCAGATTCGGGCGTCTTCAGGCGCCAGAGGTTGGATTTCCAGCGATCAGTTGACCGAGACGCCCAGCAGTCGGGAGCAGTTGCTGGAGGTCCGTCAGGAACTGGGCCAACTGGAAGCGCGCCACGCCGATCTCCAGCAGCATGTCGACGGCGCGGCCGGCCGGCCAGACAGCGAGCAGCTCAGCTATTCACAACTGTACGAGGAAGCGCTACGCCTGCGCCAGCAGTTGGCGCAGTATCGCAAGGTGGCCTCCGATACCGTGGCGATCGACGAGCGTAACAAAGCCTTGCAAGAACGGACCGTCACTCTGGAGCGCGAGCTGCAAATCATTCAACAGGAAAATCAGGCGCTGCGGAACGACAACGGCACCGTCCGGTTTTTGATGGGTGCGGTGTTGTTGGGTGCGGTGCTGTTGGTCGCCCTGTTGATGCCTAAAATCCGCGAACAGCGCCGCGTGCAATGGAGCCAGCTGTAAGCTTTGACGGTCGGCACCGGCGCTTAGCCTGCGGTTACAGCTTCAGATCGACGGGCCGCAAGAGTTCCCGCGACCGGTCGAAATGCGCCCAGAGTTCGGCGAAAGTGACGCCCAGCAGCGGATGGCGGCGGTTGCCGGCTATTTCCGCCAGCGGCCGCAATACGAAGGCGTAACGCAGGATTTCTTCGCGGGGAACGCGGATGCCGTTCTCATGCAGCACCAGATCGCCATAAAGCAGCAAATCCAGATCTAGGGCGCGCGGTAGTAATTTAGTTCCCTGCCCGCGGGGTTGGTGGACGGTTTCGATCTCGCGCAGCGCGGCGGCCACCGCCCGCACCGACCAGTCGGTAGCGAATTTCACCGCCAAGTTCAGGAAATCGTCGCCGACAAAGCCGATGGCCGGATTGGCGTAGACGGTGGAAACGGTCAGCGGGCTAAAGCGCCGGCGCAGCTCCGCCAACCCGGCTCGAATATGTCGCTCCGGTTCGATATTGCTGCCGATGCCGACGCAGACCCAGACCTTCTCCTTCAAGTTCGGACACCGCGTTCGATGATGATGCCGACTGCGCGCGTGCCGGGCACCGCGCCGGGCTTGCGCAGGGTCAGCCGCAGCCAGGGGACGTTGAATTCCCGCTGGAGCAGTTCGGCGATCCGCGCGCCCAGGGTTTCCACCAACTGGAAGGAACTGGCGCTGGCGAACTCGTCGATTCGTCGGGCCACGGCCTGATAATCCAGCGTATCATCGAGTCGGTCGGTCACGGCCGCCGCGCGGGTGTCGGCGCCCAGTTCCACGTCGAGCAGCAGGTTTTGGCGGTTCTCGCGTTCCCAGGGATGAACGCCGATGAGGGTTTGCACGCGCAGTTCGTGAATGAAAATGATATCCATGATGGAAGTCCGCACAGGGTGGTTTATCTTAACGTAAACACCGCAGTCCGGCCCGACCTCATCCGGGACCGATCGTTTATTCGGCACCGCTGGATCTATCGATGACGACCTCTCTATTCGCGACCGTCCTTTCGGTCGTTTTGGGCTATCTGGCGGGCTCTGTGTCCACCGCCATCATCGTTTGCCGGATCATGGGCCTACCCGATCCGCGCAGCGAGGGTTCGCGCAATCCTGGGGCCACCAACGTGCTGCGGTTCGGCGGCAAGAAAGCCGCCGCCATCACCTTGGCGGGCGATTTTCTCAAGGGCTTGGCGCCGGTGCTGCTGGCCCGGCTGGCGGGGCTGGAGGAGACCGGGCTGGCGCTGACTGGGCTGGCGGCGTTTTTGGGGCATTTATATCCGGTGTTCTTTGGTTTCGAAGGCGGCAAGGGAGTGGCGACCGCATTCGGTGTTATCCTCGCCCTGTCCTGGCCAGTGGCGCTGGCGGCGTTGGTGACTTGGCTGTTCATGGCCTTCGTCGTGCGCGTTTCTTCGCTGTCGGCCTTGACGGCGGCGGCGCTGGCGCCGTTGTTCGCCTGGTGGTTTGGTCTGCCGGGCGGCTATCTCGCCGCCGTTTTGGTCATGGTCGGCTTGTTGATCTGGCGGCACCGTTCTAACATCCGCAACTTGTTGGCCGGCACCGAGGGTAAAATCGGTACCGACCGCTCCTGAGGGGCCTCGGGTGGTGTTCAGAACGATGTATGCCTGGGATTCATCGGGTGCGGTTAGGCCGGATCGAGGGTGGACTTATTGGCCGTGCGGCAAAAAAAACCCTTATAATTTGTCATTTAAGGTGTCGGCCGCATCCCGCTGTTCCAAGTTCGATGATATATAAGGGTATTTCTGATCGTGCTCAAACAATCCAGCTACAGTCGCGAAGAATTGATCGCCTGCGCCCGCGGCGAGTTGTTCGGTCCCGGTAACGCGCAGTTGCCGTTGCCGAATATGTTGATGGTGGATCGCATCGTCCACATCGGCGCCGAAGGCGGGCAGTATGGCAAGGGCGAGATCGTCGCGGAACTGGATATTCATCCCGATCTTTGGTTTTTTGGCTGCCACTTTATCGGCGATCCGGTGATGCCGGGTTGTCTGGGGCTGGATGCGATGTGGCAGCTGGTCGGATTTTTTCTGGGCTGGATGGGAGGCCAGGGGCGGGGCCGGGCGCTCGGTTGCGGTGAAGTGAAGTTCACCGGCCAGGTTCGTCCCGAAGCCAGAAAGTTGACCTATCACATTCAGATGAAGCGGGTCATTTTGCGCAAACTGGTTATGGGTATCGCCGACGCGAACCTGGAAGTCGACGGCCGGACCATTTATACCGGCAAAGACTTGCGGGTCGGCTTGTTCACCTCGACCGACGGCTTTTGAGGATAGCGACGATGAGACGGGTGGTGATTACCGGTATCGGTATCGTATCCAGCATCGGCAACGACCGCTGGGAAGTGTTGGAATCGCTGCGCCAAGGCCGCAGCGGCTTGGAATTCGCGGAAGATTACAAAGAGATGGGTTTGCGCTCGCACGTGCGCGGCCCCATCCGGCTCGATCTGGCGGCGCGGATCGACCGCAAAATCTTGCGGTTCATGGGCGATGCCGCCGCCTTCAACTACATCGCCATGCGCGAGGCCATCGAAGATGCCCGGCTGCCGGAGGAGCTGGTGTCCAACCCGCGCGCCGGGCTGGTGACCGGCACCGGCGGCGGCAGCCCGCAGAATATGGTCGAGGCCGCCGATCTTTTGCGCAACAAGGGCTTGAAACGGGTCGGGCCGTATATGGTGCCGCGCACCATGAGCAGCACCACCACCGCCTGTCTGGCCACGCCCTTCAAGATCAAGGGCGTGAATTACAGCATCGGCTCCGCCTGCGCCACCGGCGCGCACTGCATCGGCCACGGCGCCGAGCTGATTCAGTGGAACAAGCAAGACATCGTGTTCGCCGGCGGCGGCGAGGAAGTCCACTGGAGCCTGAGCCACCTGTTCGACGCGATGGGCGCGCTCTCCACCAAGTACAACGCCACGCCGCGGACCGCATCGCGCACCTACGACGCCAACCGCGACGGCTTCGTGATTTCCGGCGGCGGCGGGGTGGTGGTGCTGGAGGAGCTGGAGCACGCGCGCCGGCGCGGCGCGCGGATCTATGCCGAACTGGTCGGATACGGCGCGACCTCGGATGGTTACGACATGGTGCAACCGTCCGGCGAAGGCGCCTTGCGGTGCATGAAACAGGCGCTGGAAGGCGTCGGCGAGCCGGTGGATTACATCAACACCCACGGCACCAGCACGCCGGTCGGCGACATCCGGGAACTGGAGGCGCTGCGCGAGATGTTCGGCGAGCGGATACCGCCGATCAGTTCCACCAAACCGCTGACCGGTCACGCCTTGGGCGCGGCGGGCGTGCATGAGGCGATCTATTCGCTGCTGATGATGGACAATCGGTTTATCGCGGCTTCGGCCAACATCGAAACCCTCGATCCGGCGGCGGAAGGTTTTCCCATCGTCCGGGAGCGGGTCGATGACGCCGACCTCAAGGTGGTGATGTCCAACAGCTTTGGCTTCGGCGGCACCAACGCCACGCTGGTGTTCCGCCGGTTGGCGGCCTGAAGCGCAGCCGACGTGACCGGGCCGCCTTTCCCAAGGCGGCCTTGTTGTTTGCCGTGGAGAAGAAGTGATGGCCAGTTTTCCCTTGCTTGCGATTGTCGTGGTGGTGTACACGCTGTTTGCGCTGACCGCGCCGGCTTGGCTGGAGGCGGTGCGGTTTCAGTTACCGCTGCTGTCCGGCGCGACGCTGCCGTTCCGGGGTGGCGACCTGCTGCTGGTGCTCGGCTTGATCCTGTTGTGTGTCGAAGTCTACCGCGCGACCAGCAGTTCCAGCGGCGCCATTCTCAATCATGTGCTCTCGCTGGTGGTTTTCATTGTTGCCTTGATCGAATTGCTGGTCATGCCGCGCATGGCCAACATCACGTTCTTCCTGATCATGCTCATGGCGCTGAGCGATGTGGTGGCCGGTTTCACCGTCACCATCTCTTCCTCCCGCCGGGATTGGCAGCGCCAATGAGGGTTGCCGATCCGGCCTTAGAGAGAGCGGGCGGAGCCCCGGCTCTCTGATGCCCGCATCCGAATTTTCCCTGATCGACCGCTATTTTTCCGCGCAGAGGGTGCGCCGCGCCGACGTGGCGCTGGGGATCGGAGACGATGGCGCCCTGCTGCTCCCGCCCGACGGCCAACAACTGGTGGTGACGCTGGATACCCTGGTGTCGGACGTGCATTTCTTTGCCGGCGCCGACCCGGAAGGCATCGGCCACAAGACGCTGGCGGTGAATTTGAGCGATCTAGCGGCGATGGGCGCGACGCCGGCTTGGGCCACGCTGGCGTTGGTGTTGCCACAGGCCGACGAGGCGTGGTTGGCGCGCTTCCGCCGGGGGTTGTTCGCGCTGGCGGACCGCTACGAACTGGAAGTGGTCGGCGGCGACACCACGCACGGACCGACGACCGTCATCACCTTACAAGCGCACGGTTTCGTGCCGCCCGGTTTGGCGTTGCGTCGCGACGGAGCGAAGCCGGGCGATGGGATTTATGTCACCGGCACGCCGGGCGATGCGGGTTTGGCGCTGGCGGTGGCTTACGGCAAAACCACCGTCGCCGCCGAGCATCGCGACTATCTCCAAGCCCGGTTGGAACGACCGCAGCCGCGCATCGCGCAAGGCGTGGCGTTGCGCGGAGTCGCCAGCGCCGCCATCGACATCTCCGACGGGCTGGCGCAAGACCTCGGCCATATTCTCAAGCGGAGTGGGGCCGGCGCGCGGCTGGAGGTGGATCGCCTGCCCCTGTCACCGGCGCTGAGCGCCAGCCTCGACCGTGAGGTCGCGTTCGCCACCGCATTATCTGGCGGCGACGATTACGAACTATGCTTCACCGTGCCGGCGGAGCGGGTTTCGCAATTGGAAAGCGCGGTGCTGGCGTGGGATTGTCGTTGCACTCGCATCGGCGCGATCACGGCCGAGGCGGGTTTGCGGCTGGTTGGCGCTGAGGGCTCAGCCTTTCATTTGGAGCGGTTGGGCTATGACCACTTCCTTTCCTGAATTTAGCAGCCAGACTTTTTATGTCCTTCCTTGATCACCGACGGAATCCGCAGCCATGAAAATCGAAACCATCGCCATTCACGGCGGCTATACCCCGGAACCGACCACCAAGGCCGTCGCCGTTCCGATCTATCAAACCACCTCCTACGCCTTCGACGACACCCAGCACGGCGCCGACCTGTTCGATTTGAAAGTGCCGGGCAACATTTATACCCGGATCATGAATCCGACCACCGCCGTGCTGGAGCAGCGGGTGGCGGCGCTGGAGGGCGGCGTCGGAGCGCTGGGTGTGGCCTCCGGCATGGCGGCGATCACCTATGCGATCATGACGATTACCGAAGCCGGCGATAACCTCGTCACCACGTCGAGCCTGTACGGCGGCACCTATAACCTGTTCGCCCACACGCTGCCCCGCTACGGCATCGAAGTCCGTTTCGCCGACTATCGCGACACGGCGGCCATGGGCCGGCTGATCGATGGCAAGACCAAGGCGGTGTTTTGCGAATCCATCGGCAATCCGGCCGCCAACGTGGTGGATTTTGGGGCCTTGGCTGATATCGCGCACGCTCAGGGCGTGCCGCTGATCGTCGATAACACCGTGCCGACGCCTTATTTATGCCGGCCGTTCGAGCACGGCGCGGATATCGTGGTGCACGCCCTGACCAAATACATGGGCGGCCACGGCACCAGCATCGGCGGCGTCATCGTCGATTCCGGCCGCTTTCCGTGGGATCAGCACAAGGTGCGTTTCGCCCGCTTGAACGAACCCGATCCGTCCTATCACGGCGTGGTCTACGTCGAAGCGCTGGGACCGGCGGCGTTCATCGGCCGGGCGCGGGTGGTGCCGCTGCGCAACACCGGCGCGGCGATTTCGCCGTTCAACAGCTTCCTGATCCTGCAAGGCATCGAGACGTTGCCGGTGCGGATGGACCGCCACTGCGAAAACGCGGTCAAAGCGGCCGAGTATCTGCGCGATCACCCGCAAGTGGCCTGGGTCAACTACCCGGCGCTTTCCGACAGCCCGGAAAAGCCCCTGGTGGATAAATACATGGGCGGACGCGGTTCCAGCATCTTGAGCTTCGGCATCAAGAGCGGGCGCGAAGCCGGGGCCAAGTTCATCGACGCGCTGCAACTGGTGACCCGGCTGGTCAACATCGGCGACGCCAAGTCATTGGCCTGCCATCCGGCGACCACCACCCACCGGCAACTGTCGCCGGCGGAGTTGGCCAAAGCCGGCGTCAGCGAAGATCTGGTGCGGCTGTCCATCGGTATCGAGCACATCGACGATATCCTCGCCGATCTGGAACAAGCCCTGGCGGCGGCGAAGTAGCCGCATCCGACAAGCCACAATCATTTGAGGAATCGAAGCCATGAAAGCGCGCGCCGCCGTAGCTTGGGAGCCGAAAAAACCGCTGGCGATCGAACAGGTGGAGGTGGAAGGCCCGAAGGACGGCGAGGTATTGCTGAAGGTGGTGGCGACCGGCGTCTGCCACACCGACGCTTTCACCTTGTCCGGCGACGATCCCGAGGGGGCGTTTCCGTGTGTTCTGGGCCATGAAGGCGGCTGCGAGGTGGTGGAATGCGGCCCCGGCGTCAAGGGTTTGAAGCCCGGCGATCACGTCATCCCACTTTATATCCCGGAGTGCGGCGAGTGCGCGTATTGCCGCTCCACCAAATCCAATCTGTGTCAGTCCATCGCCGCCACGGTCTGGACCGGCTACATGCCCGATCACACCCGCCGTTTTTCCTGCAAGGGCCAGCCGCTGTTTCACTACATGGGCTGCTCGACCTTCGCCGAATATACCGTGGTGCCGGAAATCGCGCTGGCCAAGATCAATCCGGCCGCGCCGCTGGACAAGGTTTGCTTGCTCGGCTGTGGCGTCACCACCGGCATCGGTGCGGTGTTGAACACCGCCAAGGTCGAGCCGGGCGCGACGGTGGCGGTGTTCGGCCTCGGCGGCATCGGCCTGTCGGTGATTCAGGGCGCGGTGATGGCGAAGGCCGGGCGGATCATCGCCATCGATCTCAATCCCGATAAATTCGCCATGGCGACCGCCTTGGGCGCGACCGACACCCTCAATCCGAAGGATGTCAGCGGCGATCTGGTTGAAGCCATCAAAGAGATGACCGCCGGCGGGGTGGATTATTCCTTCGAGTGCATCGGCAACGTCAACGTGATGCGGCAAGCCTTGGAGTGCTGTCATATGGGCTGGGGCGTCGCCACCATCATCGGCGTGGCCGGAGCCGGCCAGGAAATCCGCACCCGTCCGTTCCAACTGGTCACCGGCCGTACCTGGAAAGGCACCGCCTTCGGCGGAGTCAAGGGCCGCACTCAGTTGCCCGGTTACGTGGAGAGCTATCTCCAGGGCAAGATCGAGCTGGATAGCATGGTGACGCACACGATGCCGCTGGAGGACATCAACACCGCCTTCGACCTGATGCACGAGGGCAAGAGCATCCGTTCCGTCATCATTTTCTAGGGGGGTCGCGCCGGTGGAGCACATTGAGTCGATCAAGGAATTCGGCGGCCGGCTGAACCGTTACCGCCACCGCTCGCACGCTTGCGATTGCGACATGACTTTTTCGGTCTATTTGCCGCCCATCGCCGAAAAGGAAAAAGTCCCGGCGGTCTATTGGTTGTCCGGCCTGACCTGCACCGACGACAATTTCCGGGTCAAGGCCGGAGCGCAACGTTATGCGGCGGAATTCGGGCTGGCGTTGATCATCCCCGACACCAGCCCGCGCGGCGCGGACGTGCCGGACGTGCCGGAACGCTACGATCTCGGTCAGGGCGCGGGGTTTTACGTCGACGCCACCCAAGCGCCGTGGTCGAACCATTACCACATGTACGATTATGTCACCCGCGAGTTGCCGGCGCTGGTTGAGGCGAAACTGCCGCTGACCGGCGCGCGCGCCGTCACCGGTCATTCGATGGGCGGCCACGGCGCGCTGATTTGTGCGTTGAAGGAGCCGGGTTTTTATCGGTCGGTGTCCGCCTTCGCGCCGATCTGTCACCCGATGGCCTGCGGTTGGGGGCAAGGTTGCTTCAAAGCCTATTTGGGCAATGACCGTGAGACCTGGGCCGCTTACGACGCCACTCGCTTGATCGAGGACGGCGCGGCGGCCTTGCCGTTGCTGGTCGATCAGGGAACGGACGATGAATTTCTCGCCCAGCAGTTACATCCGAACTCGCTGGAGCGGATCTGCGCGGCCCGCAAGTTTCCGCTGACCTTGCGCTGGCAGGAGGGTTACGATCACAGCTACCACTTCATCGCCACCTTCATCGGCGAACATCTCGCCTACCATGCCGACAAGCTCCGTGAATCAGGAACTGTTGAAGCTGCTGCAAAAAACCCTGCGCGGTGAACTGAACCGCACCCGTCGCCGCAAAACCAGTTCCCCCTGGATAGTGGGAGGGTTGACGGCGGCTGTCGTGGGCATCAGCTACGTCCTGCACGAGCCTAAGGCGCTACCGTCGGCCACGGTCCAGGGAGCGGAGTTGGTCTGTGCCGTCAAAGCGATCTACGATGGTGATACGTTTGTTGCGAGCTGTCCCGTGGGCGAGGTCAAGGTCAGGGTATTTGGCATCGACGCGCCGGAAATGAAGCAAGAGCCGTGGGGCGACCGGTCGCGCGAGGCGTTGCGCGGCTTGTTGCCGCGCTCCGGATCGATCAGCTTGCGGGTGATGGATCATGACCGTTACGCTCGGACCGTCGCGCAAGTGGTCGCCAACGAGCGCGATCTGGGTCTGGAAATGGTCCGGTTGGGGCAGGCGGTGGTCTACCAACAGTACAATCATTCGCCGGATTACCAGCAGGCTCAGGCCGAAGCCAAACAGGCCCGGCGCGGCATCTGGGCAAAAGCAGGCGGCCAGCAAGACCCGGCGACCTGGCGGCGGTTGAACCCACGATAAACCCACTCAGACGACAGCTTTCGCATGGTGGCCGTTCCTTCATCGCCCTCGATCGATTCCGCCGTCGTGCGCTGCGCGGTGGAGCGGTGTCAGTGCGCGGGCGGCTGGACGCTCGATGGAATTCAGGGTCTCGACCGCCGCCTGCAAAGCGTGCGCTGGCCGTCTGGCGCGCTGGATCTGGATTGTTCCGCCGTCCGTGCCATCGATACCACCGGCGCGCTGCGCCTGCTCAACCTCGTCGTCGAACTGGAACAGACCGGTCGGCCGGTCCGGTTGGTTGGATTGCGCGCGGAACATCAGGCGTTGCTGGAGTTGGTTCGGGAACGCCGCGCCAGTGCCGGGGTTGCAGCGGCCCCGCCGGTGCGGCTGGGTGCGTTGGAGCGGCTGGGGAGGTTGGTTGCATTTCACCTGAGCGCGAGTACGGTCTTTCTGAGCTTCGTCGGCGAGGCGGCGGTGGCGCTGGGCCGCTTGCTGCTGCGGCCCGGCCGATTTCGTTGGCGGGCGCTGTTTGGCAATATCGAGGATGCCGGCGTCAACGCGCTGCCGATCATCGCGTTGCTGTCGTTTATGATGGGCGTGGTCATCGCCTACCAGGGCGGCCAGCAGCTCAAGGCCTACGGCGCCAACATCTTCATCGTCGAGCTGATCTCGCTGACCATGTTGCGCGAGCTGGCGCCGCTGATCACCGCCATCATCGTCGCCGGCCGCACCGGCTCGGCCTATACCGCCCAGATCGGCACCATGCAGATCACCGAGGAGGTGGACGCGCTGCGCACCATCGGCATTTCGCCCATGGACTTGCTGGTGATACCCAAATTGCTGGCGCTGGTGGTCGCGCTGCCGTTGCTGACGGTGTTCGCCGACGCGCTCAGCGTGTTCGGTGGCATGGTCATGGCCCAGACGCTGCTGGCTGTCAATTTCAGCGATTTTCTGGATCGGGTGCCGCAGGTGGTGACCTTAACCTCGTTCTTGTTGGGAGTCGGCAAAGCGCCGGTGTTCGCCGCCATCATCGCGCTGGTCGGCTGCTATCAGGGCTTCCACGTGCGCGGCGGCGCCGATAGCGTCGGCCGGCAGACCACGGTCAGCGTGGTGCAGTCGATTTTCCTGGTGATCGCCGCCGATGCGCTATTCTCGGTGGTGCTGGGCGGCGTGGGCCTATGAAAAAACAGCCCGCCGAACCAGAATCGTCGGTGATCGTCATTCGCAATCTGCGCACCGGCTTTGGTTCGACGATCATTCACGACAAGCTGAATCTCGACATCCGCCAGGGCGAAATCGTGGCCTTGGTCGGTGGCTCCGGCTCCGGCAAGACTACGCTACTGCGCTCGATCATCATGCTGCTCCAGCCGATCAGCGGCTCGATCGAGCTGTTCGGCCAGGAAATCGTCGGGATCGGCGCGCGCGCGGCCTTTCAGTTGCGGCGGCGGTTCGGGATGCTGTTCCAGCAGGGGGCGTTGTTCAGTTCGCTGACGGTACGGGAAAATGTGGGCGTGCCGCTGCGGGAGCATACCGCGCTGGCGGCCAAGGAAATCGCCGAAATCGCCGATTTGAAGATCGCCTTGGCGGGATTGCCGGCGGACGCTGGCGGCAAGCTGCCGCGCGAGTTGAGCGGCGGGATGCTGAAACGGGCGGCGCTGGCCCGCGCTCTGGCGCTGGACCCGGCTTTGCTGTTCCTGGACGAGCCGACCGCCGGCCTCGATCCGGTCAGCGCCGGCGCGTTCGACGAACTGGTGGTGCAGCTTAAGGAGTCGCTGGGGTTGACCGTGGTGATGGTGACCCACGACCTGGATACGCTGTGGCAGGCGACCGACCGGGTGGCGTTTCTGGGCGAGAAGCGGGTGATCGCTTACGCCCCGATGCAAGAATTGACGCAAGCCGAGCACCCGTTGATCCGGGCTTACTTCGAGGGGCCGCGCGGCCGCGCGGCGGGGAACAGGCGTGCTGAGTAAAGTCAATTACATGCTGGTTGGGCTGTTCGTGCTGCTGCTGGGCGCGGCGCTGCTGGGTGTGGTGTTCTGGCTGACGGTGGGTGGTGAGGTCAAAGTCTACGACCGGTATCGGGTGTATTTTCAGGAATCGGTCGCCGGTCTGAACCCCAAGGCGACGGTTCGCTATCGCGGCGTGCAAGTAGGGCAGGTGGAATCCATCCAACTGGACGCCAACAATCCCGATCAGGTGGACGTGGTGCTGGATATCGAGCGCGGCACCCCGATCCGCCGCGACACCATCGCCACGTTGTCCACTCGGGGCTTGACCGGCGTGGCGTCGGTGGAATTGAGCAGCGGTCGGGCCCAATCGCCGCCGCTGGAAAAAAGACCGGGCCAAGATCTGCCGGTCATCCAGGCCGGGCCGTCGCTGGTGGCGCGGCTGGATGATGCCTTCAACAATATCCTGACCAACGTCAACAATCTGTCGGGGCGGCTGGAGCGGTTGCTAGGCGACGAAAATCAGCTCGCGCTGAGCGAGATTCTGCGCAACGTGCGCACCATCACCGGGGCGGCGGCCGACCGGCCTGAAACCATCCAGCGGACGTTGACCAATCTGGAAACATTTACCAGCGAGCTGGTCAAGCTCGCGCAACGGCTGAGCAAATCGCTGGAACAGCTGGCGTCGACCTTGGAAAAATCCGGTGATTTGAGCGCGCAAGTGCAAACGACGCTGGCTGATTTCCGCGCCAGCGCCCAGGCGGTGCGCAAGACGGCGGAGACGTTCAATCAAACCAGTTTGGCCTTGAGCGGCGCGGCTGAAACCGGACAGCAGGAACTGCGGCGGTTGGGGCAGAGCACTCTGCCCGAATTAAACGGGCTACTGGTACAAGTCAACGATCTGGTGGGAACTTTGCAACGCTTGGCCGAGCTGCTGGAACAAAATCCCCGCGCCTTATTGCTGGGCAAGCCTAGCGGCCGGCCAGGGCCGGGTGAAAAATGAGAGTGCGGACAAAAATTTTCGCTTTGTGGGTGGAGCCCACATGGGGCGCGGACGGCGCGATGGCGCTAAATTCGAAACGGGGAGAACGAGCATGATGGTCGCGAGGGTTCGGTCGAGGGCAAAGGCGCGTCGCCGGATTTGGGTGCTGTTGGGGTCGTTGGTTTTGGCGGGCTGCTCGCTGCTGCAAGACCCATCCTCACCGCCGCAAGCGTTTCTTTTGGACGTCGGTACTTACGCGCCGCCGCTGGCGCGGCGCTCCAGCGACAAGACCTTGTTGGTGACCGTGCCGAAGGCAGCGCCGGGCTTCGATTCCAATCGCATTGCTTATACCAGGGAGCCGCTCAAGCTGGATTATTATAAAGATAACGTCTGGAGCGACACCCCCTCGAAGATGCTGCTGCCCATTCTGGTGCGGGCGTTCGAGCGCACGGGCGCTTTCAAGGCCGTAGTGTCACCCCCCGCGTCAGCATTGACCGATCTGCGGGTCGATGTGGAAGTGATTCGCTTGCAGCAGGAGTTCTCGGTCCGACCTAGCCAAGTCAGGCTGACCGCCCGGATCAAGGTGATCGGTATGAAAAACGGTTATGTGCTGGGAACGCAGGTGTTCGAGGCGGTGGAGCCAGCGCCTAGCGAGGATGCTTACGGCGCGGCGCGGGCGGCTAACGCCGCCGTCCAAAAACTGTTGACGGACATGCTGCCCTTCGCGTTGCGGTATTCGGGCTGACCGGGGATATCCGAACCCCGGCTGAGAAAGGCGGCATCGCTGCCGCGTTTTCAGGTCAGGCCGGCAAAGAACAAGCCAGCACCGCCGAGATTCGGCGCAGCCGTTTGCGCAGCTCCGACCCGGAACCGTCCGGTAGGCCGACATCAAGCACGATCAGAGCGTAGGCGTCGCGTTGTAATTCGGCTTCGGCACCCCCGGCCAACGTGCGTCACGTCATCTGGAAACCTTCGCTCGCCAAGGCGAACTCGACAAGTTCGGCGATGGACGGTTCATCTTCGACCAGCAGGATGCGAATAGTCAGCGCTGTATCGGCCGGATGGCAAGATTTAGCGTATGCAAGTCTATAAAATTGTAATGTCGATGGTGCCGCGCGCGAGGAAAGGATGTATTGAATGTAAAAATGGCGCTATCATCAGAGCGTGACGAGCGCGGGTGAAATTCTCCGACGCCTTGCGCGGAAAGCTCGCCGCCCCGCGAGCCCACCCGAAGCCACCCGTCGGCTGTTTGCGAAAGCGCCGGTTGCTGCTCGCGCTGAAAAACTCCTCGTTGGGGAGTATCTTTAAGGGGAAGCTTCAAGCCCTTGGGCGCTGCCGCCGGCTTGAAGTGGGACAGCCGCCGACCCGAGTGGGCCGGCGGCGGCATCCAAGCCAATCCCGCCAGGTCTTGGGCCGTTCGGCGGTGGAATGGAGACAGGTTCATGCCGACCAGGACATTATTCCGACTAACCCTCTTGGCCGGGCTGGCGGCGCCGTTGTGCGCTTTCGCCCTGGGCGTCGGTCCGCTCGCCGTGCGTTCGGCGCTCAATCAGAACTTTCAGGCCGATATTCCGCTGATCGTCAGCAATCCTGGCGAACTCAACGGTCTGACCGTTCGGATTCCTCGCCAGCAGGATTTCGATCAGGCTGGAGTCGAGCGCTTGGCTTTGCTTTCAAAGCTGCGCTTTGCGGTCGAAACGCCGCCCGGAGGCCCGAATCTCATCAGGATCAGCTCCGTCGAGCCGATTCGGGAACCGAATTTCAATATGCTGTTGGAAGTGGTCTGGTCGCGCGGCCGGTTGATCCGGGAGTTCACGGTCCAAGTCGATCCGGAATTGTATGCCGACCGCCAGCCGCCGCCGCCGCCGCTACCGCCGCCGGTGATGCCGCCGCCGGTCAAGGCTCCGGTCGCCGCGACTCCCGCGCCACCGCGCCCGGCGTTGGAGCTTCCGCCCGCGCCGCCGGTGAGTTTCGAAGGCGCTTCGCTGTACGGCCCGGTTCGGCCGGGTGAAACGTTGCTGGGAATCGCCAATCGGGTTCGCCCTGCGTCCGATGTCAACCTGCGGCAGATGATGTCGATTTTGTTGGCTGGCAATCCAGGAGCGTTCGCGGGCGGCAACCCGAATGCCCTGCGCCGTGGGGCGGTGCTCAAGGTGCCGGCCGCTCAGGCGTTGGGGGTGCAAGGCGCTCCTCCACCGCCGACTAGCGCCGCAACGACGCCTGTCCCGTCTCTCACCGAACCTTCGGCGGCGCCGCCGCCGCCCAGTCTGGCGAGCGTCTCGCCGGACGTTAAGCCGCCGCTGGCGGTTCCAACGTTGGCCGCGCCGCCGCTGGCTGCTTCCAGCGTGACGGGAACGCCGCCGAGCGCGCCGCCTTCGATACTGTCGCCGACCGAGCAACCCAAGGAAATCGTCCCTCAAGCCACCATTCCGCAGCCGGAGTCGGCGCCCGGCAGCACCGCGCCCGCAGCCAGCTCCGCGCCCAAGCCGCCGGTCGCGGCCGAAGCACCAACGCCCGCGCCCGCTCCGTCTCCAACCGTCAAGCCGCCGGTGCAACCTGTGGTGGAGCCGGAGGGCAGTTGGCTGGACAATCCGCTGGTCTGGCTGGCGCTGGCGTTGATCGGACTGGCGATCGGTGCGGTCGTATTGCTACCTCTGCTGCGTCGGTCCGCTCGCACGGAGTCGCTCGCGTCGCCGATTGACTCGCCCACCAGGCCAATTTCGGAACCGGCCAGCGCGCCGGCGACCGTCGCGACTAAGGGGCCTGCGGAGCCGCTGACCCAGCCGCAGCTGCGCGAAGCCAATTTGACGCGACCTTTACCGCTCAATGTCGAGGGGTCCGCCACGCCGGTAGAGGCGGCCAAGGCGAGCGCCGCCGCGGTTGCCGCCATGGCGGCGGCACCTCGACCAGCGGCGCCACACCCGCAGTCGGTGACTGAATTACTCAAGGAAATCGATTTTGGCATCGACGAACCCATGCCGGCCTTTGGCGGCAATAAGCCGCTGCCTACGCCCACGCTGAATCTTAATGAGGCGCGGCTGCCAGACGCCGAACCCGTCACCGCGTCCGCCACCCGCAAACCGACCGGACGCGTGACCGAACAGCCGCCGGCGCAACTGGAGCCAAACAGACCGCCTGCGACGGAACTGCCGTCCGAGTTGCGGCTGGATGGTTTCGATTTCGATTTCGGCGACTTGGGAATGCAGCAGACCGGATCGCAGTCGGTCGAGTTGCCCCCGCTGGAAATGAAGCCGGGCGCGCCCGGAAGAGGGCCGCTCAGCCCACCATCGGCGATCGACATGCCCGAGCCCGCGACCGAGCCCGCTTCCAGAAGGTCTTTCGCGTCTATCATGGCTACGCCTTCCGTGGTGGATAAACAGACGATTCCCACGGTTCCAACGGGTCCGGGACCTTCCCTCGACAAGGGTTTCGACTTCTCCGATGTCACTCAAGAGCTTGGAAAACCGGGAAGCGAGATCTCACTGCGACTGGATGAGAAGAGCTTGCCCGATTTTGGCAACCAACCCATCGAACTGGGCAAAACGGCGGCCGCGCCGCCGCGCGATGCGATGGATACGACCGATTATGTCGAGACCAAACTGGATTTAGCGACGGCCTATCTTGATATGGGCGATCAGGTGGGCGCGCGCGGTTTGCTGGAAGAAGTGCTGTCGGAGGGTGGCGCTTCTCAAAAACAGCGGGCCACGGACTTGCTTAAAAAAATCGGTTGAGCCGTCGTTGAAGGATAAGGCCAAGACCCCTCCAAACGGAGGGGTCTTGGCCTAAGATCGACTGATGGTTAGCGCAAGCGGGCGGTGGTGAGGGTGTCGGCCAAGACTAGCGCCTGTTCGGTGGTGCCCTTTTGGGCGAGCCGGGTGATCGAACCGGCGGGCAGCCACACCATGGTGCCGGCGGGCAGAGAAATGCGCCCTTGTTGGGCCGCTGAATTCCACGCTTGATTCAGGCTGCCCAGCTCCCAGGCATTGACATCGTAATAGCTGGCCAGAGTTGAAATATCCACGGTTTGGCGCAGCCGTACTCGATCCAGATTCAACGGCGGCTCAAAACGGACGCCTTCCGGAAAGTAACGCTGCGGGTTTCGAGCGATCTCGCGCGCCGCCAGGAATTCAGCGTAAAAATTACGCGACGCAAAACCGAAACCGGGTCCGTCATAACCCCTCACGATCGCTGCGAAATCGTTGCCGATCGCATCCTGAGCGCGCCGCATACCGCCCACGCCGTGGTTGTAGGAGGTCAACGCCAGCGGCCAACTGCCCAGACTGTCGTGAGCATCTCGTAAGTAGCGAGCCGCGCCGTGCGCGGCGGCCACCGGATCGCGCCGCTCGTCCACGGCGGCGTTGAGCATCCCGAAGCGCCGCGCGGTGCCGGGCATGAATTGCCACATACCGACCGCGCCCGCCGAAGAGGCCGCGTGATTTTGGAAGGACGATTCGACATGCGGCAGGTAAGCCAAATCCTCGGGCAGTCCGGCTTCGTAAAAGATCTTGCGGAAAGTGGCGTCGTAGCGACCGCTGATTTCCAGCCCGCGCTTGAAACGTTCGCGTAGCCCGCGCTGGGTGCGCAGACGGTCGCTGGCGCCGAACAGAGCGCCAGCGCCGCCGCCGCTGTTCTTGATGGTGTTGGCAAGCGCCTGTTCGGACGGAGTCAGGGCAAGGTTGGTGGCGGTTTTGGTCTCAACCTGACGCAACAGGTCCTTGAGGGTTTCATAGTGGCCTTTAATGAACGCTTTCTGATCGGCGGTCTGACTTTCATCGCCGCTCGCGCCGGGTAGCGTGAGGACCCCGTAGATGATATCTAGATACCGGTCATCGTGTAACACGACCTGGTTTTGTTTCCAAGTCGTGTATACGTTACGCCAGAAAGTAACCTGTGGCTGGAGTTCCGAGTGAGCCGGGAACGCGGAATCGGCCGATAAAGCCAGCGAAGGCAAAAGTTTGACGGTCGGCGACGAGGGTTCGGTGGCGCAAGCGGCCAGCACCAGCATCGTCAGAAAGGTCAGCAATCCGCGTGTTCTTGAGCGCATCGACGGTTACTCCCTGGTAGTCTCGTCGCAATAAACAGAAATCATGATCGGTTGAAGTGAGTCCGGTCGGGTGAGGCAGTGGCGGGTGAGACGCCTTGTTACGGAGCCAGCGCCCCCGAGAAATTCAAAGCCCAGCGGCCATCGCCACCGGATGGCCCTAACAGATTGAGCGCCTGGCGCAAGGCCGCGTTGCCGGCGTCGCGCAAGGCGATCTGGCCGTTGAGCCGGTAGCGACCGCCCGCCAGCACGCTCAGCGTCCCATCCAATGCCAGTGGCGCATCGCTGTCCTTGAGCTTGCCTTGAACGCCTTCGGCGCCGCCGGCGGAATCGAGCTGGATCATATAATTGCCGAGGTTCAGAGGCTGGCCCAACAGGGCGCGTAGGTTCAGAAGCTGCGCGGTGCCGCGCGCCGCCAGCGGCTGGCCGGCCTCGTTCAGTTCTAAATACTGCACATTGAATTCCCCGATCCCATCCAGCGGTAGTTTGGCCGCTCCAGCACCATTGATGAACCACGCCAAAGGCAGCCGGCCGGCCAAGTCGCGAAAGCTGAATTGCTGGTTGAGGCCAAAGGCTGCGTTTCCCGTCAGCTTGAGCGCGGGATCGTCGGCTTTCAGGTTGAATTCCAAGCGGCCGCCGAATAAAGCTAGCGGCCGCCAGCGCCAAAACAAGCGTTCGATGCGAATGCCGTGCCAGCGCACGCCAGACATCATCCCTTTAGTCGCCGTACCCTCGACCGTTTGGACGCTGAAACCCGCCAAGCGCCGGCCGAGTGGGTCGGTCAACAGGGTGGCGGGTGCCAAGAGCACGAGAAATAACAGAAAAGCCGCCAATCCCAACAGTCCGTAGCCTACGATGCCTTTCACGGGCGGCCACCGAGTACGAGGCGGGCGTTGACCTGTCCGGGGATATCCGTGCGGTCGACGCTGAAGCTGTTAATGGTAATGCGGTAATCATGTTCCAACACGCCGAGCCAGGGGATGAGCTTGTCGAACTCGACGGCGTCCAGTTGGGCGCTGAGTTTGTCATCGCCTTGCGGCGCGATCCGTTTCAAGGCGTTACCCAAGCCCGCGGCTCGCGCCGTCTGATCCACTAGCGTGAGCAGGGAACGACCGTCCGTGGGCTGCGCGCCGGCGATGCCGTGCAGGCGCTTGACCTCTTGGGCCGCCTGCCGCATCCAGGCCAAATCGGCGCGCTGTTCGGCGACGCTTTGCCGGAGGCGGCGGTTGCTGGTTTGAAAGGGTTCCCACACCAGCAGGTAGAAAAACAATAGCAGGGTCAACGCCACCCCGCCCGCCAGCAAACCGCGTTCGCGGGTGCTGAGAGTGTCCCACCACGCCTTCATGACGCCGCCTTTTTCAAGATGACCTTACTCTCGATTTGCCCTTCTCGCTGGGTGGTGCGCATTTCGGCTTGCAGTCCGGGCTGCTGGTTGAGCTGTTGCCGCAGCTGGTCCAGCGCCGCTGGGTTACCCCCCTGCAAGGATAAATCCAACTGGCCATCGCGATAGCTGAAGCCGCGCAGGATGACATCCTGGAAATTGGCGACCGGCTGCGCGCCGCGATTCAGCAATTCCAGAAAAGTGCCGGCGGTGGCGGTGTTCGGACGCAACTCTCGCAGGTGAGCTTCCATCTGGACTTTGGGGTTCACGATGCGGGTCGATTCAGGGATGGCGTCCTTGTACACGCGCTCCATCTCGGCGCCGAGCGCCACTGATTCCTGTCGCAGCCGCCAATGCTGGTAGACGGTGGTGACGCCCTGCACCAGCAGACATAATCCCGCCAAGGCGGCGGCGGCCCGCCAGGGGCGAAGCCAGCGCCCCCAGTGGTTCTGCCTGCCATACGGGCCTTGCAGCAGGTTGAGCGCGGCGCCCGACTGCAAAGCCGAGGCAAACAGCGGCAAGGCTTCGACAGGCTCCGTTTCGATGTGGCGTTCGAGATCGGCCAAGGCCGGTTCGGAGAATTGCGCGGCGTTCCGTCCCCAGATGCGCAGGCGCCGCGGCCGGTTGGCGTCCGCTTCGATCAGAGTTCGATCCAGCAGCAGTCCCAGCGTATCCCGCTCCGTGGCGAAACCCTCCCAGCGACCGACCCGCACCACGGCCCGCCGGTCTTCCAGCAGCACGCTCCAGTCGCCCTCCTGCCAGGGAACCAGTAGGATGTCCGGGATGGCGGCGGCCGGAGCGATCCCGTTTAGGTGGCATACATCCAGCCAAGCGCGCAGTGCGCTGTGGTTGACGATCGCCACGGGCAGCCGGTCGCCTTCCGGCGTGTTGCCCAGGACGAAATGTAGCGCCTCGATATCCTCGACCAATTGATCTTCGAGCGCGTAGGGGATGGCCCGAGCCCAGGTCGTCCGTTTGCGACTGGGTACGATTACTGGGTTCAGCATGATCGCCTCGCCTGGCGCGACTAAAATCTGTCGCGCTCCGGCGGCTTCCGCGGCGAGTTCGGAGAGCGCGCCGCGCCGGATGCCGCCATCGGGACGCCGCCATTCGGCCTGTTCGGAGGAAAGCAATCGGAAAAAAAACGATTGAGCGGGCAAAGTTGTTTAGTCCTGGTTGCCAAAGCTGCGCCGCCGGACGCGGACACTGTTTTTAGTGCGATATAAAGTACTGTATAACATCGCGCGCCCGTCGCCCACCCGCGCCTCGGCTTGCAATAAAAAATGTTGGGTGGCGACGCTGAGTTGGCTTTTCAGGGTGGCGTCCACGGTCAGCTCGGCCGCGTTCAGAAACTCGTCCACGTTTTTGTAGCCCTCCGCTGGCCGGTTTTTCAACAGCTGCTCCATTGCCTTGGGGTCTTTACCTTCCGTCAAAGCCGCCAGCACTTGCGCTGGCGCGGTATTGACGTTCAAAGGCGTCTTGGAAGGCAACGCGCAAACCAGCGGCGCCAGTTTATCGTAAGCGTTCTGATCCATGCCTTTAATCAACCGTAGCTCCGTCACGCTCGACAGGGGTCGGTTGGCGGCCAGATAAGCCGGGGTCAGCACGTTGTAATCGCTATCTTCGGCACCGTCGGGAAAGATGGGGTCTTGATCGGGATCGATCCAGTCGACGATAGCCTGCGCCAGCTCGGGTTTGAGTTCGAGCGCGCTGAGCAGGCGCTGAAAAACTTGATATTGCACCTGATTCAAGCGCGCTTTGCCCGACTGGACCTCGGGATCTTGAGCTGGGTCGCTGGCTGATTGCTCTGAAGACGGCTTTTTGGGCGGATTGACGCCTTCCTTGGCGGCGGCCTGCGGGTCTTGGCGCGATTTCGCGGGGTCTTTACCGTCTTTCGACGGATTTTCCGGGTTGGCATCCGGGTTGGCATCCGGGTTGGCATCCGAATTGGGGTCTTCGGAGCCGGTCGCGCTCGCCGAGGAAGCGGACTGCCATAGATTGTTGAGATTGAAACAACCTTGGAGATCGCGGAGCTGGGCCGAGAGCACGCCTTCTGTGACCGGCAGGGCCGACGATGCGTTAGCCCATTCCTCATGGAGGTGGTCGGTCTCGTTCTGCTGGCTGTCGCGGGCTAAAACGAGGACCGCCCACTGTTCGATGGCCAGGGTATACAGTCGGGCTTGCTGCTGGTGTTGGAGAACCGTGCTGCGACGGATGGCGATCTGTTGCAGGGCGGCGAGGCTGGTCGCGGTGACGCTGGCCAGAAAGACGATCAACAAGACCGTAATTAGCGCGACGCCGGTTTGCGAGCGCTCAAAACCGGCCAGCCGCACGGTCGACGGAGGGCGGCCAGACCCGGCGTCAACCGGGTAGGGGCAACAAGCGGCTGATTTCACCCCAATCCTCCAGGGTCAAGCTGATTTCGACCGCGCGGGGCAGCGCGTCGAGATTTTTCCGAGCGGCGTTTTCAGCGCCGATTCCACCGCCATGGCCGCCTCCGCCGCCATCGCTGGCCGTCGACGGCCAGTCGTTTTGCCATTCCTTGCCCTTGAGAAAGCGTACCCGGAATTCCCGGACCCGCTCCAGCAGCAGGGTTTCACGCGGTTCGCCCAAGCCACCGCGATCCAGGACATCCCAATAAAGCCGCCACAAGCGTCCGTCCCGCAGCCGATAAGCAACTCGCTGCAAGCCGGCGCGCGGCTGACCGAGCGGATTGTCCCAGCCGGCGCGCGTCAGAGTCAGCCGGTCGCCGGCCAGTTCGCCGCCGAGCAGCGCGGCCTGCGGTTCGCCGTATTCATCGCGAATGGCGCGCGGCACCGCCTGCTCGATATCCTGCTCCAGCCGGAAAACCGCCAGTTGCACCAGCGCCAGCCGGCGGCTTTGGGTCTCCACGACGCTGCGGGTGACCAGAACGTTGCGCAGGCCGCTGTAGGCGGCGGTGGCCATGATGGCGAATACCGCCAGGGCGACCAGCAGCTCCAGCAACGTGAAACCGCGCGCCGCGAATCTCATGCGAATCTCATGGCGAGGGCGGCTTGGGCTTGGCCGTCGGAACCGACGCAGGCGGCTCTTGCGGCGGGGCAGCGGCTTGTTCTGGGCCAGCGGGGTCTGGGGTTTCGTCCTTGGGCGGGCGGCTTTTGAAGGCCGTCAGCACGCTCAGCACCGACCCGCCCTCGCGGGGGCGCACCACGATTTCCAGAGCGATGAGGTCGGCATCCGAGGTCTTTTGAAAGCGCGTTTCCCAAAACCACGTTCGGTTGGCCAGTTCGCTGTTGCCCTTGCGCCCGCCTCGTTCGGGCCAAGCTTCGGGATCGAGCAACAATTCATTGATCTTATTGAGAGCGACCCAGCCGGCGAAGGTTTGATCGCGCAGATAACCGACCGTATTGGCGCTCTGGGTAGCGACGCTGATGATCGCGCCCATGGCGATGGCCAACACCGCCAGCGCGACCAATACCTCCAGCAGGGTGAATCCCGCCGCGCGTTTCATCGGGTGACCGCGCCCGCCGTCAGCCGGCCCATCGGGTCGCTCGCGACCCGATACAGGGCAGCGTCCGGCCCCCGTCCTTGCTCGTCGGCGAGTCCGAAGACGGCGACGAATTCCGTGGTTTCACCGCTCGCCAGCAGTAACACCTGCGGCCGGTTAGCAGATTCTTTCAGAGGCGCCAACCGGCCTTCGACCCACAGTCCCAGGACGATTTCAGGGGGTAACTGATGCTGGATCAGAGTCCCGGCAGCGGCCGGTGCTTGCCATATTCCTTTTCCGTCCTGACGCAGGATGGCGTAGCCGGTTCGGGCGAATTGGATGCCGCGAGTTTCGCCGCTCAGAGTGGCTTCTTGCTGGTGCAGTTCGACCAGCGCCGCCAGCCGCTGGGCTTCTTCCGCCAAGCGCTCCCGAGGTCCGCCGCCGACCGAGAGCAGGGCGAAGCTGGTGATGATGCCGATCAGCACCATCACGATCAGGATTTCCAGCAGGGTGAAGCCGCGCGCTGGGGCGATCATCGAATGTTTCGGCGGTTCGTTACCGGTCAGTCGTCTAGATTCCAATTGCCGATGTCGGCATCCACGCCCTCGCCGCCCGGTTGGCCGTCGGCGCCCAGGGAATAGATGTCGATCTCGCCGTGCTGGCCGGGATTGAGATATTGATAGGGTTTGCTCCAGGGGTCCTTGGGCAGCTTATCGAGGTAGCCGCCTTCCTGCCAGCGGGTTGCGTCCGCCGGCTTGTGCACCAGCGCCTCCAGGCCCTGTTCGGTGGTCGGATAGCGGAAGTTGTGCAAGCGGTACAAATCCAGTTGGTTCTTGAGCACCCGGATATCCTGCTTGGCTTTGACTACGCGGGCCTTGTCGGGATTATCCATGATGCGCGGCACCACCACCGCCGCCAGAATGCTGAGAATCACCACCACGACCATGACTTCGATCAGGGTGAAGCCGCGCGGGCGAACGAGCGGGTGAGTGCGGCGGCGAAGGGCAAGCAGGGTAGTCAACATCGCGAATCTCCAGAATCCAGCCAAGGGCGGTTGGGATGCGGCATACGGGCCGCTCAGGCGCGACTGAGCCGGTACAGTGCGATTTCACTCAGCAGGTTGGGCCACAGCCGCGACCCGAGCCAAGTCCGGTGGGCGTGATCCAGTACCGTGCGTTCCAGGATATCGATGCGCTTGCGTCGGCATAGCGCTTCAAAATCGCGGAGCGTGAACAGATGAACGTTAGGCGTATCGTACCACTGATAGGGTAAGGTCTTGACCACCGGCATCAAGCCCTGCAAGGCGACCTGAGCCCGACAGCGCCAAAAGCCGAAATTGGGAAAGGTCACGATACCCTGACGGCCCACCCGCAGCATCTCATCCAGCAGCGCTTCGGTATGGCGCACCGCCTGCAAGGTTTGGGTCATGATGACGTAATCGAAGCTAGCGTCGCCGAAGTCCGCCAAACCGTCCTCCAGATCGGCGTGAATCACGCTGACGCCGGCCTGAATGCACTTGACGATGTTGGCGGTATCGATTTCCAGGCCGTAACCGCTGACTTGCCGGCGGGCGCGCAGATGGGACAGCAGCGCGCCATCGCCGCAGCCCAGGTCCAGCACCCGCGCGCCGGGACGGATCCAGTCGCCGATCAGTTCCAGTTCAGGCCGCATGATCGTTGACCTCCCTGGCGACTCTGACCAGATAGGAGCGCAAGGCCTCGTGATAAAGCGGGATCGGCATCAAAAAGGCGTCATGGCCGTATTCGGACGGCACTTCGACGTAGCTGACCTCGCGGCCCGCTCGCACCAGATCGCGCACGATCTCGCGCGAGCGGGCTGGCGCGAACCGCCAGTCGCTGGTGAATGAGACGACCAGGAACCCCGCTTGGGCGCGGTGGAGCGCGGCCGATAAATCCTGGTCGAAGTCGGCCGCCGGGTCGAAGTAATCCAGCGTCTTGGTGATCAGCAAATAGGTGTTGGCGTCGAAGCGGTCCACGAAGGCGCGCCCTTGATGGCGCAGATAACTTTCCACCTGAAATTCGGTGTCGAAATTGAAGTGGAAGTTCGGGGTGCCTTCGCGCAGCTCGCGGCCGAATTTGGCGCGCATCCCTTCATCGGACAAATAGGTGATATGTCCCAACATTCGGGCGATCATCAAGCCGCGGCGCGGAACCACGCCGAATTCGTAATAGTGGCCGTGGTGAAAATCGGGATCGGACAGGATCGCCTGGCGCGCGACTTCGTTGAAGGCGATGTTTTGGGCCGACAGGCGCGGCGCGGCGGCGATCACCAGCGAGTGGCGCACCCGGTCGGGAAAGGTGATGGCCCATTGCATGGCCTGCATTCCGCCGAGGCTGCCGCCGACGATCGCCGCCCAGCGCCGGACGCCGAGGTGATCGGCCAGCCGAGCTTGGCTGCGCACCCAGTCCTTGACGGTGACGATGGGGAAATCCGGCCCGTAGGGTTTGCGGGTGTCGGGGTTGATGGCGGTGGGGCCGGTGGAGCCTTTGCAGCCACCCAGATTGTTGCAGCACACGACGAAGAACTGGTCGGTATCAATCGGTTTGCCGGGTCCGATGCAGTTATCCCACCAACCCGGTTTGCTGGGGTCGCCGTCCCGGTGATAGCCGGCGACGTGATGGTCGCCCGATAAGGCGTGGCAGATCAGCACAGCGTTGCTGGCGGCGGCATTGAGGGCGCCATAGGTTTCGTAAACGATTTCGTATTCGGCCAGCGAACGGCCGCAATCCAGCGCCAGCGGTTCGACGAAGCGCGCGGTCTGGGGGCTGACCACCCCGACCGAATCCGGGGGAAAATTGTTCGGCATCGTACTTCTGAACGGAGTTGTGAGAGGCTTGGGGGATCGTGTAAAAACGGGAGGTCCAGTCTAATGGGCGGCGGGTTTGGCGGCAACGGCCGGACTCAAGATCAATTCATAAGTTTTTCAGTTTTTTGGAAAGAGCGAGTTTGCAAGGGCGCTTAAGGCGCGCTTGAAGGCCCGATTCCCGGCGGCAGCCGGCGCGGTGCGGCGATGCGCATTCGCTTGTCGCGGCCCGTCTCTCCGGCCAACAGGGTCACTTGGTGTTTCGCGACTCCAAACAGGGCGGCCAGAAATTCCCGCAGATGCGCGTTGGCCTTGCCGTCCACCGGCGGCGCGGCAATTCGGACGCAAATCCGGCCGCCGCGCGGTTCCAGCCATTCGTCGCGCCCGGCGCGCGGTTGGGCGCGCACCTGCAAGATCAAATCCGCGCCCTCCCAGCGATACCAGCCCGGCTCCATGCTTTCAACGGGCTCCGAGCCAAAATCCCAGGAAATCCTGAAGCAGCAGGCTGATGAAAATGAGAGCCACGATCACCACCATGGGCGATAGGTCCACGCCGGAAATCGGCGGTAACAAGCGGCGGGCCGGTCGCAGTAACGGTGCGGTCAGCTGGGCCAACACCCGCGCCGCCGGATGATAGGGGTCGGGGCTAAACCAGCTTAGAACGGCCTGAATCACCACGCCCCAGAGATAAATATTGATCAGCAGCTTGAGCAGTTCCATGACGGTCAACAGCATCAAGCCGCCGATGTTGGCATCCCGGCCCAGCAGCAGGGTCACCACCGCGATTTCGACCAGTTGCAAGGTGAAGGCCAGCACGATTGAGGCTAAATCCCAGCCCCGATAACCTGGAACGATCCGGCGCAGCGGCACCAGCAGCGGGTTGGTGATCCGAACCAGAAATTGCACCAGCGGGTTATAGAAATCGGCGCGCACGCATTGCAACAGAAAACGCAGCATCACCGCCAGGATATAAAACCCAAAAAGCGTCTGAATCAGGAAGATAGTGGCGGTCATGGTTGTCTCCCCAATAAATCACCCAACTCGTGGGCGCGCTGGCGGGCGGCCTCCAACGCTTTGGCCAGCAGCGTTTCGACGCCGCCGTCGCGCAGGATCGCCAGGGCGCGTTCGGTCGTACCGCCCGGCGACGTGACCCGAGCGCGTAAGATGGCGGGGCTTTCCACGCTCTCTAACGCCATCTTGGCCGCGCCGAAGGCGGTCTGAAGCGTCAGTAGGCGAGCGGTGTCGGCATCCAAACCCAAATCGAGCGCCGCCTGCTCCAGTGCTTCCATCAGCAAAAAAAAGTAAGCCGGCCCGCTGCCGGACAAGGCGGTCACCGTATCCAGCAGGCTTTCATCATCGACCCAGACCGTCGCGCCGACCGCCCGCAACAGTGATTCCGCCAGTTGCCGGCGCTTTTCCGAGACGAATTCGTTGGCGAACAGCGCGCTGGCGGCGCTGCCGACCAGAGCCGGTGTGTTGGGCATGGTTCGCACCAGAGCCAAGCTGCCGCCGCCCAGCCAGCGGCGCAAATCCGGCTCGCGCACGCCGGCGGCGATGGAGATAACCAGGGGCTGGCAGCGTTGAATTTCAGGCGCGAGCTGCCGGGCGACTTCCTGTAGGATCTGCGGCTTGACCGCCAGAACGATGGCTTGGGCATGTTCGATCACGGCCGGGTTGTCGGCGCTGGTGGGAACTCCGTAGCGGCTGCGCAGGAACTCCCGCTGGCCGGCGTCGGGCTCCGCCACCTGGATCTGATCGGGAATGTGGCCGCCGGCGATCAGGCCGCCGATCAGGCTGCGGGTCATGTTGCCTCCACCGATGAAGGCGATTGAGAGCTCTGTCATCACCACCTCGTGGTGTTTTTGGGTAGCTTCCAAGGGAACCGAGCGCCGTGACGCAGGTGCTCGCAAATGGCTTCAGGGTTTTCCAGACGCCAGTCGGACGATCTGCTCGCTGATGCTAGCGATGCCGCTATCTTTCTGATAATGTTGGTAAACTTGTTGTTGATCGGCATTACCGAGCCGTTGAAAAGAGGCGTAGCGTTCTTTCGGTAATCGGTCTCGCAACGCTTTTTCAAAGGCGGCCCGGTCCAATCCCGACGCCAATCGCTCGGGGGCCGCGTCCGTGCTCGCGCCGGCGACCGGCGGTGCGGGCGGCGCCGGTGGCTCCTGAAATGGCGAGGGCAGGGGTTGGCTGGTGGTCAGGATCGTGGCTTGGTGCTTGGCCTCTTCTTCAATCTCGCGCAAATAGTTGTCGTCTGCTCCGGCGAGGAGTGGCGCGGCCAGCAATGCCAAGCCTGCCAAACGGCGGGCGATGCGAGAGATAACGCTCGAAACGGGTGGCGGCATCGATCAGCTTCCAGTGCGGCAAAACGATTTTGGCGGGTCGGTTCGAACCTGGTCGGGTTGGTTAAACACTTAGCATACTGCAAACCGCTCGTTCAGGCGCGGGGTCCGAAGAGCGCGGTGCCGATCCGCACCAGCGTGCTGCCTTCGGCGATGGCGGCCTCAAGATCGTCGGTCATGCCCATGGACAAGGTGTCGAGCGGCAAATCTTGCGCGATCAGTCGCTCTTGAATCACGCGAAGCCGGGCCAGGGGTTCGCGTTGGGCGTTGAAGTCCGCCGCCGGCGCGGGAACCGCCATCAGCCCGCGCAGCCGTAGTTGCGGCAGCGTGGATACCGCCTTGGCGAGGGCCGGAACCTCCGTCTCGTCCAGGCCGTGTTTGCTGTCTTCCCGGCTGATATTGATCTGAAGGCAGAGGTTCAGGGGCGGTAGCGAGCCGGGCCGTTGCGCGCTCAGGCGTTCGGCGACTTTTAGTCGATCCACGCTGTGAACCCAGGCGAACCGTTCGGCGATGAGACGGGTCTTGTTGGCCTGGATGGGGCCGATAAAATGCCATTCCAAGTCGAGATCCAGCAGCTCGCGCATTTTATCCAGGCTTTCCTGTAGATAGTTTTCACCGAAACAGTGCTGGCCCGCGCCAGCCAAGCGGGCGATGGCGGCTGCGGTTTGCGTTTTGCTGACCGCCAGCAGCCGGACCGAACCCGCCGGGCGCTCGAAGCGGCGCTCGGCGGCACGGATGCGGGCTAAAACCGCTGTCAAGCGTGCGGGCAGATCGCTGTTCATGTTGAGGTCTCTCGGGGATGACCGGGCGGTTTACAAGGGTTTTGCGCTATATACTATTCGAAATCCGCTTTAAGAGCCGTCCGCCGGCGGACGATTCCCGGCATACTTAGGAGCACCGGCTGTGACCCTTGACGAATTATTAGGTTTTTCAGTCAGTAACAATGCATCGGACTTGCATCTTTCGGCCGGATTGCCGCCGATGATCCGGGTCGATGGCGACGTGCGCCGCATCAATGTGCCGCCGCTAGACCATAAAATGGTGCATGGTCTGATCTATGACATCATGAACGACAAGCAGCGCAAGGATTACGACGAGTTTCTGGAGTGCGACTTTTCGTTCGAGATCCCGAAGCTGGCCCGGTTTCGCGTCAACGCCTTCAATCAGGATCGCGGCGCGGCCGGCGTCTTCCGCACCATTCCCACTCAGATCAAGAGCCTGGAGGATCTCGGCTGCCCGCAGGTATTCCGGGATTTGATCGCCGCCCCGCGCGGTCTGGTCCTGGTCACCGGCCCGACCGGTTCGGGCAAGTCCACCACCCTGGCGGCGATGATCGATCACATCAACAAAAATGAGTACGGTCACATCCTGACCATCGAAGACCCCATCGAGTTCGTCCATCAGAGCCAGCGCTGCCTGATCAACCAGCGCGAGGTGCATCGCGACACGCTCGGCTTCAACGAGGCGCTGCGTTCGGCGCTGCGCGAAGACCCCGACATCATCCTGGTCGGCGAAATGCGCGATCAGGAAACCATCCGGCTGGCCCTGACCGCCTCCGAAACCGGTCACTTGGTGTTCGGCACCCTGCACACCAGTTCCGCCCCCAAGACCATCGACCGCATCATCGACGTGTTCCCCGCCGGCGAGAAACCGATGGTGCGCTCGATGCTGTCCGAATCGCTGCGGGCGGTGATTTCGCAAGCGCTGCTCAAGAAAAAGGGCGGCGGCCGCACCGCCGCCTGGGAAATCATGGTCGGCGTGCCAGCGATCCGCAACCTGATCCGCGAAGACAAGGTGGCCCAGATGTATTCCTCCATTCAGACCGGCGCCGCCTACGGGATGCAGACCCTCGACCAGCATTTGCTGGATCTGATCAAGAAGGGGCTAGTCAATCGCGATGAGGCCATTACCTATGCGCAGAACAAAGCCTCTTTCCGACAATAGGGCTTAATGAACTCCCAAGGCGGCGCGCGTTTGGCAGGCCAGCTGGTAACGGCCGGCCAACTCGCGGACGGCATCCAGCAGGGCGTGGCCGCCGCAGGCGAAGGCGGTCACGTCGGCCACGCCTTGCGAGATGTCCAGCCAGCTTTGGGCCAGTTCGGTGGCTTTACCTTCGAAACAGCCGGCCTGATCGCCGGCGGGACAGGCGATCCGATTGGGAATGGCCCAATCCTCCAACAAGGGTAGCGCGGCGATGACCCCGGCCGGCAAGCCGGGCGTGATGATCTTGGAAGGCGGCGGTCGAAACGGCAGCGGCGGTTGCAGGTCGAAGAGCGCGAAAGGCTTGACCCGAGGCTGCCGGGCGCGTAGCGCTCGCGCCAGATAGACGATCTGCGCGAGGCCGTCGTTATCCGCGAATAGCAAGGCGCGCGGGGTGGCGGCGTCAAGGTCGAACGGCTCGCCGAACGGACCGCTGACGGAAAGGGGATGGCCTGTGCCTGGGGGCGCGATAGCGCGTTGCAGGCATTCCACCCACGCTCGCGCGGGCGCGGGCTGCAACACCGGCCAGAACGCGCCGTCGATCCGCAACGCATGGCCCGGCAGGATTTGGGCGGCGAGTTCGGTGGTGACCCGCAGCAGGGTATAGCCGCCGGGATAGTCCTGACGGAGCAGAATGCGGTCGGTCGCCGCTATGATTTCGTTCATGAGTCACTCATTGATCGTTCAGTCTGTTTCGGCCGCTAACGCCGGTCCCGATGCTTGAAGCAGGCGTTCTCGAATGGTCGCGATGCTGGCGCCGGTCCATCGCTGGACCCGGCAACAAGAGGAAGACATGGGGCTACAGGACGTATTTCAACCGGAAGAGCCCGTGGAATTGCTGGATGGAGTCGTCGATATGCCGCCACAAAAAAGCTTTCCTGCGACTGTTAGCTGGCCGATTGAAGAAGTTTTGCGAGGCGCATTTTAGGAAGGCTATGTTCTCCGTACCCAGATGCCGCTGGTGCTTGATGAGAGTTCGGAACCCGAGCCGGGTATTGCCGCGGTTCCGGCGAGGCGCAGGATTACAGGCGCGGTGGTCCGACGAGCGCCGGGCCCGCCGTCGCAGCGGCTGATCGCTTGCTGGCGCTGGGTCGCAAAATCAGGCAGGCCCTCTACGCGCGCAACAGGCTTGGCGAGTATTGGATCGTCAACCTCCGGGACGGCCGCCTCGAAATCCAACGTGATCCTAAAGGTGATGGCTACCGATCCTTGGCGGTGCTGCGACGGGGGGACCGCGTGCGGCCGCACGCTAGCCCGGA